>JBJTMF010000018.1:0-18099 GCA_046063405.1 Microbacteriaceae bacterium
TGCGGTTAGACGCACCAAGGCCGGCATCAGTGATCCGAGTCGTCCGACCGGTTCGTTCTTGTTTCTCGGCCCAACCGGTGTTGGCAAGACCGAGCTAGCGAAGAGCCTCGCCGAGTTCTTGTTTGACGACGAAAAGGCGATGGTTCGCATCGACATGAGCGAGTACGGCGAGAAGCACTCGGTATCGCGATTGCTCGGTGCTCCTCCGGGTTACATCGGATACGAAGAGGGCGGCCAGCTCACCGAGGCCGTGCGACGCCGGCCGTATTCGGTAGTGTTGCTCGACGAGGTCGAGAAGGCGCATCCGGAAGTCTTCGACGTGTTGCTACAAGTTCTCGATGACGGTCGTTTGACCGATGGCCAGGGTCGCACCGTCGACTTCAGAAATGTCATTCTGATTCTCACCTCTAACCTTGGTTCGCAGTTCTTGATCGATCAGGAGCTCACCGACGAGCAGAGGCGCGAAGGTGTGTTGGCGATGGTGAGGGGTCATTTCAAACCCGAGTTCTTGAACCGCCTCGACGACATCGTGGTGTTCAGCGCCCTCGATCGCACCGAGCTGGGGCAGATCGTCGAACTTAACATCGATCGCCTATCGCACCGACTCGAACAGCGACGACTGCAACTCGCGGTCACCCCGCCTGCCCGTGCCTGGTTGGCCGAGCGCGGTTACGACCCTATCTATGGCGCGCGTCCGTTGCGTCGTTTGATGCATCAGCAGATCGACGATCAGTTGGCGACGCTGGTCTTGGCTGGCGCTGTGCACGACGGCCAGCACGTGGTGGTCGATTTGCGTGACGACGCCAGTGGTCTCAGCGTCACTCCATCTGAGTTGGGCTAGATTGCCTGCCTCGGCTTCAGATTCCGTCGGCGATGGCTCGACTGTGGTCGAACACACAGCCGAATCGGTGCAGCGTGCGTTGCGAGCGCTTGCCCCGGCACCAGATTCGAAGCGTGTGCGTGACCTGCAGTGGTTTTTCAAAACCGGGCCGGGAGAGTACGGCGAAGGTGACCTCTTTATAGGGTGCACCGTGCCGCAGACGAGAGCCGTTGCCAAACGGTTTCGTGAACTTCCGCTCGAGCAGCTCTTTATGTTGCTCGAGTCGCCGATTCACGAGGATCGCCTCACGGCACTGCATATTTTGGTGGGGCAGTTTCTGAAGGCTAAGACCAAGGCCCAGCGAACCGAGCTTTTCGACTTCTACCTCGATGCCGTCATGCGCGGATGCGTAAACAACTGGGACCTAGTCGACACCAGCGCTCCGCACTTTGGGCAACTGCTGGTGGAGTATCCGCGAAAGACGCTGATCTTGACCATGGCTCGAAGCGATGTGTTGTGGGAGCGCCGCGTTGCGATGCTGTTCAGCTTCGCCCATATTCGAGCGGGGGAGTTTGATGTGCCGGTTCATCTCGCCATGATTCTGGTAAACGATAAGCACGATTTGATGCACAAGGCCGTTGGCTGGATGCTTCGCGAAATCGGCAAGCGAGACCTAAGTGTGCTGCGGGGATTCTTGGCCAAGTATCACAAGACCATGCCGCGCACGATGCTGCGATACGCGATCGAAAAGCTTGATGCCGACGAACGAGCTACTTGGATGGCGGGTTAGATAGCGGCAGGCGATTGCTACCAGTCAAGGTCCAGGCCGGCAGGCGATTGCTACCAGTCAAGGTCGACGACGACGGGCACATGATCACTCGGACCTTCACCCTTGCGTTCATCGCGCACAATCTCGGCCGACTTCACGTTCTCGGCGAACGCATCCGAACCCAAAATGAAGTCGATCCTCATGCCCTCGTTGCGAGGGAATCTCAGCTGCTGGTAGTCCCAGTAGGTGTAGCCGGTTGGCACGAGCGGGCGAACAACGTCGGTTAGCCCGATTTGCTCGAACGCTGCAAATGCCTGACGCTCTTGCGGCGAAACGTGTGTGGCACCTACGAATTCGGCCATGTCCCAAACGTCGGTGTCTAGCGGCGCGATGTTGAAATCGCCCATCAAAGCAAGCGGAGTTTCAGGTTCGTTGAACACCCATTCGGATGCCGCAGCGGCCAATCGATCGAGCCACTCCAGCTTGTAACTGTAGTGCGGGTCATCAAGCGTACGGCCGTTTGGCACGTACAAACTCCAGAGGCGAACGCCATCGAAGGTGGCTCCGAGGGCACGGGCCTCGGCAACCTCTTTGAATTCGGGCATGTCGGCAAAACCAATTTCCACATCTTGCGCCTCGATTCGGCTGGCAAAAGCAACCCCGTTCCACTGGTTCAGGCCGTGAATCGTGAGTTGGTATCCGGCAGCCTCGAAGGCCTCGCGCGGAAACTGCTCAGGTTTGCACTTAATCTCTTGCATTGCGAGCACATCGATGTCGGCACGCACCAACCAGTCGACCACTCGATCGACGCGTGTACGAATGGAATTGACGTTGTGGGTGGCGATTCGCATTTCTCAAGGTTAAGGCAAAACGAAATCTTTATTTTTGTTACGCAGTGTGACGGTTTTACCGCTAGGCTTGCCTGCGGTTAGTGCAAACGGGCTATTTGTTCTTTTTGCACTTGATATCGGGGAATTCCCAAACACACTGAAGCAACCAAAGGGGTTTGTTTTGTTCAAAAACGTCGCAACCAATCTGCGCAAGGTTCTCGTCGCCACCGCCACAGCCGCGCTGGCATTCTCTGGCCTCAGTGCCAGCCCAGCACAGGCCGCCGCACCGGTATACGCTTCAGGCGATTCCGTAGTCGCCGCTTTAACCGCCTACAACTACGATCTTTCGAACACTAACAAGATCCAGGTGCCAGCAAATTCGCAGGGTGGGATGGTGAACGTCGACTTCCAAGCCGGAGTCGACTGGATGACCGCCAACGTCAACAAGGTAATCACCGCCACCGCCACTGTGCTTGGTCCAAACGGCCAGGCCATCGGCACTAACCCATCAGACATGACGGCGCCATCTGTGAACGTGAACCCTTCGTTCTCGTTCTGTGACATCAACGCAAGCTGTCAGTACGGATCGAATCCATACACACCTGGTCAGGCATCGGTTTATTCCGCCACTGTCCAAAGCGGCCAGGTTCGCGGAACCCTAAACGTGTCGGTGAACTTCAGTGGTGGTTATGACATGAATTTGGGTGTTGCACAGCCACTTCCTGTCGGTGAGTACACCGTGACCGTCCAAATCAAGGCCGATGGTGTTGCTTCGACGGTCGACGGCACCGATGCCGGCCTCAAGCAATACAACGCTCGTGGCACCGTTACCGTTTCCGGCTCCACATACACCCCGGCCACTGCTCCTGGTTCGGTGAATCACGACCTAAGCATCTGTCTCGACACCACAAAGGTTCAGGCAGGCAGCACGGTAACCAGCAAGCTATTTGTCAACGACGTTGAACAGACCGGAATGAACGTGCAGCACGAGTGGTATTGGCGTGACAACTCTGGTATGTCGAGCCGTATGTACGAGTACAAACAAACCACGACCATAACCGCGGACGACATCACCAACGGTTTGCGAGCCGATCTTGGTTCGTATGGAGACTTCACCAACAAGACCGTCGGTACCACCTATGTGGTTACCGGACAACTCGTTGATGCAAACGGTGCAGATGTTTCGGGCTCTTGTGCTCCTACAGCTCCTGGAAAGCCAACCATCACGCCGGGTCAGTCCGGCTCGCTCAGCGCTGCGTTCACCAATGCGCGTTTTGCCGAAATGTACGAATGTGCCTGGTACCTATCGACCGACCTAAACACTCCGGTCAAGATCAACACGGCAATGCCAGGTATGGGAATGCCGGGATCTTCGCAGTCGTGGACCTGTGCGCTAAGTTCTCCAGTAGTTGGTTCGAGCTACGTAGTGAAGGTTAGAGGCAGTTATTACCTGAAGTACGGACCATACTCGGCAAGTTCAGATGCGTTCCAGGTTTCTGCACCTGGCTACACCGTTTCTCCAGCAATCTCAGGTGCAACCACCGCGGGCAAGATCTCACAGGTGAGCAACAGCATCAGTAGCGACAGCACCTCCGAGGGCTACACCGTTGTGGCTGACGGCACTGGAGGGGCTCTGCAGGTGGCAACCTACGGCACCCGCACAATCTGCCCACCTAACTGTGTAATGCCAAACCCGACATTTAAATTGACCCGCTCGACCGCGACCGCAATGGATTCGGCCTTCGCGGGCACCGGAAGTGTCACCTGGGATCCTGCCGTTTCCAATGTTTACTGGACATCGACGGCTTGGTACGGCACCGGCAAGTGGACGATGACCGCTTCTGGTCGCGCCGCCGGCAGCCCTGCCGTTGAAATCCTTCAGGGATCTTACGGTTCGGCTACGACGTCGACTATCACCGTTGGAAAAGCGCCTCTTGAGGCAGCCTGTGCCTCGATTGGCACCGGCTTCAACTTGAAGTCGTACATGCAAGACTCCTCGGGAACTGCGAGCATGTTCCCGGTTTCGGCGCGCACTGCCAAGCAGTACTACGTGCTGAACTGCTGGAAGGAATACACCGACACCAACAGCCAGAAGTACTACCCAACCACCCAGGTGCTCGTCACCGTTGATGACGCAACACACGTGAACGTGATCAAGGTGTTTGGTGAAGACAGCGCTGACGTTAACGCAACCCAGATTGGTTTCACTTCAAACCAGGCAGCCACCGGTTCGGATGTCGCAATTACCTTCTTCGTATCCAAGCAGAAGGTAACCGCCATCTCGAGTGGCCCTTCGGGTTACACCGTTACGGGAACCGTGGCAAAGCGTGAGATCGTTCGCCTCAAGGCAGACGGCACCACCACGACCACCAACGATGGATGGGTTGCCGCCGGCACCGGAATCTCGGATGCCCCGGTAATCAGCCTGCCGCTGGTAAACAGCGGTGACTTCTACGCGATCTATCGCTCGGGTAGCACCAGCAGCCTGATCAAGGTGACTAGCTCTGGCGCAGCAACTGCTCCAGTTGCAATCGTCAACGACAAGGCCGCCGACCTGCCTAGTGCTCAGTACATCTTCCCTTTGGGTGTTCAGGCTGGCTCACTGAGCGACATCTCGGTTATTGCCCGTTCACAAAGCGGATCTGTAACCAAGACCGCAATCGTTTCGGTGAAGACCGCAACCGCAGCCGGCAAGACTGGTGAAATCCTCAGCACCACCTTCACAACCGGTAACGGCATGATTAGCGCTTACGTGCTTGATGCCGCAACCAAGGATGTGATCTGGTGGCACGCCAACGCGGCAACCGCGAACAAGTTCACTCTCTACAAGTGGCGTGACCCGCTATATGTGCCAGTTGTTGTGGTTCCGACCGTGACCACCCAGGTTTCAGGCAAGGGTTTGAACACTCCTGTTGCTGGAACCAAGCTGACCATCACTGGAACCAACCTGGGCGAAGTAACTGCTGTGAAGTTTGGAACCGTAACTGCCACCATCGGAACTCGCTCGGCGACCAGCCTTGAGGTTACCGTTCCAACCGGAACCACCGGAACGGCAAGCATCACGCTGGTTTATTCGGCAGGAACCGTAACCGCAGGTTCGTACAAGTACCTAGGTGCAACCAAGCTGGCACAGGCCGTGACGCTAAATGCTGGCGCAACAACCGCCAACATTGGTGACACCGCGCGTACCCTCTCGGCGACTGTTGCAATCACCGGTGAGACCGCAACTCCAAGCCTCACCTTCAGCAGCACCACTACTTCGATCTGTACCGTAGCGGGAACCACGCTGAACTTTGTCGCCAAGGGAACCTGTACCGTCAAGGCAGTTCAAGCCGCAAGCGCATGGGCCGCCGAAGGCGTTGCCACCGCGACGATTACAGTCGCGGGCAAGGTTCAGACGGTTACGATCACTGCACCGACCACTGCTGAAAAGATCATCGGTACCTCGTACCAGCTGAAGGCTACTTCTAGCTCCGGCTTGGCTCTTGCCTACGCTTCGAACAACGCTTCGAACTGTTCGGTTAGCTCAACGGGTTCTGTCAAGAACCTCGTGGCCACCACCTGTGTGATCACCGTTTCACAGGCGGGAAATGGAACTTGGGCTGCGGCTAGTGCGCAGGTCACGTACACGGTAACCAAGAAGGTTCAGACCGTTACTGTAGCCGCGCCAAGTGCACCAGAAAAACTTGTCAGCGTTGAAGGAGTCTTCCTTTACGGTTCGGCAACCTCTGGCGGTGCGCTAACGTATAGCTTCTCGACGCCAACCATCTGTAACAAGGGAACCTACGTTGCAAACCATGTTCTGAACATTAAGGCCGGAACCTGTACCATCGTGGTTTCTCAGGCTGGTAACGCAACTTGGGCTGCTTCAAGCACCACAGTTACCTACACCGTGGGTGCTGCTGGAAGTACAGCAATCGTAGATGCGGGTAACGTGGCATCACCTGTAACGCTGCTAAACAACGGCACCAAGGCGAATGTCCTGAGCGAAGTTGTGTTCTGGAACAAAACCACAGGAGCTCTAAACGTGAGTTCCCGTGGCGTCTGGGTCGGACCGATTACAGCCACGGCAACCTTCAAGATTGGTTCAACCAACTACACCTGCCAAGTTTCGTACGGAACCCAAAAGGCTGTGACAGATGCCACCGCCAACCAGGTCAAGGGATTCCCTGCGGCTAACCTTTGTGGCGGAACTTCAGTTTCAGACAAGGCAGCCTTGGCTGCGCTGAAGAAGATCACCGCGCCGGTAACTGTTAAGGTAGTCATCGTCCGCGACCTTCGCAGCCCAGCTAACTACAACACCAAAGGACAGAACACCACTCGAACGATCTACTTCACGATCAACTAATTGGTATTTCTGATAGGGGATGGCCCGAGAGGGTCATCCCCTATCCTTTTAGCCGGGAGCAAGACTACAGCCGCGGATTTAGGATTGAAGCATGACCGCTGCGAACAAGACCCGCCTGATTGAACTCATCAAAGAGCTTGCCGTCGTGCACGGCCGGGTGACACTTTCGAGTGGTTTAGAAGCCGACTACTACGTCGATCTTCGTCGCGCCACGCTTCACCACGAGGCGGCCCCACTGATCGGCAATGTGATTCTTGACCTACTAGATCAGAATGGCGTGACCGACTTCGTTGCCATCGGCGGGCTCACCATGGGCGCCGATCCGGTCGCCACGGCTGTTCTTCACCAAGCGGCAGCGCGCGGCCGGGCCATTGATGCCTTCGTGGTTCGCAAGCAGGCCAAGGCTCACGGCATGGGTCGCCAAGTTGAGGGCCCGGATGTAGCGGGCAAGAACGTTGTGGTCGTCGAAGACACTTCAACCACCGGAGGCTCTCCGCTCACCGCGGCCGAGGCGCTAAAAGCGGCCGGAGCAAATGTGGTCGCCGTCGCCACCGTGGTCGATCGAGACACTGGTGCCCAAAAGGTCATCGAAGATGCTGGTTTCCGCTACCTAACCGCAATCACACTAGACGACCTGGGCCTTCGCTAAATGCGTCAATTCTTGCTGGCGCAACTGGCGTCGGCAACGTCAATCATGGGCGGGTCGATGATGTTTCTCACCCTGCCTTGGCTCACGCTAAGCCTCACCAATTCGGCAACTCTCACCGGTCTGGCAATCGCCATCCAGTCGATCCCTGGGCTAGTTCTTTCGCCAATCATGGGTTCGTTTGTCGACCGTCTTGGTCGACGCCGCGTTGCGATCTGGGCCGAGGGAATTACCGTGGTCACTACGATTGCGTATCCAATCTTTGACGGGTCGTTCGGCATGACCTTGCCGGCGTTGATCACCATCGGTGTGGTGCGCGCATTCTTTGGCGGCGGTGGCATGACCGCTAGAAAGTCGTTGCTTCCAGATGTCGCCCGGGTCGCCAACCTGTCGCTGGATAAGGCAAATTCGATTCATGAATCGCTGGCCGCTGCGGCATTCGCCACCGGCCCGGCGATCGCCTCGCTGGTTATTGCATTAACCAACCCGATGAATGCCTTCTGGGTTTGCGCCGGCTTCCTTGCCCTTTCAGCGCTCTTCGCGGCGCTAATCAAGGTGGATGAATTCATCGAACCAGATGCCGAGCGTGAGGGTCAGCACTTTTTGGTTTATGCCATGCAGGGTTTCAAGATTCTGAAGACGCTGCCGGCCGTTGCCATCATCTTCGTCATGGTCATCTTCCTTGCTCTGCTTTACATGCCAACCGAATTTGTGGTCTTGCCTAGGTACTACTCTCTGATCGGCGACCCCACCACGCTCGGTTTGTTGCTCAGCGTGATGGCCTTCTCGACCAGTGCCGGTTCGCTGCTGTTTAGCCAGTTCACCAAACGACTTAGCTATGGCAACATCCTGCGTGTGACGGTGCTGGGTGTTGGTTTGGCGCTCATCCCCATGTCGTTCCTACCCCCAACCTGGGTGATGCTCGCCTGTGGAGTGGTTCTCGGATTTGTCTGGGGCCCGCTGCCACCGCTACTCAACACCGTGATCCAGCAGCAGGTGCCAGCCAGCATGCGTGGCCGCGTATTCAGCGTCGAAATGACCATCTGGAATGCCGCTCCGATGATATCGATGGTGTTTACCGGCATGGCCGTTGACGCGTTTGGTGTTCAGCTGGTTTACTGGGCCATCGCCGCGCTGGTCATGGTTGCCGCAGTCTTGGTTTCGCTGGCACCGGCTCTCAAAGACCTTAGCGCCGCCAAGTCAGAATCGGTCTAGGCCACCGGGCGAAAACTCACCGGGAACAATAACAAAACAATAAAGAATCTGTGAAACCGCTTCCAGAAACCGCTTTCACTAGGCTACTTTTGTAGTTAGACGCGCAAGCAAAACGAGAGTTTGCGCCGAAAGGAAACCATGAAGACCACTTGGAGAAAGGCCGCCGCGACAATCGTTGCTGCCGCGCTCACCACAATCTCGCTAAGCGCGATTGCACCTGCTCAGGCAGCCACGCCATACAACGGCGCACAAATCTCATTGCTTAGCCCTGTGCTAACCGCCGACAACACCAGCGAGGCCACCAAGAACCAGTCGATGGCCGACGGTTGGGTTTCGAACGGCTGGTTCGGCACCGGTCTGATCTACCAGCGTTCCTGGATGCCGGTTGGATCAACCTTCACCCTCACCTACCACGTCGTTGACTCGAAGGGTAAGGCTCTCGTTGGTGAGACCGTCATCCTTCGTTGCAACAAGCAGTACTCAGACTCTCGTGCCCAGATCATGGTTGAAGGCATGAAGATGAAAGACGCCACTGCGCAGGCAGACGGCGGCAAGGTTAGCAAGGTTACCGACGCTTACGGAAACGTGACCTTCACGGTCAAGAACCTCGACAGCGAGGGTGAGGTTCAGCCGCTCAAGTGGACTGACGCCCCAACCATTCCAGACCCAACTCTCGATGACATCCACGCTCAGTTCTTGCCACAGGTGGCTGGCGAAAAGCCAGACCACTCGGTAATCACCGAATTCCACTTCTACACCCCAGACTCGTCGAAGCCAATGGCCGAGCTGTTCCCAGCCGTCGCAGCAAAGCTCAACGCCGCTGCATTGGTTAGCGGCACCGCTCAGGTTGGAAAGACTCTGACCGCTGCTCCAGGATGGTGGGTCGGTAACCCAACCCCAACCCTGAAGTACACCTGGTACCGCTGCTCGGTAGTCGGCAAGACTGCACTCACCGTTTCGAAGCCAGCTTCTTCGGCCAAGTGTTCAGTTATCTCGGGCAAGACCAGCAAGACCTACAAGCTGGTTGCTGCCGACAAGGGCAAGTTCATCCGTGTTGGTGTAACCGCAACCAACACCGGTGCTACCGGCTACTCGATCAGCAAGACCACCACGGTCGTCAAGTAATCCCAGTTTCAAACACGAAAGGGTGAGGCCCAAAACCTCACCCTTTCGTGCTACTAAAACACTTAGGAAGTCATGTTCAAAAAGGTCTTGCTTGCCACTTTGCTCACTGCGGGTTTGCTGGGGAGTTCGCTGGTTGCACCGGCTACGGCCGCATCGGTGAAGCTAACCACCGCGGTTTCGATCGCAAAGTATGCCGCCGTGGGAACGAAGCTCACCGCAAAGGATGCCAAGTTCAGCACCAAGCCATCAAAGATCACCTGGCAGTGGTATTTCAACGCGAAGGCAATCAAAAAAGCCACGTCTAAGACATTCACCATCACCAAAGCCGAAAAGGGCGGCAGTGTGAAGGTGGTTGAAACCGCGTACTTTGGCAAGACCAAAAAAACTTCCACCAGCAATGTGATCGAGGTCGGCAAACTCTGGATTTCGGGCACAGCTTCGCTTGCTTTCGGTGGCGATAACAAGACGCTAACCGTGACCGTGCCACAGGTGCTTCCTAAACCTGCCGCCACCGAGTTTGGTTGGCTGCGCAATAACTTCGACATCCTCTCGGATGGCCTTGCAACGCGCACGGTTAGTGTGGCGGATGCCGGCGCTACGCTTGCGGCCAAGGTGACCTTCAAGGCCCCGAAGGGCTACGACTCGGCGACGCTGCTCACCAATGATGTCGACGTTGCCTCGCAGACGCGCGTCTACAAGACCGTGTGGAGCGATGAGTTCAACGGTGCAAGCGGGCTCGCACCAAACACGAGTTTCTGGTCGCCCGAAAATGGCGACGGCATGGCATTCGGCAACCGCGGTTGGGGCAACAACGAACGCCAGTGGTACCGACTGGAGAACTCTTCGCAATCGGGAAGTGGCGCGCTAGATATCCTTGCCACCCGAGAAGGCGCCAGTTCGACCAAATGCTACTACGGTGACTGCGAATGGTATTCATCGAAGATTGTCACCAAAGGCAAGGTTGAATTCAAATACGGTCGCCTAGAAGCCCGCATCAAGGGTGCGCCGGGCAACGGAACCTGGGGAGCATTCTGGACTCTGGGGGCCAACATCGACACCAAGCTTTGGCCATGGTGTGGTGAGATTGACGTCACCGAACTCGTCGGCCGCATGCCTACCTCGGTGCTCGGCTACTCTCACGGACCGGTGAGTTATGGTGCCGGACGCGGAAGCACCAAGGAGCTTGGCTCCGATTGGTCTGATGGTTATCACACCTATGCCGTTGACTGGCTGCCGGATCAGATCTCTTGGTATGTCGACGGCGAACTTTATGGCGTGGTCGACAAGACTGACCGCGACTGGGCGTTCGACAACCGTCATTACGTCATCTTGAATCTTGCGATGGGTGGAAACCTTGGTGGCGAGATTGACCCTGGTATGGATAGTGCGACCATGAAAGTCGATTACGTGAGATTCAGCACCATCAATGGTGTTGGTGAGGTCTTTAGAGGCTAAGCCGATTCGCGCAGCACCAGCTCGACCGGCATGATGCGCGATTCCGCTGCTTCGCCGTTGAGCTGAGCAATCATGAGTTGCGCGGCGGCTTCACCCAACGCGGCGATGTCTTGTCTCACCGATGAAAGCGCTGGTCGCGAGGTGCGAGCCATGATCGAGTCGTCGAATCCGATAACTGCGACATCATTTGGCACACTACGACCTGACTCTTCGATCACCGCGATCGCGCCGAGAGCCATGAGGTCGTTGCAGGCAAAGACGCCATCGACATCGGGGTTGTCAGCAAGCAGCTGACGCATCTGCGCTTGTCCGCTTTCGAACGAGTAGTCACCGTGCTTGACCAAACTCTTGGATGGAACACGGCCGAACTCTCGATAAACCTGGTTGTAACCGTCGAGGCGCTGGTGACCGGCGGTGGTTTCGATGTCACCGGTGATTACGGCAACCTTTTTGCATCCGCGATTGATTAGGTGCTTGGTTGCCGCATAGCCACCACCAAAGTTGTCGGTGTCAACAAAGATTAGATCGGCATCGGTGTGCGGGCTGCCGGTGATGACTATCGGCAAACCCTGCTTGGCGAGTTTGCGAACCAATGCGTCTTTGTGCAGCTGGAAGAAGATCGCGCCGTCTACTTCACGCGATTCTAGGTAGTGGGCAACCGGGCCATCGACTCGGTTCACGGGGGTAACCATCAAAACGGTTTGCAGGTGGTTCTCCATGAGCACTCGAGAAATACCAGAGGTGACCGTGCCCCAGAACGGGTCGGCGAAAACCGAGAGGTCGTCGTCGATAACCACTGCGATTAGACCGGTGCGGCCGGATGCGAGTGCGGTGGCGGCCCGGTTTTTGCGATAGCCAAGTTCTTCAACGACCTTGAGAACAGCTGCGGTGCGCTCTGGATTTACGCGATCATCGCCGTTTAGCACACGAGAAACCGTGGCTTCTGAAACGCCGGCGGCTTTAGCAATTGCCGAGTAGGTTGGGCGTGGCTTGACGCTCATACAACCTCCAGAAGCTAGCTGACGAGGGCGTTCAAACTCTCGCCGTTGGTCTGAATAATCGTAGCGTAAACCTTTGCCGACTTCTTTGGCGTGCGAACCTGCGTATCGAAGTTAACGTGCACCAAACCAAATCGCTTGGCGTATCCTTCGGCCCATTCGTAGTTGTCGAGTAGCGACCATGCGTAGTAGCGGGTGACCGGCGCACCTTCGTCGATGGCGCGGCTGAGCGCTTCGAGGTGCTGGGTGAGGTACTGAACTCTGCGATCGTCGTTGACTTCGCCGTCTTCGTCTGGCTCTTCAGGGAACGCGGCACCATTTTCGGTGACCATGATTTCTTTGATCTCAGGCCAGTCGCGGTGGATGCGGTGCACCAGTTGACGCAAGCCATCCGGAGTGATCGGCCAGCCCATGTCGGTGTGGGGTTCCGTTGCTGCGCTGCGGGAATGGGTGCAGACCGCCTTCGCTCATCGGCTTGTCTTCTGGGCGAGGGGTCGACACGAAGGAATCGCTGTAGTAGTTGATTCCAAGGAAGTCGTTGTCGATCTTGAGTAGGTTTTCATCGCCAGGCAACAGGATGCTCTTGTAGGTCTCGCCGTAGTACTTGTCGAGCACTTCTGGGTAACGCCCGGTGCTCATAGCGTCGGTCCACCAACGGTTGATGTTGGCATCTAGCAGGTCGGCTAGTTCAACGAGCTCAGGGTTGTTTGCGTCGTCGACGATGTAGTTGGTCATGTTGAGCACGATGCCAGTCTTGACGCTGCTGTTTTGAGCGCGGATTGCTCGAGTCGCCTCGGCGTGGGCCAGGGCTGTGTGATGGGCCGCCGAGATCGCCTTGTGTAGGTCGCGCTCGCCGGGTGCGTGAACGCCAATTCCGTAGCCGAGCCACGAGGTGCACCAAGGTTCGTTGAGTGTGGCCCAACCCTTAACCAGGTCGCCCAGTTCGGCAACTACAGCACCCGAGTAGTCGGCAAAGGCGTTGACGATGTCGCGATTCGCCCATCCGCCTTTGTCTTGAAGGGTCTGAGGTAGGTCCCAGTGATAGAGGGTGGCCAGTGGCTCGATGTCGTTTTCGAGCAGTTCGTTTACGAGGCGCTTATAGAAGTCGAAACCGCGCTGTTCTCGGCGGGAGTCACCCTCTGGAAACATGCGTGACCAAGCCAGTGAAAAGCGGTAGGTCTGGATGCCTAGGTCTTTCATTAGGCGAATGTCTTCTGGGTAGCGGTTGTAGTGGTCGCAGGCTACTGAGCCGTTTTCCATGTTTACGACCTTGCCTGGGGTGGCTGCGAAGGTGTCCCAGATGCTGGTACCTCGGCCATCTACCTCGGTTGATCCTTCGATTTGGTAGCTAGCGGTTGCAGCTCCCCATTTGAAGCCATCGGGCAGGGTGGTCATTTCGGCTCTTTCTATCCAAAGCCGTGTTCGCAACGGGTTTCGCACAAACTCCGGCTCCGTTTCCTGGCTAGAAGGTCGAGGTCGGTGGTGTGCGCCACTGACTTCGACCTCCTAGACCTGGAAAGGTTTGTTGATTCGCTTCCTCGGGTTCAAGTGTTCGTGAAACCGATTTCACAATAATAACCATAAGACCGCTTTAAGAGAAAGAAAATCGTGAAAGCGGTTTATTTATGAATTCGTTACCTAACGCTTGTAAACCTTGCCGACGCCGTTGACCGAATAGGCACGCACGTAGTCCACGTAAAGCTTGGCCTGTTTGACCGTCGGGTCGATCTCACCGGCGAAGGTTCCGCCCATGGCAAGGTTCAGGATTACAAAGAATTCCTGGTTGAAGACCCAGAGATTACCCATGGTGTCGGCTGGCTTGAGCGTGTGGTAGATCTTGCCATCGAAGTACCACTCGATGCGATTTGGCTTCCAGATCACCGAGTAGGTGTGCCATCCATCGGTCACCGGCTTGCTGTGAACAAAGATGTTTCCGATCGCTTGGCCGGCCGAATAGCCTGGGCCGTGTGCCGTACCGAACACCACGTTTGGCTGAGCGCCTTGGGTTTCGACAATGTCGATCTCGCCACAATCAGGCCAGGTGCCACCGCGGTTGAGGTCTTGTCCGAGCATCCAGAAGGCTGGCCAGGTGCCTTGCCCCGCCGGCATTTTCATGCGGGCTTCGATCTTTCCGTACTTGAAGCTCACGCGACCAGCCGTCTTGATGCGGCCGCTGGAATACCAGCAGGTATCGGTGAGGTCGGGAAGACAGTAGTCGTAGAGCGGATCGGTCTCGGTGATCAGGTTTGCCGTGATCAGCAGGTGGCCCTTGCCGTCGCGCTGAGTGTTGGCGCGCTTGGTGGTGTAGTACTCCTTCTCGGAGTTTGGCCCAACCATGGTGTCGTAGGTCCAGTTCTTAGAGTCTGGGCCAAGACCAGCCTTGCCGCTGAACTCGTCAGACCAGAGCAGCTTGTAGGTGACCTTGCTGGCGCCTTGCGCCGGAGCCTGAGCCATTGGCACGACCAAAAGAGCCGAGACAGTCGCGATGCCGACTGCCCTGAGAATGTTGCGGAACTTCATGTGACTTCCTAACTGACTGTGTTTGCCTGCCACGGGCTCAATGTTCGCAGGGTCGGTTTTGGTGAATCATCACGCTTCGATAACGAATCCGTCGGTCATCCAAAACTAACTTGCGCTGAAACCGCTTTCGCAGTTTACTATAAACCTGTGAAATCGGTTTCACACAACCTAAATCCTTGAGGAGTCTTCCGGTGAAAATCAAGAAAATCGGTGCAAGCATGGCCATGGCCGCTCTTGCAATCGGTGCAGGCGTCAGCTCGGCCCCGGCCGCAACCGCTGCAACCCCAATGACCATCACGATCTGGACCTTCGGTGACGTAATCGAGCCGAACCTGGTCAAGCAGTACAAGCAGATTCACCCAGAGATCACTCTCCAGATCAAGAAATCTGACCTAGACCCACTAAACGGCACCAACATGATCACCGCGTGCACCTCAAAGCAGGGCCCAGACATCGTGGCCGTCGAGGTTTCCTACTCGGGTTACTGGCGTTCATACCCGAAGTGCTTCACCGACCTTCGCACCATGAAGACCACCTCGGCGAATGCCAACGCTACCAAGGGAACCGACAAGGCCGGAAACCCAGTAGACGTGAGCTACGTTGACTCCACCGGCAAGCGCGTCCCAGTCGGTACCGTGCCATCTGGTGTTTCGGCAACCACCATGAAGCCAGACTTCCTGCCATGGCGCTGGGAGCAAGGTGTCGGATACGACGACAGCGTCATCGGTATCCCAACCGACGTCGGTGGCCTAGAGGTTGCCTACCGCAGCGACCTAATGGTCAAGGCCGGTCTAGTCACGGCAGCTCAGGTCAAGAACGGCACCGCTCGCGACGTGCTTGCCAAGAAGTGGCCAACCTGGGAGAAGTTCATCGAGGTTGGTAAGAAGTACATGACCAAGCTCAGCGCCGCCGACAAGAAGGCCGGCAAGGGATTCATGGACAACGTTGGAACCATCTACGCAGCCGTGCTAAACCAGGGCACCGAAAAGTACTACCGCAACGACGGCACCGACCAGGGCAAGTTGATCTACAAGACCAACAAGAACATCAAGACCGCCTGGGACATCACCCTCAAAGCACACGCTGCCAAGATCGGTACCCGCATCGGACAGTTCTCATCTGACTGGAACGTCGGTATGAACAAGGGCACCTTCGCCACCATGCTGGCCCCGGCCTGGATGATGGACTACATCAAGCAGCAGGCACCAGACACCAAGGGCAAGTGGGACATCGCCGACCTGCCTGGCGGTGGCGGTAACCAGGGTGGAACCCAGCTCTCGATTCCTTCGTATGCAAAGAACAAGCAGGCCGCTTGGGACTTCATCGCCTGGTACCTAGCTCCTGAGCAGCAGCTTCAGGTTTTCCGCACCTACGGTCTGTTCCCTTCGACCAAGTCGATCTACAACGACTCCTCGGTCAAAGACTTCAAAGACCCATTCTTTAACAACGCACCGGTAGGCAAGATCTACTCCGAAGGCATCACCAAACTGAAGCCAATCTTCGAAGGCAAGCTGCAACGCGCCATCGACCAGGCATTCGGAGCTGGCCTCGGCCGCGTAGTTTCTGGCAAGGCCAACACCGCGACCAAGAAGCCGTGGACCTCCGCGGAATCTTGGAAGCAGGTAATGTCTGACCTCGAAAAAGTCACCCGCTAGTCAAACGAGATCTCCTAGATGACTAGTGCAACGGCACCAGCCGCTTTAGACGCCAAGGCGAAGGGCAAGCGCAATAGCGCCCCCTCGCCTTGGCGCCAAAAGAAACAGAAGACACCAAAAGACTTTCCGGGGCTCAGATCGCTCAACGGCAAATGGGGCTACTTATTCGTAGCCCCGTTCGTCGTGATGTTCATCATTTTCGGCATGTTCCCGGTGCTTTACTCGACCGTTATCGCCTTCTTCGAGTTCGACCCGCTGGGTGGTGCTGGTGGGCTATCCCTCGAAGGTCAAACCTTCGTCGGCTGGGACAACTTCGTTTACCTGCTTCAAGACGACCGCCTCTACACGGCGATCGGCAACACCTTTGACATTTGGTTCTGGTCGACCTTCCCGCAGATGGTCATCTCCATTGCGCTCGCAGCGGTGCTGCGCAACCGATTCCTCAAAGCCAAAACGTTCTGGCGCACTCTGCTCTTGGTGCCAAACATCACCTCGGTGTTGGCCGTAGCCATCGTGTTCGGTCAGCTTTTTGGCCGCGAGTACGGCTTGGTCAACATGGTTCTCGGATGGTTCGGTGTTGACAACATCGACTTCATCGAAGACCCACTGGCATCGCACATTGCCATCGCCGCCATGATCACCTGGCGCTGGGCCGGTTATAACGCCCTGATCTTCTTGGCTTCGATGCTTGCAATTCCAGATGAGCTTTACGAGTCGGCGGCTCTCGATGGCGCAACCGCTTGGCAGCAGTTCAGATACGTAACGCTGCCGGGTCTTCGCAACACCATCACCTTTGTGCTGATTGTCGGCACCATCGGTGGTCTGCAGGTGTTTGCCGAACCGCTCACTTTGTCGGGTACTACCGACGGCGGAAGCACCCACCAGCTGCTAACGCTCACCATGTTCCTCTATGACCAGGCCTTTGGTGGCACGGCCAAGTGGGGCTACGGAGCCGCAATCGGCATCATGATCACGATCATCGTGCTCATCGTTTCGCTGATCAACTTCTTGATTACCCGCAAAATGGCGAGTGGAGATGCCAAATGACCGACATCAAAGCAAAACCTAAGCGCATCAAGCACAAGCGCTCCAAGTGGCAGAAGGTAAGCCTCGTTGGCTACATCGCCCTCGGTTTCATGGCCTTGGTTTCGCTGTTCCCGTTCTACTGGATGTTCATCGTTGCCTCGAACGGAACCGAAGAGGTTTCGAAGATTCCTCCTGCGATTCTTCCTGGCCCTCGATTCTGGACGGTAATTCAACACGTCTATGAGGTCATCGACTTCAACACGGCGCTACTCAACACCGTGATCGTCGGCGTGGTTGTCGCTGTTGCTCAGGTGCTGTTCTCGGCATTGGCCGGCTTCGCATTCGCCAAGCTCAACTTCAAGGGTCGTCGCGGGCTAATCCTGTTCGTGATCGGCACGATGATGTTGCCAAGCCAGTTGGGAATCATCCCCCTGTACATGCTGATTTCGGGCCTTGGCTGGATCGACTCTTTGAACGCGCTGATCATCCCAGCTCTGGTTACCGCCTTCGGTGTGTTCTGGATGCGCCAGGTGATCGACGCTCAGGTGCCGAACGAAATGCTCGAGGCCGCAAGCATCGATGGTGCAGGTGTGCTTCGCATTTACTGGAACATCGTGCTGCCGATCATTCGACAGAGCGGTTTCGTGCTGGGTCTGTTCAGCTTCTTGGCAACTTGGAACGACTTCTTGTGG
>JBJTMF010000019.1:0-4770 GCA_046063405.1 Microbacteriaceae bacterium
TTCTTCTTAGTGTTCTCAACCAGATAGGTGAGCAGCGTGGACTTGCCGGTTCCGGCCCGACCGGTGACGAAGATGTTGGTGTGTTCACCCTCGATGTACTTGAATAGCGCGAGCTGCTCTTGAGAAAGACTTACCTGCTCCACCGCTATCGTTCCTCACGCTTTGCCAGCCTGGCCAACATCGCGTTGTATTCTTCGAGATCTTGATTGCCGGTGCGGTCGGATGCCCGATCGAGTCGCGTCGATTCGCGCTGATCGGCCCTGGCCCATTGCACCGAGACGATAATCGTAAGCACCGCGGTCGGTAATTCACCGATACCCCACGCGATCGCCCCGCCATCGTGTTGGTCAGCGAGCGGGGTTGAACCCCATGTGCGCCCCATAGCGCCGTACCACTCGGGCAACAAAAGAGCCGTGCCATCCATGAGCGCCAAACCGAAAAAGGCGTGGAAGGCAAGCGTGCCGATCAGGAGCATCAGCCGAACCGGATACGGCAAGCGATGAGGCCCAGGGTCGATGCCGATGATCGCCTGTACGAACAGGTATCCGGTGATCAAAAAGTGCACGGTCATCCACTGATGGCCGAGGTGATCGTGAACCGACCACGAGAACGCGGGCGTGAAATAGAAGAGCACCAGCGAGGCCGCAAAGTTGACCGCCGCAAAGATCGGATGCGAAACCAATCGCGCCCAAGGTGTGTGCACGGCCCAGAGCACCCACTCGCGAACACCCTGAGATTCGTCGTTGCGTTTGGCCACGGCTCGAAGCAGCAGCGTCACCGGCGCACCTGGCACCAACAGCACCGGCACACCCATGCTCAAAATCATGTGGCCAATCATGTGAACCGAGAAGAGGTACTCCTGATAGGCGTTGATTGCGCCATTGGTGATGTAAAACAGCATCGCCAGACCAGCGAGCCAGGATGCGGTTCGGGCGATCGACCAATTGTCGCCACGGCGACGCAACCGGATTACTCCCCACACGTATGCCACCGCGGCAGCCAAACAGATAGCCGACCAGAGCAGGTCGAATCGCCACTCGGTGATCCAGCGGCTCAAGGTTAGTTCGGGTGGCAAGTCGGTGCCGGTCAGGATTCTTGCGGGGCTCGGGTTTGCCACCACGTTGTTATCTACCGGCGCGCCCGTGCGAGCCAGAGCCGCGGCCAGCCCGACAGCGATCGACATCACGACCAGTTCGAGTGAGGCTACGCGCCACATCAAACCTCGCGGTTGAGAACCAATCAGGCGAAGACGATAGATCGCGCCGAGCGCACCCAGAACCAGCAGCGCCACGATCTTCGCGAGTACCAGTCGACCGTAGTTGGTGGTGAACCAGTCGGATGGGCTCAGGCGAATCAGCGCGGCTGCGACACCGGAGGTTGCGGTGAGAACAAAGGCGGCCAGGGCAAGGGTTGAGAAACGCTTGAGCAGTTTGAGCTGCTGTTCTTGTGATTCACCTCGAGCGATCACGAGCAGTGCAACCAAGCCGCCGACCCAGATCACCACGCCAACCAGATGCATGCCGATGGAGTTGACCGCCATGGCGTGCCCGGCCGAACCGGCGGCGTGACCCGAAACTGCCAGCGGCACGAGTCCCGCGAATCCGGCGGCTACGAGCCAAATGGTCGAGCGCAGTGACCGAACCATGATTGCCAGAGTTGCCACGACTAGGCCGGCGAGCAGGTTTAAGGCAAGCGCCTGGCCGAGAGCAATCTGGGTTAGAAACAGTTCGAGCCCGGCCGAGAAGGTGGCATCGAAACTCAACTTGCTGCCGGTAATCGAGAGGTAAGTGAAGAGGTAGTTTGCCGAACCGATGACTGTCCATCCGATGGCTGCGCCAGCAACGAGGTTGAGCGCATTAGTGAGCGATTGCGACTTGTCGCTAAGGGCGAAGGCGGCGAATGCAGATGCGCCAAGGGCTACGGCCATGCTGAGATCGGTGAGAACTCGAAGCACCGGGAGACCCCAACGAACGACGACGCCTGGGTCACTGAGCGCAAGTGGATCGGTGAGTCCGGTGATCCAAGCGGCCAGCACGACGGTGGCAACCGCGCTCAGCACAGCAGCGCTGAACAGCAGCAGACTGCGAGGCGGTTGGTTTTGGGTCACCCATTAAGCCTAGGCAAAAAAGTTGAGCAAACCCGCCGGCCGATGAGGTTGTTAAAGCAAAAGGCGCCGACCGAAGTCGACGCCTGAAGCTTTGTAGTGAAGACTACTTGACGGCTGCCTTTAGCTTGCTGCCTGCGGCTACCTTTACGGTGTTCGAAGCTGCAATCTGGATGGTTGCGCCGGTCTGTGGGTTGCGACCGGTGCGAGCCGAGCGGTGACCCTTCGAAACCGAAAGCCAGCCTGGGATGGTGACCTTGTCGCCCTTGGCAACGGTCTTTGCGATGGTCTCGAACAGAGCGTCAACTACGCGGTTGACGGCTGCCTGGGACTCACCGGTGTGTGCTGCTACTGCGGCAACTAGGTCGCCCTTGTTTAGGGTGTTAGCCATGATGTCCTCCTGGACTTTAGACGTTTTGTGACGTACTGTCCCTTTCACATTAGCCTCAACAACAAATCCCTTTGTTATTTGTTTCGGCGTGTTGCGAACCCGTTACTGAGGCTTAACCACGCGGATTTAAGCAAAAAACCCGCCGGCGAACCGACGGGTTTTTAAAAAGTTGTGATTTACCAGGACGACTTGGTGATACCTGGAAGTTCACCCTTGTGAGCCATGTCACGGAAACGAACACGCGACAGACCGAACTTGGTGAGCACACCACGTGGACGACCGTCGATCGCGTCGCGGCTGCGAACACGAACTGGCGATGCGTTGCGTGGAAGCTTCTGCAGACCAACACGTGCAGCTTCACGCTGTGCGTCGGTGCTGTTTGGGTCGACTAGGGCCTTCTTGAGGGCTAGGCGCTGTGCGGCGTAACGCTCGACGACAACCTTGCGCTGCTCGTTACGGGCAATCTTGCTCTTCTTAGCCATGGATTAACGCTCCTCGCGGAATTCAACGTGCTGGCGCACTACTGGGTCGTACTTCTTTAGAACGATGCGGTCTGGGTCGTTGCGACGGTTCTTCTTGGTCACGTAGGTGAAACCGGTGCCGGCAGTCGACTTCAGTTTGATGATCGGACGGATGTCCTTGTCTTTCTTAGCCATTTAGCTGCGACTCCTTAGATCTTCTCGCCACGGGCCAGAAGCTCGGCGATAACCGACTCGATACCACGAGCGTCGATCACCTTGATGCCACGGGCACTGAGGTTGAGGGTTACGTTGCGCTTCAGCGAAGGAACAAAGTAGGTCTTCTTCTGAATGTTCGGGTTGAAGCGACGCTTGGTCTTGTTCTGAGCGTGCGAAACCGAGTGGCCGAACTGTGGGCCAGTCTGAGTCACCTGACAGTAAGCTGCCATTTCTTCTCCTTTAGGCAAGCCAGTAAAACCCTGAATTATTGAGTGGTTTGTTTTGGCTTAAGCGAAAACTAAGGTTGCACAAGGCAACTGCTCAAGTTTAGGCGAACCAGCGAGCATTAAGCAAGCCCTAGTTAGTGCGAGAACAATCCGCGCAGGTGCCGAACAACTCGATCGTGTGGCTGACATCGCGAAACCCGTTTTCGCCCGCAATCTTTGAAGCCCAAGACTCCACCTGAGCGGCATCGATTTCTACCGTGCGCGAGCATCCGCGACAAACCAGGTGATGGTGGTGACTGGTGGTGCAGGCGCGAAACAGGGTTTGACCGTCAACCGAGGTGATGCTGTCGGCATCGCCGGTGGAAGCCAGGTCGGCGAGCGCGCGATAGACCGTGGCCAGGCCGATGCTCGAACCGTGGGCTCGCAGGTTTTGGTGCAATTCTTGGGCGCTGACGAATCCGGTGGATTCACCGAGTGCATGCTTCACGGCATCCTTCTGCCAGGTGTTGCGTTTGACCGGGGCGCTCACGCGGCGACCTTTAGCACCGAGCGCTTGGCGGCGCGTTTGCGACCGGCTTCGATGGCGCGACAAACCAAATAGATCACGAACGAAACGGTCGTAATGTATGGGCTAACCGGCAGACCACCGCCGAGAGCGAGCAGGATTCCGCCAACCGATGCGGTCAGCGCAAAGAGCACACTTAGCACCGGCGCGAGCTTTGGCGAGGCCGTGACGCGAAGCGCCGAGGCGGCCGGGGTGACCAGCAGGCTCAGCACGAGAAGCGCACCAACCACTTGCACGCTGGCCGCAACCGCTAGCGCGAGCAGCAACATAAAACCGAAACCTAAAGTGCCGGTGGCAACCCCGCGAGCGCGAGCCACATCGGCATCGAGGCTGGCAAACTGCAGCGGACGCCAGATCAGCAACAGCACCACCGTGACTAGCGCGGTGATCGTGACCAACCAGATCAGGGCTGGTTCATCCACCGCGATGATTTGCCCGGTCAGTAGGCCGAACTTGTTGGCGGCACGACCCTGATAGAGCGACAGGGCGAGAATTCCGAGGCCCAAACCAAACGGCATCAAGACTGCGATTATCGAGTTGCGGTCTTTGGCTTTCGAACCGAGCATCGCGATGATGATTGCAGCAATCACCGACCCGATGATCGAACCGAGCACGACATCGATGCCAACCAGTAGTGCCACCGACGCACCCGCGAACGACAGCTCGCTGATTCCGTGAACGGCGAATGAGGCATCGCGGTTCATCACGAAGATGCCGACGAGTCCGCCCATCAGGCCCAGCAGAGCCGCGGCGATTAGCGAATTGGTAACCAGCGGCAGCAGAGCCGCGTAGTCGTTGAAGTTGAA
>JBJTMF010000002.1:0-5111 GCA_046063405.1 Microbacteriaceae bacterium
CGGCTAGGTCGCCGCCCTGGGCAGAAATCATTTGACGCCACTTGTCCATGGCTCGCCCGTCGTTCAGCGCAGCTGCAACATCGACGTCGGTCTTTCCGGCAAGGCGCAGCATCTCACGGGCCAGCTCAACCGTGATGTCGATGACGTCTTGGGGTCCTCCGCCAGCCAGCACATCAATGGCTTCCTGAACCTCGAGTGCGTTTCCCACCTGGAGGCCAAGCGGAGTTGACATGTCGGTAATCAGCGCTGAGGTTTTTACTCCAGCATCGTTTCCGAGCTGCACCAGCACCGTGGCAAGTTCTCTTGCGCGATCGATGTTCTTCATGAACGCACCCGAACCGACCTTCACATCAAGCACCAGCGAGCCGGTACCTTCGGCGATTTTCTTGCTCATGATCGAAGAAGCAATCAGCGGGATGGCCTCAACGGTGCCTGTGACATCTCTTAGGGCATAAAGCTTTTTGTCGGCTGGAGCCAAGCCGCTGCCAGCCGCGCAGATTACCGCGCCGACCTCGGCCAGCTGCTGGTGCATCTCCTGATTGCTCAAGTTTGCTCGCCAACCCGTAATCGCCTCGAGTTTGTCGAGAGTGCCACCGGTGTGCCCGAGTCCGCGGCCCGAAAGTTGAGGCACCGCAACACCAAATGCTGCAACTAGCGGAGCGAGAGTGAGGGTGATCTTGTCGCCGACACCACCGGTTGAGTGCTTGTCCGAGGTCGGTGCCGCGAGATCAGCGAAGTTGAGTCGCTCACCAGAGTTGATCATTGCCAGAGTGAGGTCGCGAATTTCGCGACGGTTCATGCCGTTGAGCAAAATTGCCATAGCCATCGCCGACATCTGTTCATCGGCGACAACACCCGAGGTGTAGTTCGCCACCAGCCAGTCGATCTGGTCAGTTGAAAGTTCGGCACCATCGCGCTTGGCAATGATGAGTTCTACCGCAGAGAATCCAGCCATTATCGATCCAAATCTTTCGGGCCGAAGGCATCCGGCAGCACTTCGGTGATCGGCTTGATGCCAGATGGAGTCTCGAGCACCATGCCTTCGGCGGCGTGCTCAAATAGGAGTTGGCGACATCTTCCGCACGGCATCAGCAGGTTGCCGTTTTTGTCACAGCAAGTGAAGGCGATCAGTTCGCCGGCCTGCTGCATCTTTAGCGCACTCACGAGCGAGCATTCGGCGCAGAGCCCGAGGCCGTAAGAGGCATTCTCGACGTTGCATCCAGAGATGATCACACCCGTTGTCGTCAAGGCTGCAGCCCCAACCGGAAAATTCGAATACGGCGCATAGGCCTTGGCCATTGCGCTCTTGGCTTCATTGCGAAGAGCCTGCCAGTCGATTGTCATTTCACACCTAACTAAGCGGCGAAAATCGCCTCAGTTCCAAACTACTTGTTGTTTTGCAGCGAGTCGACCACGAGAGCGCCGGATGCGATCTGCTCGGTCAGAGAGTTGAGCGCCGACCGCACCGAGGCGGCATAGTCGACATCGTGTGGCTCGGTGAGGGTCACACCACCATTGGCCAAATTGCCGAGGTAAGCGCCCGATTGCCCTCCGGCAAACTCACCAGCAACTGCATCGGCGAGGGCAGCGGCAACCTGCCCGGCGATGTTTTTTGTCGTGGATGCGAGCATCAGCGGCTGAGCGCTTTCGTTCTGCGGTAGGGCGTACCAATCGAAGTCGCTCCCGATCAACAGCAGAGTGTTCACGTCGTAGTTCTCGGAGGTCTTTAGCTCGCGGTCAAACGTGGTCGATCCGGTGGCTAGATAAACCACATCGGCACCCTCGCCGAGCAGTTCCAGCGCTGCCAGCGACTGTTGACTAGCTGACGCCCAACGTTCGGTGTACTTCCAAGCCAGCGGGTTCTCGTCAGCGATGCCGGCCACCTTCACCGACGTTCCAGTTTTGTCATTGAATAGGTCGACACCCTGCTTGAATGCGAGCAAGGCGTTCTGAACTGAGGCAACCTTCGCCCCACCAACAGCTCCTACGATTTCGCTTTTGCTCTGGGCAGCCGCTAGGTATCCGGCCAAAAGAGCTGATTCACCAGCCGAAAACGCGATCTGCTTCACGTTGGGCAGCGCAACCTCGGAGCCGCGCGAATTGGTGAGGGCTGCATCGACAAGCAGAAAATTGGTGTCTGGGTTGGCCTTGGCAACCCGATAGACCGCGTTCGACATTCGATAGGTGGTCGCAATTACTAGGTCACAGCCTTGAGCAATCTGTTCTTTGAGCTGAACCAGGAAGCTGGGCGTGGTGGCGTTTTTTGGGGCAAGTGAAATTTTGTAGGTCAATCCGTCGGCGAGCACCGAACGCTGTAGCCCTTCGAGTGCTTGGTCAGAAACCGAACCGGCTTCGATGAACGATTGATCGGCGGCTAGGCAAGCCTTGTAGTCCACCGGCGTAACGGTGGCCTCCTCATTGATCGGAGCGCATCCGGTAGTGGCAGCCAGCACCAGGGCGGCAGAAAGGATGCTTCTAGTTATACGCATGATTCCTCCTGGTTCTGCTCCGTGCATTTGAGCTTTGCCGACTTGGTTCTCGACACTCGGTTCAGAGAACCGCGTCGTTTCCCCGCGCTTTCAAGTCTGCCACCAACAACTTCACTGCCTGCGCCTTATCGAGTGTTGTGATCAAAAGGGCATCTGGGGTGTCAATCACGACTAGGTTTTCTAGCCCAGCAACCACGATCATTCGATCTTGGTTGGACACCACGAGCCCGCTCGCGTCGTTCGTGATCACTTGCGCTTGTGTCAACGCAGCGACCTCGGATTCTCCGCGGCGAAGTTCGTATAGGGCTTCGAAGTCGCCCACATCAACCCAATCGAAATCGGAGGAAACCACCGCTACCAGCCCAGCCTGAGCGGCTGGTTCGGCGATCGCGTAGTCGATGGCGATTGGCTCAATGGCCTGCCAGGTCGCAAGCGTAGTGTCGATCGCACCCGATTGATAAATTTCTGCGGAAACCTCGCGAAGCTGTGCCAACATTACTGGGCGCTGCTCGCTCAATACCTCGATCAGTTGATGCCCCTGAGCCACAAACATGCCCGCGTTCCAGAGGTAACTGCCCGATTCGAAGAAGCCCTGAGCGAGCGCAGCCGCGGGTTTCTCGATGAAACTCTGTACCCGGTTGGCGGTAACCTGCTCGCCTGCAACCTCTAGCTCGGCACCAACTTCGACGTACCCGAATGCGGTCGATGCTTCGCTGGGGCGGATGCCGACGGTGACGATCCTGCCGGTTTCGGCGAGTTCGACTGCCGTTTCGACGGCGGCTGCAAAATTCTCGACATTGTTGATGATGTGATCGGCCGCGAAAGAACCGATTATCGCGGCTGGGTCTCGTTCGAGGACCAGCAGTGTGGCTAGTCCAATAGCGGCCATAGAGTCTTTGCCAGAAGGCTCGAGCACGAGATTCTTTGCCGGAAGAAGCGGAAGTTGTTGCCGAACGGCATCCGAATGCTGTGCGCCTGTCACCACCAAGATGCGGCTCGAATCGACCAACTTTGACATCCTGGCGAAAGTTGCTTGGAGCAGTGATTCGCCTTGGCCAGCGAGATCGAGCAGAAACTTAGGGCGGGCGGCACGTGAGAGCGGCCAAAGCCTCGAGCCCACCCCACCAGCGGGAATCACAACGTAGAAGTTGTCTGGCAAGCGGGGGTTATTCACGAAATAAACCTAGCCCACGGGGGTTTAGACTTGAAACGATTTTGTGCTTCAACGCAGTCGCCAAAGCAGGAGGAATTCGTGCCTAAAAAGCCAGCCGGCACTCTCTACCGCGGCAAGACCGGAATGTGGTCTTGGATGCTTCACCGCATCACCGGTGTCGCCATCTTCTTTTTCTTACTCGTACACACCCTCGACACCGCGCTAGTTCGCGTTAGCCCCGAGGCCTACAACGCAGTAATCAACACTTACAAGACCCCAATCATCGGCCTCGGTGAGCTCGGTCTAGTGGCAGCACTTTTGTTCCACGGCCTCAATGGTGTGCGCGTCATTCTGATTGACTTTTGGAGCAAAGGTGCGAAGTACCAGAACGTGATGTTCTGGATTGCGATTGCTCTAGCCCTTCTACTATTTGCTGGTTTCGCACCGCGCCACCTCGCTCACGTGTTTGGAGGGGCGGCCTAATGGTTACCATCGAAACCCCTCGCAGCCCTCGTTCACGCAAGAACGCTCAGTGGGAGAAGCGCGGCTGGCTTTACATGCGCTATTCCGGCGCCATCCTGCTTTTTCTAATCTTCGGCCACATCTTCATCAACCTGTTTTCGGGCGAAGGCATCAAGCAGATCGATTTCGCTTTCGTCGCCGGCAAATGGACCAACCCGTTCTGGCAGGTTTACGACGTTCTGCTTCTGTGGCTCGCACTGATTCACGGCACCAACGGTATGCGCACCATCGTCAACGACTACACCGAGCGTGAAGGCATCCGCAAGTTCTTGAACTACACCCTTTGGGCTGTCTGCGTTGCACTTATCGTGCTCGGCACCCTCGTCTGCACCACGTTTGATCCATGCATTGATCAGAACGCAGTCAACTACCTACCGCAGTTCTGCAAAGGATAACTAAGTGACTCAGCCAAAGATTCACAAATACTCTTACGACGTCGTCATTGTTGGCGCCGGTGGCGCCGGTATGCGCGCCGCCATCGAGGCCGGACCGCACGCCAAGACCGCAGTGATCAGCAAGCTCTTCCCAACTCGTTCGCACACCGGTGCGGCCCAGGGTGGAATGGCCGCGGCACTAGCCAACGTTGAAGAAGACAGCTGGGAATGGCACACCTTCGACACAGTTAAGGGTGGCGACTACCTAGTCGACCAGGATGCTGCCGAAATTCTTGCCAAGGAATCGGTTGAGGCCGTCATCGACCTCGAGAAAATGGGGCTCCCGTTCAACCGAACTCCAGATGGCAAGATCGATCAGCGTCGCTTCGGCGGACACACCCGTGACCACGGAAAGGCTCCGGTTCGTCGCTCCTGCTACGCCGCAGACCGCACCGGCCACATGATTCTTCAAACGTTGTACCAGAACTGCGTCAAGCTGGGCATCGAGTTCTACAACGAGTTCTATGTGCTCGACCTCGTCATGGTTGGCGAAGGCAAGAACAAGAAGCCATC
>JBJTMF010000020.1:0-2607 GCA_046063405.1 Microbacteriaceae bacterium
TGCACAGCAGCCAAAGCCGTTCATCATCGACCAGGTCGCTCAGTAGTCGACCGCCTAAGAACAAGGACAATAACTCGTGGCAAAAACCGAAGCAGCAGCAACCGAAGTTGTTGAGACTCCAACCGAGTACTCCACCGAAACCCCAGCCGGCAAGGCAACCGAGAAGCCTGTCAAGGCTCGTGGCCCACTAACCCAGCCAGGCGCAGGTCTAGGCCGTCGCAAAGAGGCCGTGGCTCGTGTTCGCATCGTTCCAGGTACCGGCGTGATCAAGGTCAACGGCCGCGACCTAGCCGACTACTTCCCAAACAAGCTGCACCAGCAGTTGATCACCGACCCGTTCACCGTTCTTGACCTCAAGAACCAGTACGACGTGATCGCTCGAATCAACGGCGGCGGAAGCGCTGGCCAGGCTGGCGCACTTCGTCTAGGCATCGCCCGTGCACTGAACGAGATCGACCGCGACAACAACCGTCCGGCTCTCAAGAAGGCTGGCTTCCTAAAGCGCGACGCACGCGTCATCGAGCGCAAGAAGGCCGGTCTCAAGAAGGCCCGCAAGGCCTCGCAGTTCTCGAAGCGCTAATCCTTCGGTCAACCGAGATTCGGCTACGCTCTTAGCATGGCTCGACTATTTGGCACCGATGGGGTTCGCGGCCTAGCCAACCGAACCCTCACAGTAGAACTCGCACTTTCGCTAGCTCAAAGTGCTGCAGTTGTGCTCGGTGAAGAATCTCGCAAGAACGGCATTCGCCCCAAAGCAGTACTCGCTCGCGACCCTCGGGTCTCGGGCGAGTTTTTGTCTGCGGCCGTTGCAGCCGGGCTGGCATCCTCGGGTGTTGATGTTTTTGACGCAGGCGTGCTGCCTACCCCAGGTGCAGCCTTCCTAACCGCAGACATCGCGGCAGACTTTGGTGTGATGATTTCGGCATCGCACAACGAAGCCCCAGACAACGGAATCAAGATTTTTGCTCGCGGCGGGCACAAGCTAGCCGATCAGGTCGAAGACCGCATCCAAGAAGCAATGCTCAACCCTAAGCTCGCACCGGTCGGTGGTGGCGTTGGTCGCATTACCGAGTTTGCCGATGCCGAAGAGCGCTACCTGGTTCACCTGTTGAAGGCGGTTCCGAACCGACTCGATGGTCTCAAAATCGTTCTAGACTGCGCACACGGCGCAGCATCGTCGGTGTCGCCGCAGATTTTCCGTGAGGCAGGTGCCGAGGTAATCGTCATCGGCGCTGATCCGGATGGCATGAACATCAACCTCGGATACGGTTCGACTCACCTGAGCGCTTTGCAAGCAGCCGTGCACGAACATCACGCCGATCTTGGTGTGGCCCACGATGGCGATGCCGACCGCTGCCTAGCCGTAGATCACACGGGTGCCATCGTTGATGGCGACCAGATCATGGCCATTCTCGCGATTGCCGCCAAGCAACGCGGCGAACTGGCTCGAAACACTCTCGTTGCCACCGTGATGTCAAACCTTGGTCTGCGCCTTGCCATGAAGGATGCCGGAATCGAAATGCTAGAGACCGCTGTGGGTGACCGCTACGTTCTCGAGATGATTCGTGAAGGCGGCTACACCCTAGGTGGCGAGCAATCTGGGCATATCATTTTCAGCCACTGGGCTACAACCGGCGACGGCGTGCTAACTGGGTTGCGCCTAGCTGCCGAGGTTGCCCGCACCGGCAAGTCGCTCGCCGAACTCGCCAGCGTCATGAAGATTTATCCTCAGGTTTTAGTCAACGTTGCCGGTGTCGACAAGACTCGCGTAGATTCCGACGACGTGCTCCAGGCGTTCTTGGCTGAAGCCGTTGCCGACCTAGCTGATACCGGACGAGTGCTGCTGCGAGCATCCGGAACCGAAAATCTGGTGCGCGTTATGGTCGAGGCATCTGATGAAGGGTCGGCGCAGTCATGGGCCGATCGCATCGCTCGTGTGGTTGAGCAGCAGCTGGCGCTCTGATGTCTGAAGCGATTTCTGCCGAGCAAACCAAGGCTCTAGCCGCGAAGTTATTCAACCGCGTCTGGGAGCTCATCGAGAACACTGATCGCACCGAAACCGAAGAGCTCGAGATGATTCACTCGGCTCACGCGAGTCGTCAACTTTGGCAAGAGGTTGGCGGGCCGCAGCAGTGGGCCATCGGCGAATGGCAGTGCGCTCGCGTCTACTGCGAGGTCGGGTTTCCCGAGTCGGCGATCTTCCACGCACAGGCCTGCCTCGAACTGGTTGAGACCAACGAACTTCCAATATGGATGCACGCCTCGGTGTTCGAAGTGCTGGCGCGCGCATACTGGGCGGCCGAAGACATCGACTTGGCCAAGCTTGCTCGCGGTCGTGCGCTGCAGCTCATCCCTCAGATCGAAGACGAAAAGAACCGCGAACTCATCGCTAGCCAGGTGGCCGAGCTCACCTTCTAGAGGTTACGGCACCGGTCGGCGCACGACCTAGACGACGACCTACATCTCCGAGGACCGACTAAAGCTTTCGCAGCAGCACGCTCTCGACGCGGTGGTTATCGCCCTTGCGCAACACTAGAGTGGCGCGGGATCGAGTCGGCAAGATGTTCTCGCGCAGGTTCGGCAAGTTGATGGTCGACCAGATGAGCT
>JBJTMF010000021.1:0-11884 GCA_046063405.1 Microbacteriaceae bacterium
GCCATCGAAAAGATTTTGTGCATGTGCCGAGTCTAAGGTTTGACTCGTTGGTCCGCGGAATACAGCGCACCCAACGCGAGTTGCCAAACAGCATGGAACTAACAGGTAAGAACATCCTCGTTGTCGGAGCATCCGGTGTGCTGGGTGGTCAGATCACGCAACGGCTGGCACAGCTTGGAGCGAGAGTGCTTGGCACCGCATCGAGCAACCAGTCGGCCGCACGCATTCCAGACGCCGCATCGATGAAGCTGCTGCTTGACCTCGAATCTTCGGCGAGCATCAAGACTCTCGCCGACTACCTGGTAGCCAGTGAGCCGCTCGATGGCGTTGTGCTTGCGGCCGGTCGAGTGGGATTCGGAAAACTAGATTCCACCTCGGCCGTAGACACCTCGCGCCTGATGCAGGTAAATTTCTTAGGTCAAGCCGACCTGCTGACGAGATTAGCCCTAGCGCTTCGGCCCGAAAGTTTCGTTGCTGCCATTACCGGCGTAGTTGCCGAAAAGACCTTTCCAGGAATGGCCTCCTATTGCGCATCGAAGACCGCGCTTTCGGTCTGGCTTGCCGCCTCGCGCATCGACTTCAAACGGGTTGGTGCAACGACAATCGAGTTGCGCCCCGGCCACACCGAAACCGGACTCGCGACGCGCGCGCTGTTTGGCGAAGCGCCGACAATTCCTCAAGGGATGACTCCGGAACACGTTGCAGACAAAACTGTCGAGGCGATTCTTGCCAGAACCGCTTTGGTGGCGAGCGAGGGGTTCTAGAAGAGTTAAGAAAAAAAGTGGGAGAGTTTGCACTCTCCCACTTTTCGTTTCTTGACTAGTCTCGAAGCTCTGCTTCGGCGAATTCCTTGCTTTCTTCAGCCGACTTGACTCTTGCAATCGTGAAGATGATTAGACCGAAAGCACACTTCGCAAGAATGTCTGCGATGGTGTATCCAATCTCACGACTCATAACGGCGTCGAAAGAAGGAGCACCGACATCGTTCATTGCAAGGATAAAGGTGATTGGGTAAACACCCCAAGTTGCGATCAGCAGCAAACGAGCACCCTTTAGGAGACCCTGAACTTTAGGCGATTGGCTCGACAGGCTCTTTCCAATCTCGACGAACAGAACGTAGAGGATGTACAGGAACGGAATGGTAGAGAGAAGTCCCCACATGCTGTTTGACAGGCCAAACAAGTTGGTGTGCATGTCACCAGGATATCCGAGCAGAATCATTGCCGCGGCTGCGGGTACTAGCCGCTTCAACAGCGAGGATTGAACAGCTCGGGCTAGGCCCATTACTGCAACGAGTTCTACCAGCAGAAGTGGGACTGTTAGGAACCAGTCCACGTAGCGGTATCCAACGTTGTAACCTTCGAAACCGGCAGCTACTGTTCCGCCGATAGGGTAGGCAGCGTTGAATGAGTCAAACATCCGGAAATAGTGGTAAGCAGCGATGGATGTGACTGTTGCTGAAACCATTACAGCAATTCGGAATTTTGGTAGGACGCGCTCACGTGCATACCAAAGGAATATTGAGGTGAAGGTCATGCTTGCTATACCTAGAGATAGCATGTTGTACACCGCACCGTGTTGTACGAGATTCATTAATTAATGCCTTTCATTGATCGTTTACTTCGATGTAAGTCATGAAGGTCTTAGAAGTGCTTAGGATGCACCCCACATGGCCGAAAAACGGGCTTACCTGTTGTCAAACTCTGGTTCGGTCAATTTAAACTCCACAAGAACATCACGGTTCAATAACGAAAATGGCCATCACCGACTATGTATTTCCCACCTAATCGGGGCTAGCGTCGCGTAAGGGCGCGACCTAGGCTGTCGATGAATCCGTCGAAGGTGCTCGAATCGCGTATTATTTCTTGCATTCGGTTGCGGTCGCTGAAGATGTCAACGAACTGTTCGAACACCGGCTGGAATTCGTCTCGACCGCTCGAGGCAAAGGCGATGAATGCCACCACGTGAACCCTTTGATCGCCCCAAAGCCTTGCTTCTTCGTTTACCGCGATCGCGATTGTCGGCACCTGCGCGGTCATGGTCATCGCGTGTGGAACGGCCAGCCCATCGACAAACACCGTAGATGACATCCGTTCGCGCTCGATCGCGCCATCAACGTAGTCATTGCCGACGATGCCGAGGTTAGTTAGCCCTTCGCCAAGTTTGCGAATCATGTCTTCGGGGTTTTTGAATGACAAGTTTCTGAAGAATAGGTCTTCCCTAAAACAGGCAAGCAGCGATTCGTGGATGCGCAGGCGGCGGCGAGCTTGCCTGATCTCTGACACCAGGTTGCGAAGATCCGCCACGTTTTTCTGAGTTAGGAATGGCTTCACCTCGATGCTGTTGGAGAGGTTCGCCTGAAGCGGGATGGTGGAAATGATCAGGTCGGAGGTAATGGACTGCAGGTCGAAGTCGGTTCGCGTCACGACCGATTCGATCGTGATTTCGTCGCCGAGGTCTTTTTCGATGCTTTCGCGCATCACGATGTGAATGTCGTAATAAGAAGGACAAATGATGGTTGCGGTAACTCGGTTGCTGTCTTGGGCCTGGCGCTCTAGAAAGCTGCCGATGTGAAGGGCAACATATGAGATCTCATCTTCGTCGATGTGAATCTCGCGCTCCTTCTGCAGCAGCGAGCACATGTAAACGGCTAGGTCGAAGATCAGCGGATACGTGGTCTTGATCATCTTGGCGATCGGGTTGCGGCTAAACACGTTGAAACGTGCTCGATAGAACAGGTGACCGAGATGAAGCGCGAGACGGTCGAGCAAGTCTTCATCGCGCAGGTCTATGTTGTACTCCTCATAAACCTTGCCCAAAACCCTAAGTAGCGTCTCGCGATCTTCGGGTGATGCCTGCAGCGAAAGCGATGCGCCCGAACTAATCACACGGGTCGCAATCTGGCGCGCGAGGTAGGTGACCTCCATCGTTCCCAGGCTCAGGTCAAAGTGTTTTTCCACCAGCTCCTGCAAGATGTCGACGATTAGTTCGGTCTCCGGAGCGAGGGCCTGTTCATCTTCTGGCAGGGTCTTGCCGTTTCGCACTCGGTCGACGGTTATGGCGATGTGCAACAGAACCGAATCGATTCCGTATTCGTTGATGATGAATCCGTGAAAGTCGAGGCGTTCGATAAGCGCCGTCTTGAATTCGATGAGCTTTGGAATCTCGAAGCGTGTAGCCACCGAGTAAAGATTCACGAATTCGTTTTCGAGTGAGTTGTAAACCAGCAGCGAAATCACGCGGCGGATTGCCGACTCGGTTCCCGATAGGGCGAGGTATCCGTCGATACGAGTTATCGAAACACCAAACTCGGCGACGATTTCGCGAGCTTTCTTCAAGTCGAGTTCGGCTGTCGCCAACGAGACGTGCATGTTCTTGGCAGCTTCGTCGAGGTCGATTCCGGTCGGCGAATCGATGATCAACTTCAGCAGGTGGCTTGCTCGTTCGCGCGGAGTCTGCGGTGCTGCCTGCGGACTTGCCGATTGAGCCGCCTTGTAGGCGAGAAACAAATCCTTATCGAGTTTGTATCCGCGAGGCGAGGTGAGGATGATCTGAAACGGATCCGCCGAGTTTTTGATCGCGGTCACATAGTTGCGCACCGAACGCGACGTGACATTCATAATTTCGGCAAGACTTTGCGCCGAAACCCAGTCGTTGGAGTCTCGAAGAATTGCAATGAGGTCAGCGGTTTTGTCAGCCATCTTGCTCGAACTTTATCGAATCGTTGCCAAATTTTCCGTTTTTTCCGCCTATTTTCCTAGGTGACGGAAAGAGGTTTAGTCGGCAAACCCTGTTTTTGGGTTAAGCCCCGTGCCAAAGTTTTTTACAAGGAGGAGAAGTGGCCAAAGTTTTTGTCGTCTGTGGTGCTGGAGCATCCAGCACTTTCTTGGCGATGAAGTTGCGAACACTATCCAACGAACTCGGGAGAGACTTCCAGTTCTTTCCCTCAGCGCTAGATACGTTGAGGGTCGAACCGGGAGACCTCGTCATCGTTGCCTCACACATTGCAACGCATCCGAAGGTGGATGCCGTGCGATCTGAAGGAGCCGTGGTGATGAGTCTGACCGAGTCTGCACTAATGGATGTCACCGCCAAGAACGCAATGGAACTTCTGTTGCAAATGGCGGCCTAATCCACCCCAGTTTCTTCTCTCCCTGACTAGAAACTAACTCAAACTGAAACCTTCAGGATGAGCAAACAAAATGCGAGCCTCAAACTCGCAGAGCAAAGAAAGCTAAGGAGCATTACATGTCTGACGTAAAGTCAAACGGCGGCTTCCGAGTTGGTGTTCAGAAGTTTGGAACATTCCTCTCGGGTATGGTCATGCCGAACATCGCTGCATTCATCGCTTGGGGTTTGATTACCGCGTTCTTCATCCCAACCGGTTGGGTGCCATCCATGGGTGCGCCAGTTGAGGACGGCGGTTACAACTTCCTCGCACTGGTCGGCCCAATGATCACCTACCTACTACCTCTGTTGATTGCCAACTCGGGTGGACGCCTCGTTTACGGTGCACGTGGTGGAGTGGTTGCAACCATCGCCACCACCGGTGTGATCGTTGGAACTTCGATTCCAATGTTCATGGGTGCCATGATCGTTGGTCCAGCTGCTGCTTGGATCATGAAGAAGGTTGACAAGATCTGGGAAGGCAAGATTAAGGCCGGCTTCGAGATGCTTGTAGACAACTTCTCAGCAGGTATCGTCGGTGGTGTTTTGGCTCTCGTATCGTTCCTCGGAATGGCGCCAATCGTTACCGCAATCAGTGGTGCTCTCGGTAAGGGCGTTGAGTGGTTGGTTAGCACCGGATTCCTTCCAGGTGCCAGCATCCTCATTGAGCCAGCCAAGATCCTCTTCCTGAACAACGCCATCAACCACGGTGTATTGACCCCACTAGGTACCGAACAGTCGTCTGAAGTTGGAAAGTCAATCCTGTTCCTTCTAGAGGCCAACCCAGGTCCTGGTCTAGGTGTGCTTGCTGCATTCGCTCTATTCGGTGTCGGACTCTCGAAGTCTTCGGCTCCTGGTGCGATCATCATTCACTTCTTTGGTGGAATCCACGAGGTTTACTTCCCATACGTACTGATGAAGCCAGCTCTTCTTGCTGCCGTCATCGGTGGTGGAGCAACCGGTGTTGCAACCAACATGCTGTTCAACTCGGGTCTACGTGCGCCAGCATCCCCAGGTTCGATCTTTGCCGTTCTGATTCAGACCGCTAACGACTCGTACCTCGGTGTGATTCTGTCGGTCGTGCTCTCGGCAACCGTATCGTTCCTAATCGCTGGTGTAATCATTCGTGCAACCCGTGCGAACGACCTAGCCACCGACGAGAACGGCCAGCTCGAAGCTGCTAAGGCTCAGAGCGCTGCTAACAAGGGACGCTAAATGAGTAACGAACTTACTACACTGGTTGTTTTCGCCTGCGACGCGGGTATGGGATCAAGCGCCATGGGCGCATCCCTGCTGCGAAGCAAGTTGAAGGCTGCAGGTGTTCAAGACGTAACCGTCAAGAACGCGGCGATCGCCAACCTAACCGGAGATGAAGAACTCATCATTTCGCACTCGCGCCTGACCGATCGGGCCATTCACATGGCTCCTGACGCCAAGCACTACAGTGTCGAGAACTTCATGGCATCGCCAAAGTACGACGAAGTTGTTGCTCTTCTTCTAGAGCAGCGTAAGTAAGTTCGAAAGAGACCGGGGATTCGCAATGTCAAACTCAACGATTGAACTAATCAACCTGAACGGTACCGCGACCACTCGCGATGAAGCTATCAGCGAAGCCGCTGACATGCTGATCGCAGCGGGCGCCGTCACTGATGAGTACAAGTCGGCGATGTTTGATCGCGAATCCTCGGTCTCTACTTACATGGGTAACTTCCTCGCGATTCCGCACGGAACCCTCGAGGCGAAAGACGCCGTATTGCACTCGGCGTTGGCCATCATCCGTTATGAGAAGCCGATTCTATGGAACGATGAAGAGGTTCGTTTCGTCATCGGCATCGCAGGCAAAAACAACACGCACATGGACTCGCTCGCGATCATCGCCGAGGTTTTCAGCGACATGACTTCGGTCGAGGCAATGATCGACGCCAAGACCACCGAGCAGGTGCTCAACATTTTTTCGCGGGCTCGCGCCGCATGATCGCGGTTCACTTCGGAGCCGGCAACATAGGTCGCGGATTCATCGGCTCGCTACTTCACGATGCTGGTTACAGCGTCGTGTTTGTCGACGTTAATGCCGAGGTCGTCGACCAGCTAAATCAGTCTTCTAGTTACCGGGTAATCGAAACCGGCGACGACGCAGTCACCCACACGGTGACCAACTACTCGGCTCTCAACTCGAGCACTCAGCTCGATGAGGTTGCCGCCGCGATCACATCCGCCGAAGTGGTTACCACTTCGGTTGGCGTGAACATTCTCAAGTTCCTAGCTCCAGCTCTCGTCGCCGGCATCAACCGCCGCGAAGTTCAACCTGCGCTGATCGTAATGGCTTGTGAGAACGCGATCGGCGCTACCGACACGCTTCGTGCAGCCGTTGCCGATCTCGATTCGGATGCCGCGGGCAAAGCAGTTTTCGCGAACACCGCAGTTGACCGCATCGTGCCACCGCAAGACGCCGAACTCGGCCTTGATGTCCTGGTCGAAGCTTTCAGCGAGTGGGTAATCGACGACAGCAACCTGCCAGCGAGTGCCACCCGTATCCCTGGCGCTACCTACGTGAGCGACCTGCAGCCTTTTATCGAGCGCAAACTGTTCACCGTGAATACCGGTCACGCGACTCTTGCCTATGCTGGCCAGCAGGCCGGGGCCAAGACGATTGTCGAGGCAATCTCGATGCCAGAGGTGCGCGACCTATTGATGGATGTGCTCGACGAAACCAGCGCTGCGTTGATTTTGCGCCATGGTTTCGATGCAGTTGAGCACGGCAAATACGTTGCCAAGACGGTGCTTCGGTTCACCAATCCAGAGCTCGACGACCCGGTCGAGCGAGTCGGTCGTCAGCCGGCGCGCAAGCTTTCTCGCAACGACCGCCTTGTTGCTCCAGCCGCTTACCTTGCCGAGCAGGGCAGGCATCCGAAGGCTCTGCTTAAGGCGATCGGCGCGGCACTGCGTTTTCGCGATGACAGCGACCCGAGCGTGGCCGAACTGGCTCACAAACTTCAGGAATTTTCGGCCGAGGCATTCGCTTTGGAGGTCATGGGGATAGCCCAAGATCATCCTTTGGCCAACGAGCTCACAAGTTGCATCAAAGACGCAAAAGCTAAGTAGCCTCCTATTGCTCTTATGAAACTTGTGTGAATGGGGTCACCGCTGCAACGGTGGCCCCATTTTTACTGACGATCACCGTTTTGTCATTTCCCAAGGAACTTATTTGGGCAGACCTAGACGAAGTGTTTTCCTAGGGCCAACCACAAGAACGTAGCGATAACGGCGTTTACCGATACAAGGATTGCAGTGCGAACGCTAGACCTTTGAATCTTCACCAAAGTTCGTTCCAAAATGGCATTTCGCGCTACAAGTTCACCGCGTTCTAGCTTCGAAATAACCTGGTCGATCCGGGAAGGTAAACGGGATATCAGAGCGACGTTACTGATAAGCGAAGCGAGCAGGTTTTGGCTGTAATTTGTTTTGCTGCGCAGCAAATATCTGGCGAAGGGATCGATTGCATCCCAAATATTGAACTTCGGATTCAGCGCGCTAGCCACTCCGGAAACTATCGAAATACTGCGCCCGAGTAATAGGAAGTTTTCGGGAATTTGAAAAGGAAATTGCCTTACGAGTTCGCTGAACTCCTTGGCCAAGGCAATAAACTCCCGAGGGTCTGTGTTGACTATGTCGGTAACACCCACACCGGCAAACTTCGAAAACACCACTTCCACCGCAGAAATCAGCTGCACGGTATCGGCGTTTGGCAGAAGAAGCCCCAAGCTCTCCATCGATCTAACCATGCCTGGGGCATCCCTGCTGGCTAGAGCAAAGATTAGGCTACGCAGATCTCGCTGCTGCTTAGGCGTTATTTTCCCCATCATTCCAAAATCAACAAATACGATTTTGAAACCGCCCGGCTTTTCATCGATTGGTGCAATGAACACGTTGCCCGGATGGGGGTCTGCGTGAAAAAACCCATCTACAAAAATTTGTTGAAAGACAGATCTCGTGTATTCGGTAGCCACTTGACTCGGGTTGATTCCTGCGGTTACCAAAGAGGCGATGTCTGAAATCTTGATGGCAGACACGTCGGTTAGGGTGAGAGCCCGTTTAGAGCTCCGATACCAAATCACGTTAGGTGTGAAAACGAATGGATCATCTTGAAAATTCTCGGCAAACAGTTCAAGGTTTTTTGCCTCGACCAGGTAGTCGATCTCTTCATACGTTGTATGCGCGAACTCTTCGACTAACGCTGGAACATTCGCACGTCGTGAAACCAGACGAACCTTAGACATCCAAAGCCCGATTTTTCTCAGTGCTTGCAAGTCCACAGCAATGACTTCTTCAATTCTGGGTCGAAGTATTTTCACAACCACATCTGGAGAGTCTCCTCCGGCAATTAGGTCTCTAGGCAGCTTCGCGCGATGCACCTGGCCGAGAGATGCCGAAGCAAGGGGGATTTGCGAAAATTCTTCGAAGGCAATCTCGATAGGCATACCGAGGGCGGTTTCTAACTGTTGCCTAATGGTGGCGAAAGGCTCAGGTTGCACTTCATCCTGCAAAACTTCTAGCTCTCTTGTTACCAGAACTGGAAGTACATCTAAGCGCGATGAAACGAACTGCCCGGCTTTGATCATTAAGCCGCTCAGTTCGGTTGCCAAGACCCTAAATTTCCGTGCGGCTTTGCGCATGCGCCAAACTCTGGATTTCTTAGTGAGGCTGCCAAGACCCAATGCTGGAAGCGCCAGTTCGAACCACCAAGACTCAAATAGAACTCCAGCTGCAAAACGCGTGATTCTTCTATATCGACGTCGAAGCGAGACGTCTTTCCTGAAGTCCAATTCCGAGTTATTAATCAACTCTTTCGTTGTCTTTTCCTAGCATTACGAACAAACTTTTAGAAGTTTTCGAGAGCAGATCGGTGGCAGCTTGTAGATCTTCGGTAGTTCCACTTATGGCAATGCCTGCTACCGCGTTGGCGATTAGGGCACTTGCTTTGGCTAATTCTGACTTCGCCTGAATGAATCCATGTGGCTGCACTCGAGGTTCTCTCTGAGTTTGCTCTTGCTCAGAAGTAGGTTTTGGATTAGTGGCTAGCCAGTCGTCAGCTGCAGCGCTCGCTGTAAACACTTTTACTTTCTTTGAAATCGCTGCCTCGAGAAGCCCTTCTTCGGTGAGTTGCTCTAACAATGGGTAAATTTCGTTTTCGGTCGGCTTCCAAATGCCGCCACTCAAGTTCGTGAGAGCTTCGATTACCTGCTGACCGGAAGATCTTTGACTTTTCAGAAGAACAAGTACGGCTCTTTTGGTCTCGGTAGCGCTTGGCTTAGCTTGAGACTCCTTTTTAGGAGACATTCCAAGGCCAGATAATCCGTTTCTAAGCGAATCGATCATGTTTGAGATTTCGGTGCCGAGTGAAGAATATTCCAATTTTGCCTCCCGTTTCAGTTGGGGCGAACACCAACGGACAGGCAAACATTCCAGCTATCAAGCTTCTTCCCAAAATAGAAAGTCGCCGCAGTGAAATAGTTGTCCGAGGTGAGCAGTTGACCACTAAGAATCATCGTCGACTCGGAGACCTCAAATTGATTGCAAAAACTAAGAACGGTTTTACTCCTAAGACCTGTGCAAAGTGTGGTCGCGAATTCGAGTGGCGCAAAAAATGGGCCAAAGATTGGCAGAACGTTCGGTACTGTTCCGAGAAATGTCGTAGATCTTGAAGCAGCGCATCATTTATGTCGCCCACGATCACCTGAATCGAGAGCGTGGTGCGCTCAAAGAGTCGAATCCCGAAACGGATGTCGTCGTGCTCGTGGAGAGCGAGCGAATGCTCAACGGAAGACCTTGGCATCCAGAGCGACTCTTTTTCATACTCTCTTCGGCCCGACATTTCGCTGCGAGCTTGAGCGAAGAGGGATTCAATGTTCGTTACATTCAGGCACCAACCACAATCCAGGGGCTCGAGAGAGTTCGATCAGAGTTTGGAAACCTTCCGATCATTGCCGCCGAGGCATCGTCGCATCGGCAGCTGAGGCAGCTCACTGAATTCGGTGTCATATGGGTGCCAAACGATTTTTTCCTAACCTCGCGCGCTCAATTTGAAGCCTGGGCTGGGGCTCAGCGCAGTTATCTGATGGAGAATTTCTATCGCCAGCAACGACTTCGACTGGGAATCCTGATCGAGAACGGCAAGCCGGTTGGTGATCGTTGGAATTTTGACGAAGATAATCGCCTGCCACCTCCAAAGAATTACGACTGGCAACCGGGGCTTGAACACGTTCGTGACGAAATAGATCGCAAGGTTGCCTCGCAGCTCGACTGCCATCCTTCAGCAACCTGGGCTACCACCCGTGCGGGGGCACTAGCGCAGCTAGAGTTCTTCGTTTCTAACCACCTTGACCAATTCGGCCCTTATGAAGATGCCGTCAGCAAGACCAGTTGGAACATGCACCATTCGCTGCTAAGCCCTTACTTGAACCTCGGACTGATATCTCCGCATGAGGTGCTGACCAGGGTGCTTCAGGCCTATCGCGCGGGCAAAGCGCAGTTGCAGTCGGTTGAAGCGTTTGTGCGACAGGTGATTGGTTGGCGTGAGTACATCAATGGAATGTATTGGCATCTTGGTGAGGGCTACGCAGAACTCAATCGGCTGCAAGCCAATCGTCCGCTTCCTCCGCTTTTTCGAGACTCGCAAAAGACAAACATGGCTTGCGTTTCATCCACGGTCGCTCAGGTCGAACAACGTGCATGGACTCATCACATTCCACGCCTAATGATCCTGAGCAACCTTGCCTTGGCCACTGGCACGAGTCCGCAGCAATTTCTGGATTGGATGCGTGAGCAGTTTGTCGACGCATCCGATTGGGTGATGGTTCCAAACATCATTGGAATGGCAACCCATGCTGACGGTGGTCTGCTGATGTCTAAGCCATATGTTTCGGGTGGGGCGTATTTGAATCGGATGACTGAACATTGCAAGGGCTGTCGCTTTGATCCGAAGAAGCGAGTCGGCGAGGATGCGTGTCCATTCACGACCTTGTATTGGGATTTTCTCGATCGTAATCGCGACGCTTTCGCACGAAATCACCGAATGTTTCAGGCGCTTGCTGGGCTAAACCGCCTCAGTGACCTTGATGCCGTGCGAGACAGAGCGAAGCAGGTTTTGAATCTGCTTGATGAAGGTCGCCTTTAGGTCCGCAAGTGCCTACTGAAGGTAAGGGCGCAGCTCAACCTTGCGGTTGCAGGCCTTAGAGCCTTCGCTGGCTAGAGCCAGTGCAGTTTCGTGATCGGGTGCATTGATTAGCCAGAACCCGCTGTAGTGCTCTTCTTCGGAATAGAGCGAACCTGGAGTCACAACCCCCGCGCCGGCACGATTGTCGACTACGGTCGCAGCTTCACCGTGGTTGATTCCAGCCGCAGTGATCCAGTGGCCTTTGGCTTCGAGCATTTCGTTGAATGCATCGATGGCAGCCATTTCGCCGCCAGATGCCTTCTCGGTTTGGTCATCAATTACAAAGATCACGTAACGCATGAGGGTTCCCGTCTAAATTCACTTTCAACCAACGTTGGTCAGGTCTACTCTATGAGTAGCAGGCGTAGATTGGGGATTTCATGAGATCGAAGAAGTTTGGTGCTCTGGCAGTTTTAACGCTGGTTTCAGCGCTATTACAAGTGCCCACTGGCTTTGCCTACGCGGCAACCAAAACCTCCACCGGCAAAGTTTGCACCATTGTGG
>JBJTMF010000003.1:0-24110 GCA_046063405.1 Microbacteriaceae bacterium
GCGGGAGCTACTGCCACTTCCTCGCTAACGGTGAGTTACGTCAGCAGCACAACAGACATCTGTACCATTAGCGGCACAACGATCACCGCGGTATCTCCAGGAACTTGTTCCATAACTGCGTCCCAGGCGGGCAACAACCTCTACGACCCAGCAGATCCGGTGACCGTTCTCTTCACGGTGAATCCGGCAAAGCCAGTAATCAGCAACATTTCGCTTGCATCAGGCAACGTCTCCAGCGCTTACAGCCAGACTCTGACTGCAACCGGCGGCACCGGAACCTACACAAACTGGACCAAGAGTTCTGGAACCATGCCACCAGGTCTGTCTCTGAATTCTTCGACAGGTGTCATCTCGGGAACTCCGACCACCTCGGGAACCTACTCGGTTACCTTCACGGTCGATAGCGGAACACTGGACACCGGTGCGGCCAACACCAGCAATACCAAGACCTATTCGATTGTGATCGACAAAGTTGCGCAGACCATAACATTCCCAACGCCATCGAATGTCGTAGTTGATGCAACGACATCGGCAAGTGCAACTTCGAGCTCGGGTCTCGCCGTAACTTTGACTGGAAATTCGGATGCCTACTGCACCATTTCCGGAGGGGTAGTAACCGGTGTGGCTGCCGGAACCTGTTCGATCACTGCGTCTCAAGAAGGTGACTCCACTTATGCAGCGGCAACATCCGTCACACGCACATTCACCGTTATTCCAAAAGCTCCAGTAATCAGCACAACATCGCTGGCCGGTGGCACGATCAGTAGCGCCTACAGTCAGACTCTCGCGGCGACTCTCGGTGACGGAACCTACACAAACTGGACCCTGGTTTCGGGGCCGCTTCCTGCTGGACTCACCATGAACAGCTCTACCGGTGTCATTTCTGGAACACCAACTACTTCAGGCACTTATGCGGTCTCATTTAGCGTTGACAGCGCTAACCAGACTTCGGCAACCAAGGCCCTGAGCATCGTAATCAGCAAGATCGCACAAACTATCTCGTTTACCACGCCACAAGACATGGTGGTCCCTGACACTCAGAGCGCAGGCGCAACTGCCACGTCTGCGCTAACGGTTAGTTACCTCAGCACCGACACCTCGATTTGTACGATCTCCGCTGGAGGAACAATCACTGCGGTCGCTGCCGGAACCTGTGAGATCACCGCGTCGCAGGCCGGAAACTCAAGCTATTCTGCTGCAACGCCGGTGGTTCGTTCGTTTACCGTGCTTCCAACCCCACCAATCGTGAGCACTTCTTCGCTCAACGACGGAACCATTAACTCTAGCTATTCGCAGACTCTTTCAGCTTCCCGAGGAAACGGTTCATACTCAAACTGGACGGTGGCCTCGGGTTCGCTACCGCCTGGCGTGACTTTGAATTCCAGCACCGGTGAACTTTCTGGAACACCAACAACCGCTGGAACCTACACTGTGCACTTCACCGTAAAGAGTGGCGTGCAAACCTCGGTTCAAAAGTCTTTGAGCATCGTGGTGAACAAGATCGCCCAGAGCATCACGTTCGCAACACCAGCAACGATGATCATCGAAGAGACTCAAGGAGCAGGTGCGACTGCTTCCTCCAACCTGGCTGTGACCTATGAGAGCCTCGACACAACGGTCTGTACTGTTGCATCTGACGGAACAATTACCGCTGCTGCCCCGGGTGACTGCCAGATCAAGACGACTCAGGCTGGTAACGGAAGCTATAGCGCTGCCAATTCGGTAACTCGAATCTTCACCGTGCTACCTAAGCCTCCGGTGATCAGCACAGCGTCGCTGGCCGGTGGAACCATCAGCAGCGCCTATTCGCACACTTTGGCCGCGACTCTCGGTAACGGCTCCTACTCAAACTGGACCCTTTCGGCCGGTTCGTTACCCCCGGGTGTGACCCTCAATGACGCGACTGGTGTTCTTTCCGGAACTCCAACCACCTCGGGCATCTACTCGGTTACCTTCACGGTGGACAGTGGTTCTCAGCGTTCGGCCACCAAGACATTAAGCATTTCGATCAGTAAACGTTCCCAGGCAATCACGTTCACCTTGCCTACTTCGGTGCATGTGGGAGATGACACCAGTGCAAATGGAACCGCAGACTCCAACTTGGTTGTAGATTACATCTCCACCAATACTTCTATTTGCACCTACTCTGCCGGAGTGATCACAGCGGTGAGTGCTGGTACCTGCGAGATCACAGCCAAGCAGGCTGGAAACTCAACGTTCAGTGCTGCGTCGGATGTTGCAGTGCAAATGCTAATCCGCCTCAAAGCACCGGTTATTACGACAACTAGCGTCGTCGACGGCACCATCGGAAGCTCCTATGTCGAGACCCTTGCTGCAATCGAAGGTGACGGAAACTACTCCAACTGGGTAATCACTGCCGGATCCCTCCCGCCCGGTGTACATGTAAACCAGGCAACTGGTGCCATCACCGGAAACCCAACCGCTTCGGGCACTTATACCGTGACCTTCACCGTCGATAGCGACAACCAGACCAGTGCAACCAGACAGCTCTCGTTTGTGGTTAATAAGAAGAATCAGGCAATCACGTTTACCGCTCCAGCGCCGATCACCACTGGATCAACCACGTTGGCTGGGGCTCTGGCAGACTCTAGCCTCGCCGTCGAATACGAGACGAACTCTCCCGCACGTTGCACTATTGCTTCCGATGGCACCATCACAGCGGTTTCTGCGGGAACTTGTATCATCACCGCGAAACAGTCAGGTAACTCCGATTTCAATGCCGCGACTGATGTTCAACGCTCATTCACAATTCACCCTGGTCCACCGTTTATTACCAATTCATCATTGATCACCGGACACGTATCCAGCAGTTACAGTGAAACGCTTGCCGCATCCGACGGAGATGGAACCTACTCGAACTTCCGAGTGGACGCAGGCACTCTGCCTCCAGGTTTATCGCTAAACGCAAATACCGGTGAACTAACCGGAACCCCGACGGCTTCAGGAACCTATAACGTGTCGTTCACGGTTGATAGCGGCCCGCAGCGCAGCGTCGTTAAGTCGCTCACGATTGAGATCCACAAGCGACTTCAGTCGATCAGCTTCACGACTCCTAGCACGCTGACCGTAGATGAAACAGCGGCGGCCGGCGCGAGTGCCGATTCGAACCTAAACGTCGATTACACCTCCGGAGACACCTCGGTTTGTAGCGTCGCTGCAGATGGAACCATCACGGCGGTTGGTTTTGGAACCTGCATTATCACCGCAAAACAGCCTGGTAACGGAACCTTCGAACCGGCAAATGATGTGGCTCGTTCATTCGAAATTCTGCCAAAGGCTCCGGTTATCACCACTGCTTCGTTGAGTGGTGGGCATGTAGCGCTCGGCTATTCACGCACACTTTCTGCATCGCTTGGATACGGAAGCTACAGCAACTGGAGGCTCGACTCCGGTTCGCTACCACCAGGGCTGTCAATCGATTCGACCACCGGTGAAATTTCGGGTACACCAACCGCATCGGGTACCTATAACGCGGTCTTCCGTGTTTCGAGCCGCACGATTCACAGTGCAACCAAAGCTCTGAGCATTTTGATCAGCAAACAGAGCCAGTCGATTGCTTTCGCTAACCCTGGTTCGATGGTTGTTGATGACACGGTTGCTGCTGGGGCTTCGGCTGATTCGAGTTTGTCGGTTAGCTATGTGTCGACGGATCCTTCGGTTTGTACGGTTGCTGCGGATGGAACGATTACCGCGGTTGATTTTGGTGATTGTGAGATCACGGCTTCTCAGGCCGGTAACGGAACATATAGTGCTGCGAGCAACGTGGTTCGTCAGTTCACTGTTTCGCCGAAGCATCCGGTGATTACCACATCTTCGCTTGCCGATGGAACGGTTGCAACTGCTTATTCGCGTTCGTTGGCGGCTTCGCTTGGTTACCGCCAGTATTCGAACTGGGCTGTTGCTAGTGGATCTTTGCCACCTGGTGTGACTTTGAACTCTTCTACTGGTGAACTTTCGGGTACGCCTACCGCTTCTGGTACTTACTCGGTTCAGTTCACGGTTGATTCTCGTGCGATGACTTCGGTTCGTAAGGCACTTTCGATCGTCGTAAATAAGAAGTCTCAAACGATTGCCTTCAGCCAACCGGGCACGATGACTATCGACGACACTGCAGCCGCAGGCGCAACGGCCACCTCATCGCTTTCGGTGGCCTACAGCACCAACAACGCATCAATTTGTACCGTCGCCTCGAACGGAACCATCACTGCGGTGGGTGCCGGAACCTGTATCGTGACTGCGACTCAGAGCGGAAACGGCACTTACAGCGCAGCCTCAAACGTTGCTCAGAGTTTCACGATCCGTCACAAAGCGCCGGTAATCACCACTTCCTCGCTAAATGACGGACGTATCGGCAGTGCCTTCTCCCAGTCACTGGCGGCAACGCTAGGAAACGGAACCTACTCGAACTGGACTGTCGTCTCTGGCTCGCTTCCTCCTGGCCTCTCGATTAGCTCGAGCACAGGTGCCATCACCGGTACTCCAACCACTGCGGGCACCTATTCGATTTCGTTCCGAGTCGAAAGTGCGTCGCGAAACAGTGCTGCCAAGACGCTCGACATCGTGGTGAACAAACGCCTGCAATCGCTGTCGGTTAGCAACGTCTCAAAGACTTACGGTGACGCCGATTTCACTCCGAGTGCTACCGCGACCAGTGGCCTCGTGATCGGCTTCTCCAGCTCGAATACTTCGGTGGTCAGCGTGAACGGAACTACCCTGCGTGTGCGCGGAGCCGGAACCGCCACGATCACAGCAACCCAGCCTGGAAACTCGGCGTATGCCCCTGCCAGCAACGCAACTTTCACCGTTACCGTTGCCAGGGCAGCGCTAACGGTTACTGCTCCGAGCTTCGCTAAGACTTATGGAGATGCGAAACCAACGCTGACACCGACCTATTCGGGTTTCGTCAGCGGCGAGAGTGCATCTGACCTAACTTCGAGTGCAACTTGCGACACAGCCTTCGACTCAAACACCCAGGTGAGCGCATCGCCGGTCGCGGTGAACTGTAGCGGCGCTGCATCACCAAACTATGTTGTAACTGCGGTCGCCGGCAGCATCAGCATCGCCAAGGCTCAACTTTCGGTAACGGCTCCTTCGGTGGAAGTTACCTACGGTTCTGCCAGCCCGACGCTAACCCCGGTAATCAGCGGATTCGTCAGTGGCGATAACATCAACGACCTGAATGGAAGCATCGATTGCTTCAGTGACTACCTAAGAACTACCCCGGTATCGAGTTCGGGTTTGCGTGTTGACTGTGTTGCCGATCCGGATCCGAATTACACATTTGCGTTCACGTCCGGTGCGATCACTATTACGAAGGCGCCGCTAACCGTCACGGCTGGAAGCGTCTCGGTCAGTTACGGTGACGCCAAGCCAACTATTTCTCGCACCTACTCGGGATGGTTGAACGGTCAAGATGCAACCGTTCTGAATGTGGCACCGTCTTGTAACACTGCCTACGCGGCAACCACCCCGGTTTCGTCCTCGCCAGTAGCGACTACCTGTTCGGGCGGTTCCGATGACAACTACCGCTTCGTATACAGCGCAGGCTCACTGACCATCTCTAAGGCTGAACTTCAGGTGGCCGCTCCAAATCTAACCGTCACCTACGGTGACAACCGCCCGACGCTGACCCCTCGAGTTACTGGCTTTGTAAACGGCCAGTCACAGGCAGATCTCGCTGCTCCGGTTAGCTGTTCTACCGATTACGTTCGAGGCACTTCGGTTGCGCTTTCACCCGTTGCGGTGACTTGTACCGCTCAAGTGGACGCCAACTACTCGTTCCGCCACGTTGCAGGCGAACTGGTTATCGAGCGTGCAACCTTGACCGCTACCGCCTCGAGCCCAGTGGTCATCTTCGGAGACGCCGTACCACGATATGACGTCTCGTTCGCAGGTTTTGTAAATGGCGAAACTGAATCCGCACTCACCAATCTCGGCGTCTGTTTCAGCTCTTACTCGCCTGCCACAGAGGTTGGCGATGACCCAGCAGTAGAGTGTTCGTCCGTTGAAGCGGTTGACTATGTCGTGAACTATGTCGACGGCAAGGTAACCGTAAACAAGGCCTCGGCATCTCTTGATGTGAACCCGGCCGACCTTGAAGACCTGCAACCTGGCGGATCGCAGCAGATCGAAATTATCTCGGACTCTCCAGCCACTCCGATCGTGGAAATCACTGGTGGATGCACCTATGACGCGATCAACGGCCGCGTGCTCGCGCCAGCGACTATCGATGGCACCGAAGTCACCTGTGAGATCACCGTTTCGCTGCCGGCATCCAAGAACTACAACTCAACTCCTGCGGTAACCAAGCAGTTCAAGGTTGCCGGTCAGGCTAAAGCTGCTAGAACGGTAACTCTGGCAATCGACAAGCTTGGCACCGTATTCGACATCAATACGTTAATCAAGGCCACCGCAACCGCTGAACCAACCACCGATGCGATTGAATACGTCAGCCGCACTTCCAACGTGTGTACCGTTGACGCAACCGGTGCAATCACGTTGGTCACCGCGGGTGAATGTACTCTCTATGCCCACGTTGCAGAGAATGATGAGTTCTCCGAAGCGTTCTCTTCGGATGTAACCTTCAGTGTCACCAAAGCCGTTCGCGAGCTAACCCTCTCGGTAGCGCCGACCACTCTCGACGTAGGTCAGACCGCGCTTTTGAACCACGACTTCCTAATTGGTTCGGGAGAAGTTGTCTACGTGCTCGCATCCGGAGGGCCTGAATGTAGCCTCAACGGCGCAAAACTTACCGCCAACGGAGCAGCGGTCTGCCGGGTTTACTCTTATGCACCAGAAACCGCTCGTGCCTTGAGAACCGTTTCAAACTCGGTAACCATCACGTTCAACGCAGTCCGCGTGATTCCGACTTCAGAGCCAACCACAGAACCGACTTCAGAGCCAACCGTGACGCCTACGCCTACTCCGACTCCTTCAAAGCCGGCCACCGCGGTGCTTCCAGAGCCTGCAAAACAGTCAGCGCCTGTGGGAATTGTGATCGTTCCAGATGCTCCAGCACGCACTGAAGATTCCGTCGACACTATCGACATTGGTACCGGTGAGATTCAGGTTGACCCAGGCACGGCACTCAGCGTGACCAATACCGAAGGCAAGGGCAAGGAAACCATTGCCAAGTTCGCGGCCTCCAGCTTCAAGGGTTTCTCGGCAGGTTCAGGAATCTCGGTAAAAATTATCGGTGCGCGTACCATCGGTCAGTTCGTGAACTCCGGAACCGCTGCCGCGAATTCTGCCGCTTTCGCTGCTGCGATCACAGAGTCTTCGGCGCGAAATGCAGTGGACTTCACCCAGATCAAGGGTGCAAAGTCGGTTTCCGCTCCAGCACCTAAGTCGATTCTCGGTGGCGCGGTCACGGAAGACGCACTTGATTTGTTTGCAAGCTCGGGCCTACCTGCTCCGCAGACCGTCGGAAACGTGCTCAAGGGCGATGAAGAAAACTGGGTCAAGGTAGACGCCAAGGTGCAGAGCTACCAGCCTGGCTCGGTGGTTTACCTCACCGTCACCTCAAGCCCACTAATTTTCGGTGCAGCCACCGTCGACAAGTTTGGTAAGGCTGATTTCTCAGGTCTCTTGCCGATTGAATCGCTAGAGCTGGGTGCACACAGCATCCGTGTTATCGGTGTGCGTGTCATCGACGGTGTTAAGGCAGGCGCTGACGGCTCGATTTCGGTACCGGAACGTGCAGTCCAAGAAATTGAACGCTTTGACCAAGGAACTAAGGCCACCGTTCGACTGGTTGGAGCCAACGAGACCGGCGGTATTCACGCGGTCGTTCGCGAAATTTACCTCGACAAGTACGTCCCTTGGTGGAGCCTATGGGTTGCAATCGCCGGCTTTGTTATCTGGCTGCTGGTTCGTCTCGAAATGCGTCGACGCCGTGCCCGCTGGACCAGACGCGCTCGCAACGTCTCGGTGGTTTTGATTCTGGCTCTCGGTCTTCTGCCAACCATCGCTGCCTGGGTGACTATTTCTTATGATCTGCTCACCTGGGCTGTCATAGACCTACTGGCTAGCCTCGTGCTTGGTCACCTGTTTGCCCGCAAGGTGAGCGACCCGAAGAAAAAGAGCCGTCGCTCGGCCTAAGCCAACCCGCGATTTTTCGTGGCAAACTTGACGCATGGCTAAAGACGTGAACCCGCCCCGTGGCATGCGTGATTTTCTCCCAGCCGAGAAACTTCAGCGCGAACAGGTTCTAGCCCGCATTCGCGGCACCTATCGTTCACACGGATTTCAGGAGATCGAAACTCCAGCCTTAGAAGACATACAAAAACTCACCAGCGGCCAGGGCGGCGACAATGAAAAGCTTGCCTACCGTGTCATGAAACGCGGTGCAGAACTCGAGGCAGCGCTAGCCACCGGAATCGAATCCGAGCTCAGCGACTTGGGTCTTCGCTTTGATCTCACCGTTCCCCTGACTCGCTATTACGCCACAAACCGCAAAGACCTACCTGGTGTGTTCAAAGCCATCCAGATTGGTCCGGTCTGGCGTGCAGAGCGCCCGCAAAAAGGCCGTTATCGACAGTTCGTTCAGTGCGACATCGACATTATTGGAGACGATAGCAGCCTGGCTGAGGTTGACCTACTGGTTTCGTCGCTTGACGCTCTTGCCGCTCTCGGGCTCCAAGATGCCCAGATCAGAGTCAATCACCGCGAACTGCTAAACCGTAATCTCGCATCGATCGGAGTCGCCGAAGCCGATCGTCCGAGCGCGATGATCACAATCGACAAGCTAGACAAGATTGGTGTTGAAGGGGTCGTTGCAGAATTGCGAGAGCGTCAGGGCGACTCGGTGGCGCAGAAGGCGCAGTCTTGGTTAGAAACCCTAGGCTCAAACCAGCCTGCCCCCGACGAGCTAGCGTTCATGTTTGAAACGGTGGCAAGCCGATTCCCTGGTCGTCTTAGATTCGACCCAACCCTCGTTCGTGGCATGGGCTACTACACGGGAGCAATCTTCGAAATCGAGCACCCAGAATCCGGTTCATCAATCGGTGGTGGCGGTCGATATGACGGAATGGTTGGCCGTTGGTTGGGCACGGATGTTGCCGCCGTCGGCATATCACTCGGCTTTGAGCGCGTCGTTGACTTGGTTGATGGCGCAAAGTTCTCCAGTCGTCCGAATACCGCAGTGCTGGTTCTCGAGAATTCCACGGTCCAAACCATGAGCAATGCACTCGCTCGTCAGAAAGAGCTTCAAGACTTCGGCACCGAAGTTCGCTTGGAGAATCGCCCGAAAAAGTTGAATCTACTGCTCGAAGCACTTAGCGCCGCTGGCTTCGACAAGTTCGCCACCGTTGACGAAACCACGCTAACTTTCGAAGACCTAAATCTTCGTGAAATCGCCTAGTTCGGTAGACTAGGCAACATACAAAGACGTTTTCCTGCGCCGATCTGGCGCACCAAATCACCAGCAATCGCTTAGGAGAAAACCTTGTCCATTATCGAAGCCGTAGGCGCACGCGAGATCCTCGACAGCCGCGGAAACCCAACCGTTGAGGTTGAAGTACTGCTCGAAGACGACTCGTTTGGTCGTGCCGCTGTTCCATCGGGCGCATCGACCGGAGCATTCGAAGCTCACGAAAGCCGTGACGGCGACAAGGGCCGTTACCTTGGCAAAGGTGTTCAGAACGCGGTCAAAGCAGTGGTGACCGAAATTGATGAGGCACTTGTTGGCTTCGATGCCCTAGACCAGCGTCTAGTCGACTCGGCACTTATCTCCATCGACGGCACCGACAACAAGAGCCGCCTTGGTGCCAACGCAATCCTTGGTGTTTCGCTGGCTAACGCACGCGCCGCAGCCGAAGCTACCGGCCAGCCGCTATACCGCTACCTTGGCGGAGCAAACGCACACGTGCTTCCTGTCCCGCTGATGAACATCATCAACGGTGGCGCACACGCCGACACCGGAGTCGACATCCAGGAATTCATGATCGTTCCATTGGGTGCCGAAACCTTTAGCGAGGCCATCCGCTGGGGTGTCGAGGTTTACCACGCACTCAAGGCAGAACTTCACAGCAAGGGCCTAAGCACGGGGCTCGGTGACGAGGGTGGTTTCGCTCCTGAACTGCCAACCAACGCCGCGGCTCTAGACCTCATTGCCGAGGCAATCGCCAAAGCCGGTTACAAGCTAGGCACCGACATCGCCCTTGCTCTAGACGTGGCCTCGACCGAGTTCTACGACGAGAAGACCGGTAAGTACACCTTCGAAGGCAAGGAGCGCACCGGCGACGAAATGATCGCCTACTACGCCGACCTAGTCGCCAAGTATCCATTGGTTTCGATCGAAGACCCACTAGCCGAGGATGACTGGGCTGCCTGGACCAAGATGACCGCCGAGCTCGGTGGCAAGGTGCAGTTGGTTGGCGATGACCTTTACGTAACCAACCCTGCTCGTCTACAGAAGGGCATCGACCAGAAAGCCGGAAACGCGATTCTCGTGAAGGTTAACCAGATCGGAACCTTGACCGAGACTCTCGACGCAGTTTCGCTTGCACAGCGCGACGGAATGAAGGCCATTATTTCGCACCGCTCGGGCGAAACCGAAGACACCTTCATCGCCGACCTAGCTGTTGCCACCAACGCTGGTCAGATCAAGACCGGAGCACCAGCCCGTTCTGAGCGCGTAGCTAAGTACAACCAGCTGCTTCGCATCGAAGAAGAACTGGCCGACGCAGCCGTATACGCAGGACGCAGCGCGTTCCCTCGCTTCAACGGCTAGGTCACCAAAAGCTAAGAGTCGAAGGCATTCGAGATGAAACCGCAGAAGCCCACTAGAGGCGTTAAGCGTTCAACTCGGATGCCTTCTTCGTCTTCGCGTGACGCGCTGATGCGTGGACTACGCCTCGACACCCGAACCATCGCCTTGGCTGTGGTTTTGGTTGGAGGCATCCTGAGTCTTGCGCCACAGGCCCAAGTGCTGATCGAACAGCAGCAAACATTGGCAGATCTGCGCGCGCAGGTGGCCGCATCCGAAAAAGCAGTTGCCGACATGAAGGCCGAGCGCAAACGCTGGGAAGACCCGGTTTACATTCGCGCTCAAGCCCGTGACCGTCTCTACTACGTCATGCCGGGCGAGGTTTCTTACCTTGTGATGGACGCCGAGGGTATTGACCTCAGCGACACCTCGGGTACGGTCGGTCAGAAAATTGCCAACCGTACGCATACCGACCAAATCACCAGCGACGTTCGCACTACCAAGAGCAACTGGGTCGACTCTCTTCTTGAGACCATCGTTCGCAGCGGAATCGAACAACCCGAACCGAAGGCGAGCAAGTAGTGCCGTTGACTCCAGCCACTGAAGACGACATCTTCGTGGTTTCTAAACAGCTTGGCCGCCCGGCGAGAGACATTGTCGCAATTGCAGCGCGCTGTGCATGTGGCAAGCCGACCGTCGTGCAGACCGCTCCTCGTCTAGGAGACGGCACTCCTTTTCCAACTACTTATTACCTAACTCACCCGGGCGCCACCGCAGCGCTGTCAACCTTGGAAGCATCCGGTTTGATGGCGCAGCTGCAAGAACGTCTGGCTAGCGAACCCGAGCTTGCCGAACAGTACCGAAAGGCGCACGAGGCATACCTGGCCTACCGCGCGGCACTTGAAAAGGTAACCGGGGAAGTAGCCGAGATCGCCGGCATTTCGGCCGGTGGAATGCCTACTCGGGTGAAGTGTCTTCACGCTCTTGCAGGGCACGCCTTGGCCGCTGGCCCTGGGGTTAATCCCATTGGCGACATTGCCCTAGAACTTTGCTCTTGGAGCCCACAGCGCTGCGTGTGCAGCGTCGACACAGATGTAACAAACCGATAAACCGAAAGTAGTAAATTAGACCCATGCCTGCTAACTCATCTAGCGCGACTGCGCCAAAGATTCTCATCGTCGGTGGCGGTTACGCCGGCTTCTACACCGCTTGGAAACTCGAAAAGTTTCTAGCCAAGAACGAGGCCGAAGTCACGCTCGTTGACCCGCTGCCTTACATGACGTACCAGCCATTCCTTCCAGAGGTTGTTGCTGGTTCGATCGAGGCACGTCACGCGGTAGTTTCTCACCGCCGCCACCTTCGCAACACCAACGTCATTTCTGGAAAAATCACTTCGGTTGACCACGCCAAGAAGACAGCGACCATCGAGTATGCAGGCATCAAGGGTTCGCAGAAGATCAAGTACGACCAGATAGTTATGACCGCGGGTGCCGTATCGCGCACCTTCCCAATTCCTGGTGTTGCCGAGCAAGCCATCGGCCTGAAGAACATCGAAGAAGCCATCGAGGTTCGCAACCGTATTCTTACCAACTTTGACAAGGCTGCCAACCTGCCAGCTGGTCCTGAGCGTGACCGCCTACTTACCTTCGTGGTTGTGGGTGGCGGATTCGCGGGTATCGAGGCATTCGCCGAGATGCGGTCGCTCGCTTCCTACCTGCTTCGCTACTACCCAGGCCTAACCTTCGATGATGTGAAATTCCACCTCATCGAGGCCATGGGTCGCATCATGCCTGAGGTTTCGCTTTCGACTTCTGAGTGGGTTATCGCAAACCTCGACCAGCGCGGTGCCAAGATTCACCTAAACACCCAGCTCCAGTCGGCCGTCGGCGGCAAGATCGAGCTGTCGACCGGAGAAAGCTTCGAGTCGGATGTCATCGTCTGGACGGCCGGTGTGATGGCTCACCCATACGTTCGCAACACCGACCTTCCTATCGAAGAGCGTGGCCGCATCCTCACGCACCCAACGCTTCGTGTCGTTACCCCTGAGGGCGAGTTCGTAGAAGACGCCTGGGCAGCCGGTGACGTTTCGGCTGTTCCCGACCTGAGCGGATTCGGCGTCGGCGGCTACTGTGTTCCAAACGCTCAGCACGCTGTTCGTCAGGGCAAGCTTTTGGCTAAGAACATCGTTGCTTCGCTCCGTGGTGAAGGTGTGAAGGAATACTTCCACAAGCCGATGGGTGCCGTGGCCGGACTCGGTATCGGCGTTGGTGTCTTCCAGTACAAGAAGCTCGGCATCAAGGGCCTCATCGCTTGGTTCATGCACCGCGGATACCACGGCCTCGCCATCCCAACCTGGGAGCGCAAGATTCGCGTATTCGCCGGCTGGGTTTGGAACTTCCTGCTTCGTCGCGACATCGTCTCGACCTCGGCCGTCAAGGCACCTCGATTAGCCTTCGAAACTTGGGCATCCAAGCCAAAGAAGTAATCGCAAACTTGGAAGGGCCTGGAGCGATCTAGGCCCTTTCGTTTAACCGCCCCTTTAGCCCAATGGCAGAGGCAGACGACTTAAAATCGTCACAGTGTGGGTTCGAGTCCCACAAGGGGCACCTCCGGTTGCCAATGCTCCTTCCAGTGGCTAACAGTTAGGTTCAAGTGCTCAAATCATCCGTAGGTAAATTGTTGGTAGCCTCCGTTACCTCGATTTTTGTAGTTGGCTCGTTCCAAATTTCGACTGCGATCGAACCTCGCGATGAGCTGAAAATCGGAAATTCTAGCGACGTCCTGGTTCCGGATGACCTCAAATGGTCGACCGAAGCGATTTCGGCAGCCGAAGAACTCATTCAAGACCTCCGCAAGCCGGCTGACGCTCTCTTGGTCTCGCTTAGAGATGATGGTGTGAGTTCGCTGCAGATAACGCGAAGCTCAGCGAATTTAGTTCCCGAGGAAATTGTTGGCCAATACCCAGCCTTTGACGCTTACAACCACAAGGTGAGCGTCGCGGGGCTGAGAGATTGGGGTGATGCTGCCAAGACGAGAACCTTTCAGCCATCAGATGACATCAACGTCGCGAACTATTTGGTTTCCTTCGAGCCAGGGCTCTGCCGGTTGAGTTTTGCCCTCTTCAACTGGAACACCTGGTTTAGCCCCGATTGCAAGGTCTCCGTGGCAACCGCACAAACTTACCTTCAGATGTCCTTGGTTTCGTGGATGGATAATTCACCCTCGGCCAGCACGAGCGCCTACTTTGGCTATCTTTACGCGTTGAAAGACATCGTTACTAACCACATCGACTATTCGGTGGTTGATGGGCGCATGTATTCCGAAGCCTTGGAGGCCATCATGGAACCGCAGGGGATTCTCCTTGAGCGTCCGACAGATTCGGATGCAGTTGGGTACAAAATCACACTCGACCCGCAAGACAAGTGGAGTATCACATTCACTATGAATAGTCCTGACCTTCAAATGCTGGCCGACCAGGTGTCTCTCGTTGAAAACGAAGGCGAAAAGTACCTCTATTTCGGCTCCCGTTAGTGCGGATCTCAGTGAACTAATCGGATGTAGCCTAAGAACATGTCTACCGATGAAGCAACGCTAATCTTCGATGGTGACTGCGGATTCTGCACTACCGCCGCGAATTTCATAGCGAAGCACACCTCCACTCCGATAGTCATTCATCCGTGGCAGTTCATCGATCTCTCCATTTATGGTCTGACCGAAGAGCAGGTTGCCGCAAAGGTACACATGGTGGTCGCTGGAAGAGCGTTTGCTGGCCATGAGGCATTCGCTCAGATATTGAAAGTTCAAAAATCTATCGTTTTGAGGGTACTCGGCTCTATAGTCCTGTTGCCCCCGATCAGTTGGCTGGCTAGACCCGCTTACTTCCTAGTTGCCAAGTACCGACACAAACTGCCAGGCGGAACGCCGGCATGCAAACTCGAACGCGAGTGAAGTTGCGCAGCGTAGTCGCATGTTCGCCCTAAGCAAATGTGAAGAACCTGAGAGCCGTGCTCAGCGTCGGCGCTACTGGCTAGCATTAGACCAGACGACAAAATCGTCACAGACCAAGGAGAATCATGGACTACACACTCTGGATTGTTATCGGCATCGTTGCTCTCGTAGGTATTTGGCTGTGGTCAACATATAACGGCCTTGTCACCCTCAACGAGCGTGTTGAAGAGGCATGGAGCGACATCACGATTCAGTTGAAGCGTCGAGCCGACCTGATTCCAAACATCATCGAAACCGTCAAGGGCTATGCCAAGCACGAGAAGGAAGTTTTCGAGAGCGTAACCCTCGCCCGCGCTGCGACCATTTCACCTGAAGCGCTGAAAAGCCCGAAGGCTGCAGCCAAAGCCGACACTGGTTTCACTGGGGCGATGAAAAGCCTCTTTGCCGTTGCCGAGGCCTATCCTCAGCTTCAGGCCAACCAGAACTTCTTGCAGCTGCAGAACGAGCTCTCCGACACCGAAGACAAGATCATGGCAGCCCGCCGCTTCTACAACGCAGGAGCTCGCGAACTGAACATCAAAATCAAGCAGTTCCCGCAGGTTCTGTTCGCTGGTCTCGGTTTCAAGGAACGCGAGTACTTCGAGGTTGCCGACCCTTCGGCGATCGCCGACGCACCGCAGGTCAAGTTCTAACCTTCGGGTCTGAAAGAGGAGCCGCATGTATTCGGCAATTGCTGCCAATAAGCGCAACACCGTGATCATCATCGGACTGTTCGTCGCAATTCTCGGCGGTCTGGCCTACGCCTGGGGTGCGGCCAGTGGTAACGGTTCCAGCGTGATTCCGATTCTGTTGTTTGTCGCCGGATACGCGCTCTTCCAGTACTACGCATCCGCTTCGATAGCGGTCGCAATGTCTGGAGCCATCCAGATTCAGAAAGCCGATAATCCGCGCCTCTGGAACACGGTCGAAAATATCTCGATTCGCGAAGGCATGCCCATGCCAAAGGTTTACATCATTCCAGATGCCGCCCCGAATGCTTTCGCAACCGGGCGTGATCCAAAGACTGCGGTCGTAGCAGCAACCTCTGGGTTGCTCGAGATCATGGATGATCAAGAACTCGAAGGCGTAATGGCTCACGAGATGGGGCACGTGAAGAACTACGACATCCGAGTGACCACGATTGTCTTCGGCCTCGTGAGCGCCGTGGCCATTCTTGCCGACTTTGCACTTCGCATGAGTTTCTGGGCCGGTCGCGGATCGGACAACCGAAACGAAAACAACAATCAGCTCGGTTTGATTCTCATGGTTATCGGGCTGATCGGTAGCCTCGTTGCCTTCCTAATCGGTCCGATCATCAGCGCAGCGGTTTCTCGGCAACGAGAATACCTAGCTGATGCGACCGGTGCAGAATCAACCAGGTATCCAGAAGGTTTGGCTCGTGCTCTTGAAAAGTTGGGGCAGTATGGGCGCCCGATGCGGCGCGCCAACGCCTCGATGGCTCACATGTATATCGCTGACCCGGTAAAACCAGGTCTCACCGAACGCCTGTTTTCGAGTCACCCACCAATCCCTAAGCGCGTCGAGCGACTACGCCAAATGGGTGGAAAGTTCTAGAGCCAGGTTTCCTTTAGGAGACAACACGGTCTCATTGAGGCCTTGCCAAGACTGAACCGTTTTTAGGTGTTTGGCTAGTGCTTTAGCCACAGCGCGAGTCTGAGAGGCTTTCAGGGACTCTTCATGCCATACAGACTGCACCATCAACTGGCGCGTCTGTCGATTGCTCTTCAAGTCGATTCGACCGACCAGCTGGCGATCGTGCAGAATCGGCAACGTGTAATAACCAAAAACGCGCTTCGGTTCTGGCGTATAAATCTCGATTCGATACTCGAAGCCAAACATCCGCTCGATGCGGTCTCGATGCCAGCAAACCGGATCAAACGGGCTGAGGATGGTGGTTCTCGCCCCAGCCGAACGTAAGGTCAAGTCGGTCAGGTCGGCGTCTTTATGCACAAACGCCTTGTCCTTCCAACCTTCGACGTGAGTTTCGACAAGCGTGCCAGAATCCACTAACTCTTGAACCAGATGCGCTGCCGTCGCTCGTTTCATCCGGTGCCAGTCGAGCAGATCCGTGAGTGTCGAAACTCCGCCTGCTAAAGCTGCCTGCTCTAGCAGCTGGCGTCGCGCATCGTCGTGCGCCGGCGAGTGATTGAGTACTGCCGGAGGCAGAATCTGCTCAGGTAAGGCGTACAGACGTTTGAATGCGTCACGGCCGCCAGAAACCGCGTCACCAACCAGGAACATGTATTCGAGTGCTCGCTTGAGGTCACTCCATCCCCACCAATTGCCTTTGCGCTGGTTGGCTTCACTCTCGAATGCGCCGGTTGCCATCGGGCCGTTGTCTCGAAGCTCGCGCTTGATTTGATCGACCAGCTTCTGATTTCCCGCTTCCATGCCCCACTTGTGCATGTATTTGTCGCGATAGGCATCCATCCGCCAGCGATAGAGTGGCCAATTTTCGAGTTTGATGATGGATGCCTCGTGCGCCCAGTATTCGATCAAGGTCGGGTGAAAGCCACCCATGAGGTTTTCGAGGTCGGCCTTGTCGAACTTTCCGAGTCTCGAGAACAGTGGCATGTAGTGGGCGCGCTCAAAGACATTCACCGAATCCACCTGCAGCAAGCCCAGGCGTTCAACCACGTCGAGCACACTCGCATCCTGCTGGGCGTCAACTCCAGACTGGCGAAGACTCAGCACGCGCGCTTCGGCGAGGCTAAGCTCCAACGGCATGAGGCTCCTTCGCAAGTAAACTCTTACCAGCGTATTTATAAGGAGCCCCAAATGCCTAAACGTAGCAAGATCGTTGCGCCGACTCTCAAGGAGTTTGAGGCCGCACACGAGATTGTTGCCCAGGTCGCTAACTACACACCGGTGCTCCACAGCAACTTTTTGAGCCAGCAGACCGGCACGGATGTCTGGTTGAAAGCCGAAAACCTTCAGCGAACCGGTGCTTACAAGGTGCGTGGCGCCTTTCACCGGATGAGCAAGTTGACCGCAGCAGAACGCAAGCGCGGCGTTGTGGCGGCATCGGCAGGAAACCACGCCCAAGGCGTTGCACTAGCCGCCAAGAAGCTTGGCATTCAGGCGACCATCTTTATGCCGGTTGGCGCATCGTTGCCAAAGTTTCAGGCCACTCAAAACTATGGTGCCAAGGTCGTTCTCGAGGGAGCGGTGTTCGCCGAAACCTTGAAAGCCGCCCAGGAATACGCCACCAAAAAAGGCGCAGTGTTCATTCCGCCGTATGACCACATGGACGTTGTGCTCGGGCAAGGCACTGTCGGGCTCGAAATCCTCGACCAGCTCGATGAGGTCGAGAACATTCTTGTGGCCATCGGTGGTGGCGGTCTCGCCGCTGGTGTAGCCGTCGCGGCCAAGCTAAAAGCTGCGTCTCAAGGTCGCAAAGTGAAGGTCATTGGCGTACAAGCTGCCAATGCGGCTTCTTACATTGCATCCTTGAAGGCTGGCGAACCAACCCAAATCCCAACCAAGCCGACCATCGCTGACGGAATCGCTGTTTCAAAGCCGGGCAACATCCCGTTCGCTCTTATTCAACAGCACATCGACAAGGTGGTCACCGTAACCGACGACCACATCGCTCGAGCGATTGTTTCTCTCATGGAACGTTCGAAGATGGTTGTCGAGCCGGCTGGGGCAGTGGGCGTTGCGGCTCTAATGTCTGGCGCGTTCAAGCCGAAGGGCAAGACGGTCGTGGTTCTTTCGGGTGGCAACATCGATCCGCTTCTGATGCAAAAGGTCATCGGACACGGCCTTGTTGCATCTGATCGCTACGTCACCATTTCGGTGATGCTTCCAGACCGCCCAGGACAGCTGGTGGCGACAGCCGAAGCGATTGCGCGAGCACACGGAAATGTGGTTGAAGTGATGCACACCCGTCACGGCAACGATTTTGATATCAGCGAAGTCGAGTTGCGCATGAGCATCGAAACCACCGGAGCAGAGCACAGTCAGCGCGTTTTGAAAGAACTAAAAGCGGCCGGACTATCAGCCCGAGTCGCGAACAACTAGTAGGCCCTTAGCCGTTGAAGTGTTCGACGGCCAGAATCTGTACCGCAATCTGTCGACCATTTGGCGCTAGATATGAAAGTTCTTCGCCAACCTTGCGGCCGAGAATCGCCTTACCGATTGGGCTGTCGGGGGAGTAGACGGTGATGTCGGTGCCTTCACCGATTTCAGCCGAACCAAGCAGGAACTTGTTTTCACTGCCATTCAGAGTCAGAGTAACCACCGTGCCCTGCTGAACCACGCCGTCGGTAACTGGCGCCTCGCCAACCACCGAACTTACGAGGATGTCTTCGAGTCGGGCAATGCGCGCTTCGATCTTGCCCTGCTCTTCTTTGGCTGCGTGATAGCCGCCGTTTTCTTTCAGGTCGCCTTCTTCGCGAGCCTCCTGGATGCGCTTTGCGATGTCGTGTCTGGCAACGGTGAGTAACTGCTCGAGCTCGTTGGCTAGGCGATCGTAGGCTTCCTGGGTCAACCAGGTTGGTTGGGCTTCAGACATGAGTTCAAACCTAAGTGATGGGCAATAAATGAAAGCACTCGGTAGCGGCTACCGAGTACACCTCGATTTTACTTGACCTGGCAGGCGTCAACCACTCCTGTGACGCCAAGTTGTGTGGTGTTTACGGCGACCTCAAAGACCTTGTCGGCAGGAGCGTCTGCGGGCACAGAAACTTCTAGAAAGCCGACCACTGCGTAAGAGTTGTTCAGAACTTCAACCTCGCAGACTGCATCCACTTTGGCGGTCTTGCTAACGGTGAATCTCACCTCGGTCGACTGCGCGTTGACCACCTGGTATCCAAGAACGGATGCCTTGGCCGTAGCTGGTGCGAAGAAAGAAACCGCTATGGCCCAAACGAAGAACACCGTCAGCAATAGGGCTGCGAGAACGACAATCATCTTGCGCTTAGGTGCAGCCGATTTTCCGTAGCGATCTTCGAGGTAGGTGTTGGTAGCCATCGGGTTAAGGCTAACTGCTCTAGCGCATAATTGAGTCATGAGCATTCTTCAGGCACTGCTAGCCGTTACTCCAAGCCCAGAAGCCACCGACAACCCGGCCAACACTTTTTATAGCCCAGGAACCATCGGGTTTTTGCTCACATTCTTCGTTGCTGGTTCGGCCGTTCTGCTGATCTTCGACATGGTTCGCCGTGTTCGCCGGGTTCGCTATCGCGCTGAGATACAGGAAAGGTTGGCAGCCGAGCAGGCCGCAGCCGAACAGGCTAAAGCGGGCAAGAGCCCCAAGAAGAAGAGTTAGCCCGCGAAACTACCCTGAAGCGGGTTTAGGCAAATAAGTAACGCTGCCGTCCAGTGGCAAAGGAATGCCAAAACGGTAAAGGCGTGAAAGATTTCGTGAAAGCCGAAGTGCTTCGGAAATGGGTTCGGCTTCTTGAGCCCGTAGACGATCGCACCGGCAATGTAGAGCGCGCCACCGGCACCGATCAGAATCATCATCCACTGGTTGGCCTGATAAAAATCGACTACGTAGATCAAAGCCGATGCACCCATGGCAATGTAGATAGGCACATAAAGCCATCGCGGCGCGTGAACCCACAGCACTCTAAAGCCCATCCCCAAAAGTGCTGTCGACCAGACGATGATCAGAAGCGGTAGCCCCTTCTCGAACGGCAAAGCCAACATGGTCATCGGCGTGTAAGAACCAGCAATGAGCAGCACGATATTCGCGTGGTCGATGCGTTTGAGCGCGAGCTTCACCCTCGGCTTCCAGTTGAAGCGGTGGTACAGAGCTGAGTTGCCGAAGAGCAAGAAAGATGAAGCGAAGAAGATCGAAGCAGCAACCTTACCCGCAGCGCCATCAGCGAAAACAATCAACAGCACGCCGCAGGCGATCACCACCGGCAGCACACCGGTGTGAATCCAGCCGCGCCAAGAAGGTCTGTCGTTATCGGCAAGTGGGAACCCGGTGGAAACCGGTAGAAAGATGGCCTGCGTTTCGTCCAGAGAGCGCTCGCTGCCGTTAGTTGTTGCTTGGTGAGGGGTTTGGCTCGATGCGGCTTCGAAGTTCGGGGTCATACTCAAAGGTTACTAGCCTTAAGGCGTGAGCAATCTCATCTATCGCCTCTACGAGAAGAGGCTTGAGCGTCAGTTAGACATCGCCACCGTCCCACGGCACATCGGGGTAATTTTGGATGGCAATCGTCGCTGGGCTGAGCGCCAGGTAGGGGCAACCTCGAGACACGGGCACGTTGCCGGTGCGGCCAAAATCCAAGAATTCTTGGGATGGTGTCGCGACCTTGAGATTCAGGTTGTCACCCTCTATCTACTCTCGACCAACAACCTTTCGGGTCGTGCCAGTGCCGAGCTCGGAGAACTGCTCGAAATCATCGAGCTCTTGACGCGCGAACTGGCATCCGCCAGACTCGGCCGCATCAAATGGGTTGGCAATGCGGATGGACTTCCGGCATCGCTAGTGTCAGCGCTTCAGGACAGTGAAAAAAAGTCCAAAAACCTAACCGGGCTTCACATTAATCTGGCAGTCGGCTACGGTGGCCGCCAAGAAATCGCCGAGGCGATGCGAGCCATCGTCAATAAACACGCTAAAAGGGGTTCCAGCCTGGAAGCGCTCGCCGATTCACTAACGCCAGAGCTTATTGCCAAGCATCTCTACACCGGTGGGCAACCGGATCCGGATTTGGTGATTCGAACCTCGGGCGAGCAGCGCATCAGCGACTTCTTGCTGTGGCAGAGCGCGCACTCTGAGTTTTACTTTGAAGAAGCACTCTGGCCCGATTTCAGACGTGTCGACTTCCTGCGCGCCATCCGTTCATTCGAACGCCGCCACCGTCGATTTGGCAGTTAGGTGAATCCTTCATTACGAAGCCGTGATTCGGGCGTGTCGCGCCTCAACTAGAAGTGTTAGCGGGTCTACTCTCATGCCAAGCCAGTAGTAAAGGAGCTCAGGTGGCTAGAGCAGCGGCAACCCCAGGAAAGAACGAAACTGTGAAGTCGGGGGTTGCTAAGACTCCTGCAAAATCGGTGAAGCCTAAAGAGCAAGGCAATATCACCTACGTTCTCGATACCTCGGTTTTGCTCAGCGACCCAAAAGCACTCTTCCGATTCAAAGAGCAGTCGGTCGTTATTCCCATCATCGTTATCAACGAGCTTGAGAAGAAGCGCCACGACCCCGAGATTGGCTACTTCGCCCGCCAAACGCTGCGTTACCTGGATGACCTGCGTCAGCAACATGAAAGACTCGACTTTCCGATCGAGGTGGGCGATGGCGGCACCCTGCGGGTAGAGCTGAACCACATCGACCAGTCGGTGCTTCCGGTTGGATTTCAACTAGGAGACAACGACTCTCGCATTCTCGCGGTCGCCTTCAATTTGGCCAGCGAAGGGCTAGATGTCACGGTTGTATCCCAAGATCTCCCGATGCGCGTCAAGGTGGCCGCTTTGGGCATGCGTGCCGAGGAATATCGAAACAACCTTGCCGTCGATTCTGGATGGACTGGACTCTCGGAGCTTGCCCTCAGCGCCAATGAAATGAGCGACCTTTACGACAACGAGATCATCAAGCACCCTGATGCCGCGTCGCTTCCGGTAAATACGGGACTGGTAATCACTAGCGAGCGTGGGCACGCACTCGGTCGCGTCACAGATGACAAGAAAGTCAAGCTCGTGCGCGGCGATCGAGATGTCTTTGGTGTGCACGGTCGATCGGCTGAGCAACGACTGGCCATCGACCTGCTTCTTGACCCCGAGATCGGCATCCTGTCGCTCGGTGGGCGAGCCGGAACCGGAAAGTCAGCACTTGCCCTTTGCGCCGGGCTTGAGGCCGTTCTAGAGCGCCGTGCGCACAAGAAGATCATGGTTTTCCGCCCAATTTACGCGGTCGGTGGTCAAGAACTTGGCTATCTTCCAGGTAGTGAAAACGAGAAGATGAACCCTTGGGGTCAGGCAATTTTCGACACCCTTAGTGCGCTGGTTTCTAAAGAAGTAATCGATCACATCGTCGATCGCGGGCTCCTCGAGGTGTTGCCGCTTACCCACATTCGCGGACGTTCGCTGCACGACGCATTCGTGATTGTCGATGAAGCGCAATCCCTCGAACGCAATGTGCTGCTGACCGTGCTTTCACGCATTGGCCAAAACGCTCGCGTGGTTTTGACTCACGACGTTGCCCAGCGCGACAACTTGCGCGTCGGTCGTCACGATGGCATTGCGGCAGTGATTGAACAGCTAAAGAACCACAGCCTCTTTGCGCACGTCACGCTAACTCGCAGCGAGCGTTCGGCCATCGCCGGCTTGGTCACCGATCTGCTCGACTAGTGGTCGGTGCTTGGCCTCCTGGTTCATCATCTTGGCGGTCAAGCATGATTTCTCGTGCTGTTGATAACTTCAGCAGATGCCTTGCTGCCGCTTTAGCCTGCAGGCATGTCGATTTTTGCTTATCTGGGCATTGCCTATCTAGCCGTTGTTTCTCTTCCGCTGGCAGTCATCGATATTCGAGAACGAAGACTGCCAAATCGATTGGTGTTGCCCGCGATTCCGGTGACCCTGCTGGGTCAAGTGCTTGCTGGCGCAACTGGCGGCCCATGGTGGCCGATGCTGGTCGCACTGCTGGTCGCGCTGCTGGCCTTTGGTGTTGGCTTGTTGGCGAATCTGCGAAACGGTCTCGGCATGGGCGACGTGAAGCTAATTGCGGCGATGGCGCTGGCTTTAGGTTGGTTCAGCCCGATTGCACCCATAACTGCGTTGGCCCTTGCCTTTTGCTCTGCTGGCGTTTGGTTGCTTCTTAAGATATTCGCCAAAAAAGCAAATATGGGCTCGAGCATTGCGCTCGGCCCATATTTGTTGGCTGGGTTTTTGATGTCGGCTATAGGCCTGGTGATGTCATAGAAAGCACATCCAACGCCTTATCTAGCTGCTCCATCGATAGCTTTTCGCCATCAACATAACCAAGGTCAATGGTTGCCTGGCGCACGGTTAGGCCCTGTGCAACTGCGTGCTTGGCAATCTTGGCGGCCGCTTCGTATCCGATGTATTTGTTCAGCGGGGTGACGATTGACGGGCTTGATTCAGCAAGTGCCAAAGAGCGCTCTAGGTTAGCCTCAAGGCCATCGATGGTCTTGTCTGCCAGCAAGCGGAGTGAGTTTGAAAGCAGGCGAATCGACTCGAGCAGTGCGTTGCCCATAACTGGAATCGCCACGTTTAGCTCGAAGTTTCCGGTTGCTCCAGCCCACGCAACGGTTGCGTCATTGCCGATAACGCGAGCGCAAACCATCATCACTGCTTCAGGAATAACTGGGTTTACCTTGCCTGGCATGATTGAAGAACCTGGCTGAAGGTCAGGAATGTGCAACTCGCCGATGCCGGCATTTGGGCCCGAGCCCATCCA
>JBJTMF010000022.1:0-6508 GCA_046063405.1 Microbacteriaceae bacterium
CTCGCCGTGCCTCTCGGATGGCCAGCGGTCGGGGCCTGTTTGGTGTTCATCGGGCTAGGTCTAGCGGTTCTGAAACGTTTCAACCTATTGCGTTGGTTCGATGTCGCGATTGCCGGTTGCCTGATTTTGGCCGGTTTTGGTTTAACTTCTTGGCAGAACCAGTCGCAGAGCGCACCGCCTTCGGCTTCGGTAGTGCAGATTGCCAAGAACTTCGAGATTCGTCATCTGCATCTCGACGTGAAAAATGTTTCGGGCCATCGTGTCGAGGTTCGGGCGAGGCTAGACCATGAAGAGTTCAATGCCCAAACCTTTTTGACCCAACCAATCACACCCGGCGACCTAATCGAGGGCGATTTTCGAGTAACCCTCAGAGATTCGGTTCATGGCGTGGTGCTCAAACCGCAGGGGCCACTGACTTTTGAACGTCATCCACCTTCGGCCATTGAGCGGCTTCGTGATGGATTCACGGGTGCAGCAAATGGAGTATCGGCAGATGCGCGGGCACTGGTGCTCGGCTTGAGTATCGGAGATGACCGAGATCTGAGCGTCATGACCAAAGATCGAATGCAAACCCTGTCACTGACTCACCTAACAGCAGTTTCGGGTGCGAACTGCGCAATTGTGCTGGCTGGTGCTTATTTCCTTTTGGCAAGATTTCGAATACCAAGGTCATTTCGGCTCACTATTTGCCTCCTGGTTTTGGTGACCTATGTTCTGCTCGTTGGCCCGGAGCCATCGGTGCTTCGTGCCGCATTAATGTCGGGGGTTGTATCTGCAGGATTGATGGCAGGGCGCAAAGTGCCTGCGGTGGTTGGGTTGGCTGCGGCAACCTACTTGTCTTTGTTGGTTTGGCCGAACCTTGCAACCAGCCTTGGATTTGCACTATCGGTAGCCTCAACAGCGGCCATTTTGTTTCTAGCTCCAAGGATTTACGAGCGGCTAAAGCCAAAATTCGGCAAGACTCTGGCCTTGGCGCTGGCGGTGTCACTTAGTGCTCAACTCTGGTGCCTTCCGTTACTGATCGACCTACAGGGTGGAATTCCAACCTATTCGGTGCTTGCCAACCTGCTCGCCGAACCTCTGGTGGCTCCGATTACAGTACTCGGACTGCTCGCAGTTTCGGTCAGCCCGTTTGCGCCACAGTTGAGCCTGGTGCTCACTTGGCTGGCAAGCCTCTTTGCCGAATTGATAGTTAAGATTTCAGAGATAGCCGAGCTCCCGGTGCCCACAATCTGGTGGCCTTCGGGGTTTTTCGGGCTGACACTGATCTCGCTACTGGCAGTACTGCTGACCCTAACGCTCGTCTCCAAAAAACGCTGGCCGCTTTTCGGCACGGTGTGCATCATTATGGTTTGGACCTTTGGTGGGGTGAGTCAGGCTGCCGAGTACGCTAAATGGCCACTCAAAAACTGGCAGATTATTTCTTGTGATGTTGGGCAGGGAGACGCAACCGTGGTCAGAGACGGAGGCGCGATAGCTGTCATAGATGTCGGCAGAGACCCAGAACCAATCGATAAGTGTTTGAAGCGCATCGGTATATCTAACATTTCGATGCTGGTTTTGACACACTTTGATGCCGACCACGTTGGAGGTTTGTCAGGCGCTCTAAGAGGCCGAACCGTAGAACAGGCCTTTATCTCACCGTTCGAGGATCAACGTCCGTTGGCCACCGCCTCGGTCGAAATGCTTCGCCGAGTCGATGCCAAAATCAATCTTCCATCCTGCTGTCAGGGAGGAAAATTCGGCTCATCCGCGTGGCGAGTGATTCAGCCTGAGCCCAGAGCAGTTGGTTCGGAGGATTCGAACGACGCAAGTTTGGTCCTTCGTTTTGATCTACCCGGCATGATTCTCTTCACTCTCGCTGATCAAGGCGAGAGGGGTCAGATGCGCATGGTGCAAAATCATTTTGAACTCCTGCAAAACCCAGAATCGAAACCGGTTGTGGTCAAGGTCAGCCACCATGGGTCGGCCGATCAGTATCAAGAGCTCTATGAGTTCCTGCGCCCTGCCGTGTCGCTCGTATCGGTGGGTGTTCGAAACCCTTATGGACACCCAACTAAGCGCACTCTAGATTTGCTCAGTCGAATTGGCTCGCAGGTGGTTAGAACCGATCTAGTCGGGGGAGTGGCCGTTGGGGTATCCGACCGCGGCCTAACTGTAGGCGTAGAGCATGGGGGTTAGGCTTTTGGAGTGAATGCAGCGAAGGTTAGCGATTGGCGCAAGGTGAACCCAACACCGCTGATGCTGGCATTCGGTCCCGAATCCTACGTGTCAGAACAAGCGCTCAAGTCGGTGAAAGAGGCGTTGCGCCAAAAATATCCGGAGCTCGAAGTTAGTGAAATTGAAGCCGCCGATTACAGTTCTGGGCAACTTCTGAATCTTGCTAGCCCCTCACTATTCGCGGAACCGCGATTAATCGTGATCCAAAACCTGGAAAAGTGCACCGATGCACTTATCGAAGATGGCAAGTCCTACGCCAAAGCCCCCGCTGCAGACACCTACGTTTTCTTTCAGCACTCCGCCGCAACCGTGCGCGGAAAGGCGCTACTCGAGGCCATTCGCTCGGCTGCTCACTCGACTGAAATCGACTGCGCCAAAGTTGATAAAGAACCGCAACGCATCAAATTTGTTCAGGGGTTCTTCGCTCATGAAGCCCGCAAGATCACTGATCAAGCGGTTCGATCGCTAGTCGATGCCTTCAGCGGTGAACTCGCCGAATTAGCCTCCGCCTGTCACCAACTCTTAATGGATTCCGCAGAAGCGATCACTGAGGAGCTTGTCGACCGCTATTTCGGTGGGCGGGTGCAAACCACCAGTTTCAAGATTGCCGACATAGCCATCAACGGCCGCCCAGGTGAGGCGGTTGCGATGCTGAGGCATGGATTCAATACCGGACTAGATCCTGTTCCTGTCGTCTACACGCTCGCCAACCGACTCAGGCAAATGGCCAGGGTCCATTCAGACCCAAAGATCACACCGACAACCCTCGGAATTGATTCCTGGAGGCTCAATCGCATCAAAGGCGAAGTTCAAGGTTGGAGTGATGAAAATCTCGGTGCTGCCCTTCGGCTAGCCGCTCAGGCAGACGCAGCTGCCAAAGGCGCGGAGCGTGACCCTCAATACCGAGTTGAGCAGTTAGTTATCTTCATGGCGAATAAGGGCAAAATCTAGTGTCTCGAAGATTAGCTTGGCTTTCTCTTGCGGCGTTACTTCTGACCTCTCTTGTGCTCCGACCCCCTGTAGCGGCCGTCGGTCCATTGCTCGGCCAGATCTCCAACGACCTGAACCTAAACCTTTCTCAGCAGGGGCTGTTGACTGCGATACCGGTTTTCAGCTTCGGTGTTGGCGCATTCGCTGGCCCTTGGCTCACGAGGCGATTTGGGCTTGACCGACTAATTGTTTTGCTTCTGCTGGTGCTATCGGCATCAATTCTCATTCGCGGTTCATTCGGTTATCTCGCACTTCTGGTTGCCACGGTTGCTGCCGGACTTTCGATTGCAGTGATGAATGTTGTCTTGCCTACAGTGGTTCGGGGTCGGTTCAAGAACCATGTGCCTCAGGTAACTTCTGCCTACACCATGGTTCTCGCGCTATCGGCCAGTATCTCTGCCGCTGTGGCGGTGCCAATCGCCCAATCTCTGCAAAGTTGGAATCTGTCGCTTGCCGTCTGGTTCATCCCATCGGTGTTGGCGCTTCTGGTGTGGTTTTGGCAGTCAAGGTCACTTCACCTCAAAGCTGCCGGCGCATCCAGCAAACAGCAGACCGTGCATTCGAAAGCGATCGCCCGCTCTAAGGTGACCTGGGCGCTCTTCGGGTTCTTTGGCATTCAGTCGTTCGGGTTTTATTTCGTGCTCTCTTGGTTGCCATCGATTTTGCTTGAGCGAGGTTTCGAGCAAGCAGCGGCCGGCGGGATGCTGGGACTGGTAACTATCGTCGGAGTTCCAACCGGATTCGCACTGGCATCAAACCTCTCAAAATTCAGGAATCTGGCCAGGCTCGGTTTTTTGATTAGCCTGGTAACGCTCCTCGGTTTCATCTTGCTGCTCGCACCTGGGTTCGAATTGTTGGCAGGCGTGCTAATCGGTCTCGGTCAAGCGGCTTCGTTCCCGCTTTCGCTAACCCTGATTAGCACCAGAGCGTCAGATCCTCGATTGACCACGGCTCTGTCGGCATTTGTTCAGGGCTGGGGCTACCTGCTTTCGGCGATCGGCACCTACATGGTTGCTGTGATACGAGACATAACTGGCAATTGGACCAGTTCGATCGCTTTATTGGTGTTCTTCACAATCATTCAGGCTGCCTCAAGTTTTGAAGCCGGCGGCAAACACACGATTCATGATGCTCAACTAGTTGGATTGGAAAATAGCGCCCAAGACGACACAGTCGATCTATTCGACGCCAAATAGTAAAAAAATGCCTCACCGAAGTGAGGCATTTTTGTTTTAAGTCCGATTTAGAGTGCCGAAACCTTCTTGGCGATAGCCGACTTGCGGTTCGCTGCCTGGTTCTTGTGGATGACGCCCTTCGAAACGGCCTTGTCTAGCTTCTTGTTAGCCAACTGGAGGGCGGCGGTAGCAGCAGCCTTGTCTCCGGCAGCAGAAGCCTCGCGCACTGCGCGAACGGCGGTCTTGAGCTCGCTCTTGACTGCCTTGTTGCGCTCGGCGGCCTTTAGGTTGGTGCCAATGCGCTTCAACTGTGACTTGATGTTTGCCATGTTTCACTTTCGTTTTCGGATTTTCCGCATAGAAAACCCTCGAATGTTTTTTGGGGTGTTTGGATGGAGACACTCATCCGCTACCCAGCAATGCTACCAGCCAGCAACCTTCAAGGCAACTAAGGCGCACAGGATACCTAACGCGTTCGAGTGCAGCCGAAGTTTGGCGGTAGATGTGCGAGAATGGCAGGGTTGCATTCGCAAAAAGAACCCAATCCAAGAGGTAGATCTTGTCTCCACGCTCATCGCGTCGCCTAGAGCCGTCTAAGACCGATCCTTCGCTGATTCGCAACTTCTGCATCATCGCGCACATCGACCACGGCAAGTCAACTCTCGCCGACCGCATGCTGCAGCTCACCGGCATCGTTGACGATCGCTCGATGCGTGCACAATACCTCGACCGCATGGACATCGAACGTGAGCGCGGCATCACTATCAAGTCGCAAGCGGTTCGCATGCCTTGGGACGTAGCAGGTTCTACCTACGCACTAAACATGATTGACACACCGGGTCACGTCGACTTCACTTACGAGGTTTCCCGTTCGCTTGCCGCTTGTGAGGGAGCGGTGTTGCTTGTGGATGCCGCGCAAGGAATCGAGGCTCAAACCCTGGCCAACCTTTACCTCGCCATGGAAAACGACCTAGAAATCATTCCGGTGCTGAACAAAATCGATCTTCCGGCTGCCCAGCCAGAGAAGTATGCCGAGGAGCTGGCCAACCTCATCGGTTGCGAACCGGAAGACTGCCTTCGTGTTTCCGGTAAAACGGGTGTTGGAGTAGATGTCCTGCTCGACAAGATTGTGGCAACCATTCCCAACCCGGTCGGTGACCCAAACGCCCCCGCCCGCGCAATGATTTTTGACTCGGTTTACGACTCCTACCGAGGTGTTGTCACCTATGTTCGAATGATCGACGGTGCACTCGCCCCGCGCGAAAAGATTCAGATGATGTCGACTCGCGCGGTTCACGAACTTCTAGAAATTGGTGTCTCATCGCCAGAGCCTGAGCCAACCAAAGGCCTCGGAGTCGGCGAGGTTGGTTACCTAATCACCGGTGTAAAAGACGTGCGCCAGTCGAAGGTTGGTGACACGATCACGAACCAGGCTAAGCCAGCAACCGAACCACTCAAGGGTTACAGCGAACCAAAACCTATGGTCTTCTCGGGGCTTTACCCGATCGACGGAAGTGACTACCCAAACCTTCGTGAGGCGCTAGACAAACTAAAGCTTTCTGATGCCGCGCTGGTTTATGAACCTGAAACCTCGGTTGCGCTGGGGTTCGGATTCCGATGTGGATTCCTCGGGCTTTTGCACCTTGAAATCGTTACCGAGCGACTCGAACGTGAGTTCGGACTTGACCTAATCGCCACCGCACCTTCGGTTATTTACGAGGTCACGATGGAAGACCTGAAAGAGATCACGGTCACCAACCCCAGTGAGTTCCCTACGGGGAAGGTCAAGAAAGTTCTCGAACCTATGGTGCGAGCCACAATCCTGAGCCCTAAAGATTATGTGGGAACCATCATGGAGCTTTGCCAATCGCGCCGTGGCTCGATGATCGACATGCAGTATCTAGGTGAAGATCGAGTCCAGTTGCGTTACACCTTGCCACTTGCCGAGATTGTTTTCGACTTCTTCGACCAGCTCAAGAGCAAAACTCAAGGATATGCCTCGCTCGACTATGAATAGGCTGGGCTTCAAGAGGGTGATCTCGTTAAGGTCGACATTCTGCTTCAAGGAGATCAGGTTGATGCATTTAGCGCGATCGTTCACCGAGAGAAGGCTTACGCCTACG
>JBJTMF010000023.1:0-27411 GCA_046063405.1 Microbacteriaceae bacterium
GGTCGTCGCCTAATGGGCGATGTTTTGCTCGAACTTCGAGCTGTCTTCGACAACCGCAAACTTGCTGGTTTACCTAAGGGCAAGGTGCTGACTCTAGATCAGGAACGCCAGGTTAACCTCACCGCGTACTCGCAGCTAGAGCCTTTGGTTACCGAGTTGATGGCGGCGCACTCTCTGCGAATGGATGCGCTAGGACTAACCGCCTAATCGCCGATCGGTCAATACCTATTTTTGGCCGTTGATTATTTGGCGGCGGCGAGCTTGGTTTCGAAAGCCTTATCGCGTGACTTAGCCAAACGGCTCGACACGAACATCATGACAACCGGCATCAAAACCATGACGATTAGCCAGGTCCAGGCGTCGCTGTATGCCATGCCCGACCAGGTCAAAATCACCCAGAGAACCGAGCCGGTGGACAATGCCACGGTTGGTGGAACCAGAGCGCCATACTTCTCGCTGTGAACGGTGATGTAAGGAGCCACCAAACCCAGAACTAGCGTGTAAAGGATTACGACGGTGAACGAAACGTCAAACATTGCTCAGAAATCTTCCTTACTCGGTATGGCAATAGATTACGACATCTCTAGACGGCGCTAGCGCCAAAATGTCGCAGCCTGGGTTTAGATTTTGAGCATGTCCGAAACCACCTTCTACCTCGCTTCGCGAGATTTGGCTCATCCAAATCTCACCGAAAGCCAGAAAAGGGTGGAAGGTCTCGATGTTTCGGCTCGCGCGATTGTTTATGGCAGCCCGGGATCGGGCAAAACCACGGCACTTCGTGAGCTAGCGCTTAGTCAGTTGCGGCAAGGTCTAGATCCAAATCAAATATTGGTCTTGGCGGCATCACGTGAGGCGGCCAACACTCTGCGTGACGACTTAGCCCTCGCTTATCAGTCGGCCACCAGTGGTCCGCTGGCTCGAACCGTGACATCGTTCGCCTTTCAACTCTTGCGCCACGATGCACTTGCGCGGGGAGTGCGAGCACCAGAACTCATCAGTGGTGCCGAACAAGACTTGTTGTTGGCCGAAGTGATCGCGCAAGCCGACCACGAATCACTTCCTTGGCCCAAGCACATCAATGAGCAGGTGCTCAGCCTGAAGGGTTTCAGAGCCGAACTTCGCGAGCTGCTAACGGTTTGTCTCGAGCACAACCTCACACCAGGCGAATTGTCTTCGCTTGCGCAAGAGGCAGAGTCGCCAAAGTGGGTGGCGGCCTCGGTGCTGCTCGAGAGTTACTTGCAAAAACTGCGTCAGCCAGAGTTCGAAAACCGCCACGATGCTTCCACGTTGCTTACGGTCGCAACCGAATTACTAGTGAACACAGCAAATTTGCTGCCCGAGGTCGAGCAGATTCGGCTGATTCTGGTGGATGACGCTCAAGAGCTCACCCCGGCGGCCAAGCGTTTGCTGCAAGCTCTCGTTCGGCCAGGAGTTGGACTCGTGTTGTTTGGCGATCCAGATGCCGCAACGCTTGGTTTCCGCGCTGCCGATCCACGGTCGATGACCATTTTGATGCGCTCGCTGTCAAGCGAATTCCAACAAGTCGTTCTGCGATCCGAGGCGGCTAGAAACCCAGAGTTATCGAAGGTGCTTGCCAACATCAGCGCAGAGTTGCCATCGGAGCATGCCGGCCTGCAGCGCCGCGACTACGTGCCAGAACGAACGCTGCTTGAAGACACTTCAAGCATCGAAAGCTATGTGTTCAACGACGCAATCTCCGAGGTTGCCGCAGTGGCAAGGCGGCTTCGTGAACTTCACCTCAACGAGAAATTGCCATGGTCGCAAGTTGCGATTGTGGCGCGCTCGCGCTCGATTCTTGAACGATTCGAAACAGCGCTAGCTGCCGAGTCGGTCCCTGCGGCCATCCGGGGTTCACGTCAAGCCCTGCGAGACTCATTTGCCGCTCGAAACCTGCTTGAGATAGCCGCTTTGGTAATGCTGATAGCAAATCACGACCACGTGATTTCGACCGATGAAGCAAAACGCTTGATGCTCTCGCCGTTCTGCGGAATTGATTCGCTCGGTTTGCGCAGGTTGCGCCGCGTGCTGCGCCGCCTCGAGTTGGATATTGAAGGCGACCGCAACGCAGACCAGCTGATTGCCGACCTTTTTCTCGCGCGCGGATCACTTAGCGAGATAAACACCTCTGAGGCCCGAACGGCGGCTAAGTTTTTGCAACGCATCTTTGATGCCATCGATCTGGTCAAGGCTGGTCAATCTATCGAACAGGTGTTGTGGACCATTTTCAGCGGCTCAACCGCACACCGAGATTGGGTGCGTCAATCGGAGAACTTGGATGAGGTCGGTGCGCAGATCAACCAAAACCTCGATTCGTTGGTAGCGCTCTTCGGTGCTGCTAACCGATTTGTCGAGCGATATCCAGAGGCCCCGGCACAGAAGTTTGTCGAGCAGCAGTTAGCGCTTGACCTTCCCGAAGACTCGCTCGAGATGAACTATCGCGATGACAACAGAGTCGACCTGGTTACTCCCGCGGGGCTCATCGGGCGTCGCTATCGAGTCATCATTGTGGTGCAACTTCAAGAAGGAATCTGGCCGAACCTCAAGCCCCGCTCATCGCTACTCGGAGCGATGAATCTAGATCAGTTCCTGTCGCAGCGCAACGAAAAAGTCGAAACACTCTCCCGAAACGAGCTACCAGACGAGCTGCGAATGCTGCACAAGGCTGTGGGTGCCGCGAGCGAACGGTTGATTGTTACCGCGGTTGACTCGGAAGACCAGCAGGTATCCAGTTTTTTCCGAACGATGTTTGGCAAGATTCCCGAAGCCCAAGACTTCTCTCGTCCGCGTTTCACTCTTCGGGGCATGGTTGGGCAACTGCGACGCACGCTGATCGAGTCCCGCGATTCAGCAGAACGACTCGCTAGCGCAGTGGGTTTGGCTCGCTTGTCGCTCGAAGGCACGCCCGGAGCGCATCCAGAAAACTGGTACGGACTTCTGCCAATTTCCACCACCGAACCGCTCTTCGATCTAGACCAAGACCCCGACTCCGAGGTTTGGCTCAAGCCATCACAGCTCGAAAATTTTTTAGACTGCCCGCTGCACTGGTTCTTGAACGCTCACGGTGGCAGCGACAAGACCTTCGAGACGAACTTGGGCATCCTGATTCACAGTGCTCTCGAGCAAGAAAATGGTCACACCCCCGAACAGCTATGGCAGCTGATTGAGCATCGCTTTGACGCCATCGACTTTGAGGCCGATTGGTTACACAGTCGCGAGCGCGCCAAGGCCAAACGCATGCTCGGCGTCATGTCCAGCTACCTAGACAAGGTAAGCCGCGATGGCGTCGAGGTGGTTGGGCGAGAAGTTGAATTCCGGTTCAAACTTGGCCGTGCACTAGTCAACGGCAAAGTTGATCGAATCGAACGTCACCCCGACGGCTCGATCATGATTGTCGACCTAAAGACATCGGCGACAATTACTTCGGTGGATGACGCCCAACTGCATCCCCAACTTGGTTTGTACCAGCTGGCCTTTGAGGCCGGTGCCTTCAGCCACGTCGAAGGAATAAAGGCCGGAGACCAATTGACTGGGGCCAAACTGCTCTTTGTAAATGCCAAAAAGCCAACCGAACGCGAGCAGTCATCGATCAGCAAAGACGAGGCCAAGAAAGCCCACTTTGAGCAGATCGTGCACGATGCGGTCAAAGACATGGCGCTCACCGACCAAGTTTTCGTGGCCAATGTATCCAGCCACTGCAATAACGCGAACAGTTACGGCCAGTGTGAAATACACATCGCTAAGGCGGTGACTTACGTTGGCTAACCATGTCTCGGCAAACGAAATCTTCCTCGCCATCCAACCACCCCACAAGTTGCGCGATAACCCAGATATGCGGCTCACCGCGGAGCAGCAGGCTGCCGTAGAGGCAGACACCTCGAGCGCAGTTTTGGTGATTGCAGGCGCTGGTTCGGGCAAGACCGAACTTATGGCCATCAGAGTGCTTTGGCTCGTCGCCAATGAGTACGCCAAACCCGAAGAAATCCTCGGGCTTACCTTCACCCGCAAGGCTGCCTCGGAGCTGTCGCGTCGAATCCTGAATGGTTTATCCGACCTGTCCAAAACCGCCTACTGGCCGCAAGAACTCGGGTCGAGCTACGGGAGCCCAGTGATCTCGACCTATAACTCCTACGCGAACTCGCTGTTCCGTGACTATGCCCTCGAACTTGGTTATGAACCAGAGTCGCTATTGCTCACCGAAGGCGGTCAGTATCAACTCGCCAAACAGGTTGTACTCAGGCATGCATCATCCCTGGGAGTCGATCTGGATGAAAGTGACTTGACGGTCAAAACAGCAATCGAAGGCGTTTTGTCGCTCGCGGCAGCGATGAACGACAACCTCACTACGAGTGCACAAGTTAAGGCGGTGTGCGACGAAGTTAGGAACCACATAGCAAGAGTGACCGATGGCGCGCCCCTTCCGCAGACTCATCAGGATTTCTTCTCAGGACTGTTTAAGACCGAACTGATCGCAGATTTGGCCGAAATTTACCAGCGCCACAAACTCGAGCAAGGTTTCGTTGACTACAGCGACCAGGTTGCATTAGCCGAGCGCGCTGTGCAGCTGGTTCCCGATGCAGTTCCTCGCGAACGAGATTTGCATCGATTCGTATTGCTCGACGAATACCAAGACACCTCCTTCTTGCAGACACGTCTACTGCGCAGCCTCTTCGCGGACCATCCAGTATTCGCTGTCGGTGACCCCAACCAGTCGATCTACGGGTGGCGCGGTGCAAGTGCGACCAACCTGAACGAATTCGTCCAGAAGTTCTCCAGCAGCAAAGAAAAACCTGTGGTGCAGTTGACTCTGTCAACGTCATGGCGCAACCCGAAAGTGGTGCTCGATGCCGCCAACGTCACTGCGCGCCCACTCGGATCTTTGGCGCCGTTCCAAGCCGACCGCGGACTAGCCGAAACCAAGGTGGTTCGACTCGCGGCGCGGCCAGGTGCGGCAGACGGAAAAATCTACGTCGACTGGCAGGAAGACATCGTGCAAGAGGCCAGAGCGGTCGCAGCCTGGTTCAAAGAGCGAATGACGAAAGGTGACACCTCGATCTCTGCTGCGGTCTTGTTCCGTTGGCGAGCATCCATGCCGCAGTTCGTTGATGAATTGCAAAGCGCCGGACTAGACGTCGATGTTGTCGGGCTGGCTGGCCTGCTAGAAATGCCAGAGATCATCGATTTGGTAAGTGCACTCAAGGTAGTTTCTTCACCAAACGCCGGTTCACAACTAATTCGCCTGCTGGCAGGTCCACGTTGGCGCATTGGGCCCAAAGACATCCAGCGCTTGCACCGTTGGGCTAAGAAACTCAGCAAACAGGCCAGCGACGCTTTAGCCACTCGACCAGATGATTCACTCGGTCCAGATTACGAGGCATCTCTAATCGATGCTCTCGATCTGTTAGTTGACTACGACCAAGCCACCCTTTACGGAATGTCTGATGGCAGCATTGCAAGGCTCAAGGACGCCGGGGCATTCCTTCGTGCATTGCGAGCCCAAACCGGTCTTCCGCTAGTCGACTTCGTAAAGCACGTAGCCCGCGAGCTGCAGCTTGATATTGAACTGACTGCGAACCCACGTCGCGTGAATCCGTTAGCTCACCTCAATGCTTTCTACTCCATGGTTGCCAACTATTCATCCACCTCCCAGGCATATCTAGGTGCCTTCATCGAATGGTTGGAGTTCGCCGAAGATCGTGAACGATTAGAAGTTCCCACCGTGAGCCAAAAGAACGGTGTTGTTCAGGTGCTAACCGCTCACGCAGCCAAAGGCCTCGAATGGGATTACGTTGCCGTTCCAAACTTGGTTGAAACCGAGTTTCCCCAGAAGCCAAAGTCAGCCAAGGGCTGGTTTACCGCCGGGGTTTTGCCCTATAGCCTGCGCGGCGACAAAGAGTCGCTACCCGAAATCGATCTCAGTCGAGCCGTCAAGCCGGCAGACTTCGGTCGCGCCAAAGAATCATTCGCTGATGACTTGAAGATTTATCTCGAGCGAGAAGAGCGCCGACTTGCTTATGTAGCGTTCACTCGACCGAAGCGCGAGCTCTACCTGAGCGGTTCGATGTGGAAACACACCGGTGGAGCGAGATTAATTTCGCGTTACGTGACCGAGTTACTTGAGACGCGCGACTCAAGAATTTCGGTAGGCGAGTCTTCCAATTGGGAGTTGCCGGTTTATGAATCGACAGTGAATCCGCTGGTGGCCAAGTCGGCGACGCAAACCTGGCCAGCCGATCCGCTCGGTGAAGCGCATCGAATCAGACTGAACGAGGCAGCCGAATTCGCGGAGCAACAAATAGCAGAGCTGGCCAAACCCATCAACTCTTCGGTTCAAATCTCGGCACCGTTGGCGCTGATTAATTCCGAAATCGACTCGCTGGTGCTAGAGGCAGAACTAGCCGCCGAGTCATCAAAATTGGTGCGACTGCCCGTGCGTATTCCCGCGTCATCATTCAAAGACTTCGTCAAAGACCAAAGCAAGGTTGCCGAGCGTTACAGGCGACCGATGCCTCAGAAACCTTACGTTGCGACCATGACCGGCACCCTCTTCCACGGTTGGGTAGAACAGCGGTTTGGAAAAGTCTCGTCAATCGAAACTCTCGACGCGGCGGACTTGCTCGAAGAGCACGAAACGGAGATAACAAACTCCGATCTCGAAGAGCTAAAGGCCATCTTTGAAAAGTCTCGGTTCGCCAATCGCACTCCTCGGGATGTTGAAACCGAGATCCAAGTCACCATCGACCAAAACACTTTCATCTGCAAAATCGATGCCGTTTTCGATGTCGAAGAAACCGACGAAGAGTTAGTTGGCAAGACAGTCGAGATCGTCGACTGGAAAACCGGCGAGCCACCAACAACCCCCGCAGACATTGCCGAACGCTCGCTTCAACTAGCGCTATACCGAATGGCTTATTCGCGTCGTCACGGTATTCCAGAGGAACAAATATCGGTTTGCCTGTACTACGTGGCACACGATCAGGTGCTTCGACCACCCGTGCTCAGCGAAGCCGAACTCATCGACTTGTGGCGTGGAGTTTTGGCAAAACTCTCGAGCTAAAAAAGTTCGTTGTCGGTCTTTTCCGGCAGTTCGATTTCTTTGGTTCGATCGTCCACCACATCGATGGCAACGGTAGGTGTCGGCTCTGTCAAAGCATCGGCCACTTCAATATCCGAGCCTGATTCTGCGGGCGCCTCGGTGGCTACCACTTGGGTTTCAGAATCATCTACAGCGCCAACCGGCAAAGCAGAAATTTCATCGGCGATCTCTGGAACCGAGAGCACGTCTTCGGCAACCACTTCTTCGGTCGCGCTTACGAATCCACCGGCAACGGCAGTCACCGACGCGACGGCCGATGCGCTAAGCGGAAGCGCCAAGCCTTCGGCAACCTCGGCAGCAACCAACTCAAGTTGAGCGACCGCATCGTCGATGATGTCTTGGTCTCCAGTGTTCTTGCCGTGGAGCAACCAGCGAGCGTGAGCGATTTCGCTGTACAAAGTTGCGCGCTGTGCGATTGTGGCATCGATCGATCCGGTGGTCGCGAAGTAGGTTAGCCGAATCGAATCGAGAAGTTCGGGTAGCCCAACCGAGGCGATCCAAGAGAAGTCTTCTGCAGGATCTCCGATGTGCAGAGCACCCCAGTTGAGCACGCTGTAAACCGTGTCGTTCGCCTGAAGCACCGTGTCGCCGCTCAGCTCACCGTGAACCACGGTTGGTTGGTAGCGGAAGAGGTTCACGTCTTCGAGCGCTTGTTCCCAACGGGATAGCAGAATCGGCGGAACCAAGCCGAGCGAGGAAACCGCATCGAGCTCGTTCATGAGGCGCTTGGCGGTTTCGGAAGCCGAAAACTCAGGTAGCCCGGCAGAACGGAAGACTTCCGAATCCAGTGCGTGAATCGAAGCGATAGCCGTCGCAATGCTTCCCGATAGAGTGCCTCCGGGAGCAACGCGTTCGAAGGTTGTTGGTTGCCCGTAAAGGTACTCAAAAACCACAACTCGATTGCGCTTGGCATCACGCGTTTCACCGAGAATCGTCGTCACTTTGAAAGGAAGTCGAGCGCGGATTTCGGGCGTCAGCAAGCGTAAAACTTGAGTCTCGATATCTAGTTCGAGGGATCCGGCAGTCGACGCCGGTGTGCGAACCACGTAGTCCTGGCCGTTTGAACCCTTGAGCAGAGCCGAGTCGAATAACCCGGTGTGCGAACCATGAAGTGGATGTACCTGAATGAGGTCGATCGCAGGGGCGGCCGCTTTTGCGAGAGCGGCTAAAATCAAGGGAGATTTGGCCATGGCAAAAGGTTAGAAGTAACCAGCCGTGAACCTCAGCATCGCCACGCACAACGAAGAGAGCCAGCATGATTCAGCCATCGCTCGATGAGCTAGTTTTACCGCTGGCCAGGCACGCCGTCGACCGCGATTATCTGGCCCGCTCGCGTGAAAACCTTTTTGACGAACTCTGGGAAAACGAGAAAACTCGCGTGCTAGCGATGCACAACGGAGCCGTGCTGCTAAACCTCGATCACGAGATGGTTGGCCCGAAGCTACAGCTGATGAAGGTCGAAGAAGTGCCTTCCGCGCAGCTTCGGGTTTACCTCGGCAAGACCCTAGACGCAACCGACACGGAGCCGATCGACACACCCGTGGTGCTCGCGATCCTTAGTGATAACGCCGCTTCAGCCATCGAAGCCGATACCACGCGATGGCACAATCTGCGAAAGTCTGGCCTTGGGCTAAGCGACAGAGATTCCGGTCTGTTCACGCAGGCCTTGGCTTTGGCTAACTGGCACGAGACCCACGTTTACTGTCCGCGTTGCGGCACACCAACTCTGGTGGCACAGGGCGGATGGGTGCGTAGGTGCTTCAAGGATGATTCCGAAGTTTTTCCGCGCACCGACCCCGCAATCATCGTCTCGGTCATCGATCGCGAAGATCGCATTCTTTTGGGTTCGCAGGGCACTTGGGAACAAAACCGTTGGTCGGTTCTAGCGGGGTTTGTCGAACCTGGTGAGTCTTTGAATCACGCTGTGCTGCGCGAGATGTTCGAAGAAGCCGGCGTCAGATTAGAGTCACCGCAATATCTCGGCAGTCAGGCATGGCCATTTCCGTATTCCTTGATGCTGGGCTTCACCGCTCGGCTGAGGGCTGATTCACCAGTGCAACAGCCAGACGGCATTGAAATAGAAAAGTTGCGCTGGTTTACTCGAGCCGAGCTAGCCGCAGAAGCTCCGAAAATGCTCCTGCCGAACCGCATCTCGATCGCACGCGCCATGATCGAGCGCTGGTTTGGTTCAGATTTAGTCTCGGCGACCGAATCCGGAAACAGCTCAAAGTGAATCCGGAACAGATCCTCGAATCTCTCGATGCGCAGCAGCGCGAGGCCGCGACCGCTCTGGTTGGACCAGTCTGTATCTTGGCCGGTGCCGGCACCGGAAAGACGCGCACCATCACTCACCGCATCGCCTATGGGATAGCCAAGGGTTACTACGCGGCAAACCGCGTGCTTGCTTTGACTTATACCAACCGCGCAGCGGGCGAGCTCCGAGTGCGGCTTCGCGACCTAGGAATACCTGGCGTCTCGGTTAAGACTTTCCACGCAGCGGCTTTGTCACAGTTGCAGTTCTTTTGGCCGCAGTTTGCCGGCATACCCGCGCCAACCGTGATTGAGTCGAAGGCCAAGCTGATCGCGTCGGCGGCACAGTCGCTAGGTTTCAGCTTTGATGCGCCTTCGGTTCGAGATATCGCAGCCGAAATCGAGTGGCGGAAGTATTCGATGCTTTCTCTCGACGAATACGCTTCGGTGGCCGCAACGCGAGGGGTCGTCGCCGGACTCAGCGCGGAACAGATGGTGAAACTTCAGGAGCTTTACGAACAGACCAAGGCTCAGGCTAATCGCATCGACTGGGAAGATGTTTTGGTGCTCACCCTCGGTTTGTTGCGAGCTGAACCGAGAGCTCTCGAACACGTTCGAGCCCAGTACCGCTTTTTCACGGTTGACGAATATCAAGATATTTCACCGCTCCAGCACGCGCTTTTGGATGAATGGCTCGGCGACCATCAAGACCTCTGCGTGGTTGGCGACCCGAATCAAACCATTTACAGCTTCACCGGAGCAACTAGTGCCTACCTGAGTGAATTTGCCGAACGATTTACCGATGCCACCGTGCTCCAGTTGAACCAGAACTATCGTTCGACCAAAGAGATTGTGAACTTTGCCAACCGACTCACCGCGGGAGTCACCAACCTCGAGCCGCTTCAGTCCAAGGGGCAGCAGGGCTTTGCGCCGCTGTTGCAGGCCGCCGAGTCGGTTGCCGACGAGTCACAAATGGTTGCGCAGGCTGTTTTGGATCGCATCGCGCAGGGGCTGTCGCCATCGCAAATCGCTGTTCTCTACCGTGTCAACGGTCAATCGGAAGCAATCGAGAATGCTCTCACTCACTTGGGCGTCGAATATCAGGTGCGCGGTGGGGAGCGGTTTTTCTCTCGCGCTGAAGTGCTGCGCGCCATCCAAGCAATCAAGGTCGAGAGCTTAGGCCAGAACGCGAAACCACTTTTTCAGAGCGTGACCGACATCATGCGCTCGCTAGGTTGGCAGACTCAAGCGCCTGCTGCGAAGGGCGCTGCCTTCGATAGTTGGGAATCCCTAAACGCAATAGTTCAAATGGTGGATGAAATGCCTGCCAACGCCACACTCGAGGCCTTTGTGCAAGAACTCGATGAGCGTGCCCGTTCACAACACGAACCACTGAAATCGAGCGTCACTCTTTCCACCATCCACGCTGCCAAAGGTCTCGAATGGGATGCGGTGTTCATCATCGGGCTCACTGAAGGCTATCTGCCGATCAGCTATGCGCGCCTGGAGACCGAAATTGCCGAAGAGCGGCGACTGCTCTATGTGGGTGTTACACGCGCAAGAAAACAACTCAATTTGAGCTGGCCACTTCAGGATGTCGCTGGTGGTCGCAAACGCGAGCCGTCTCGATTTGTCAGGCTGCTCACTCGCTCATAGTTTGGTTTGAACGGCATCGGCATTGCTTGTCGAACAGCCAGGTCTCGAGTCGGATCAGCCCGGTGCGATGATCGATGGATCTTCCTTCGAACGTGGCCGGATGCACACCATCGACCGTGCGCAAGATTTCCTCAAGCGCAAAACCCGCGCACAACATGCTGGTTTGAGCGTCATCGAGCCGCTCGTCACGACCCCGAAGTTGGCTCATGATCGGAGCCCAGGCCGGATCGGCACTGGCCTGAATCGCGTTGCGACAGTCCAGACATGGTGTTTCGCCAGCGCGCATCAGTGGTGACACTCGGCTCTCGTGCACCGCAAGTTCGATGGCTAATTTCATCGATTGGCCTCGACCTGCGGTGGCAAAGTCCGATTCGGTTAGCGGGTGATTCGCACTTTGAATTGAGATCGAGAGCCCTGAACGCCGGCCTTCTAACCTTGGCCCAAATAGCTTTTTCTGAAGTGCCTGGTTTTTGAGGCTGCCGAGGTCATCGTTTTGAAACATCAGCGGGCCCAGGTCGTCCGGTTCCACGGGGCTATCATCCAAGGATTCGATGGTTGTGATTCCCGCGGATGCCAAAGCCGATGCCAGTGTGATCGTGACCTGATTGAGTGTGACGATTTCGATCGATGCTCTCGATCTGCGCGCGAAGACCGCATCCGGATCGGTGTTGTACTGAAAACTTGCCCGGATGATTTCGGCAAAGCGTTGCCGAAGCACCTCGTCGGTGCCGAGTCTCTCTTTGGGTTCATCCAAAAACATCGGTCGCAGGCGGGTCATCAACTTTTCGGTTTCTTCGCGCCGAAGCCCAACCGAATCACTCAGTTGAGAAAGGGCTCGGTCTGGCACACCGCTGTAAAGCAGCCGAATCAATCTCTCGTGTTGCTCATCGAGGTTTGGTAGCACCACCGATTCACGGCCCAAGCCGATCTGCAGTGTCGTTGCATCTCTCCAGAGTGCTTGGCGCGCAGGGTTTATCCGAATAACCACTCGGTGATTGTTGCACCGCTTGCGATTGGCTGCCTGCGGTCATCCACAGCCGCTATTCGCCCAACCAGTCTTTTAGTGCATCGTCGATGCCGTCTGCCGCCGAGGTTTCGGTGAGCCTAGCAATCAGAAGTTCGGGGTGATCGATTTCTTCGCTGTTCGGCAATAAGTCAGGATGCTCCCAAAGCGAGTCACGCTTGGCCGCGCCAACCTTTTCGCCAAGTAATCGAAACAGCGCCGCCGCTTCACGTTGACGGCGCGGTCGTAGCTCCAAGCCAACCAGGGTGCCGAAGGTTAGCTCGGCTGGTCCGCCTGCTGCTCGACGACGGCGAATAGCCTCAGACAGCGCCTGCGATTTCGGCAACAGTTTGGTGCTCTCCTCAGTGATCGCCTCAACCCAGCCTTCAATCAGTGCAAGCAAGGTTTCGATCGATGCGAGGGCCCGTTCTTGCTCTTCGGTGCGTGAGGCAATCAGCGCTCCCGATTCGAGCACCCGGCGAAGATCCTCTGGGTTGTTTAGGTCGGCTTGTTCGGCGAGTTCGCGAAGTGATGCATCGTCGATCGAAATCTCGGATGCGTAGGCTGCGATCTGTGCAATCAGGGCATCTCGCAGCCACCGGGAATGTTTGTAGAGCCTCGCGAAGGCAAGCTCTCTTGCGACTACGAAAAGATAGGCCTGATCGATTTCTACTTCGAGCTCTTTGGTGAATTCCGCGATGTTTTGAGGAACAAAGGCGGCTCGGTCGGCGAACAAAGCGATACCAATGTCGCTGCCGCCTTGAACGTGTTGCGAGAGTTTTCCGATGGCTTGACCCAGCTGTGCCGCGAACAGCGCCCCACCGGCTGCTCTCATAAACTTGCCAGCGCCTTTTGCTGCATCGCCGAGTTCGGGCGGCAGGTTTTTCTGCATCACCTCGGTGAGTGCGGATGCCATCCGCTCGGCCACCGGTGCGCTCAGTTGCTGAAACAGAGGCAGGGCATCAGCCACCCAAAGTTCGCGGGTCAGCAGTTTTGGATCGGTGTTTACCGCCGGAATCGTGGTTGCCGAATCAAGCCACAGGCTCGCTAGTTGCTTGGCCGATTCGATGCGGCTGCGCTGGTCATCGGTGATGGCAATTCCTCCGGTGCGGGCGAGTTGCTTCGCCTGCTCTCCGGCTGCTTTCCAATTCACGCCTCCAACCGTGTCTGCCTCGCTTGCCATGAGGGCGGCTTCGAGCTGGCGCTTTAGGTTGGCGATCGCCTCGGGAGTGTTTGGAATTCCAGCAACCTTGGCTAACTGTTCCGGATCGATGCCGGAGTCATTGGCTAAGAATCCGCGCAAGAACTCGGCGAAGTCTTCGGGCTCCTCACCACCTGCTGTCTGGTCGTCGAAGTTGTTCATGCGCACTCCATGCTTTTTAGGCTAGTTGGATTGCCAGCAACGAAGACCTTTTATGGGTCGATTTTCGGTGTGTTCGCCCATAGCGTTACCGCACAGCGGGCACCTAGCGAGAGGCACATTTAGGCTAGATAAAAGGTCAGGAGCGATTGAATGCGTAAAGGTTTTAGTCTCGCCCGCCTTTTGCGCCGCGCGTTAATCACTCTCGGTTTGATCGCAATTGTCGTTGCCGGCGCGATGCCCGCTCCATACGTAATCGAAATGCCCGGCCCGGTGTTCAATGCCATGTCAAAAATTGATGGCACGCCGATCATCACGGTCACGGGTGCTGACACCTACGCGAGCAAAGATCGTTTTGATGTCTTGACCGTTCAGACCCGCGGAACACCAGAGTCGGCCCCGACCTGGGTCGAGGTTCTGTTGGCCAACCTGAACAGCGAAATGACTGTCGTGCCAATGAGCCAGGTCTACCCACCGGGATACACCGGTGAAATCGAAAAGCAGCAGACCACTCAGATGATGATCGACTCGCAGCGCGATGCCATTGCCGTAGCACTTCGCAAACTTGGCTACAAGTTCGATTCCTTCGTAGCGGTCGATTCGATTAGAAACGACACTCCGGCCGATGGCGTTTTTAAGGTGGATGACCAAATCTTGTCGGTGAACGGCAAGCCGGTTCAGTTCTTTGAAGACATCACCTCGCAGGTCAGTTCATCAAAAGGCGAAGAGCTAACTTTCACGGTTCTGCGCAAAGGCAAGCGAGAAGAGCTCAAGCTCAAGGCATTCAAAGACACCGACGGCAAGTACCGAGTTGGCGTTTTCGTTGGCAATCGTTACGACTTCCCGGTCAACATAAAGATCTATCTTGGTGACGTCACCGGGCCGTCGGCAGGTCTGATGTTCTCGCTGAGCATTTATGACCTGATGACCCCGGGTGACCTCAGCGGAGGAGCGCACGTCGCAGGTACGGGAACAATTTCCTCGACCGGTGAGGTTGGCGCTATCGGAGGGATTCGCCTGAAAATGATTGCAGCCAAGAATGCTGGGGCAGAGTATTTCATCGCTCCGCGAAGCAACTGCGATGAAGTGATCGGGCATGTGCCAAAAGGAATCACCGTGAAAACGGTGGAAACCTTTGAAGATGCATTGGCGCTTCTCGACGACATCGAACAGGGCATTCCGGTTAGTCCCGAACTGAACTGTCCAACCAAGTAACGACAAGCTCTAGAGTCAAAAGAACAACCAACTAGGAGAACAATGTCACAGCAGGTTCCACGCAAGCGCACACCGATTTCGCCAGCCCGTATCGCCCTGTTCATCGTGGTCGCGATCGGCATGGCACTGATTTCGGCAGCCGGTTTCTACACCGACGTGCTCTGGTACGAACAGCTCGGCTACTCGAGTGTCTTGTTCACCGAACTTTGGGCCAAGGTTGGCATGTTCGCGGTTGGTTTCGTTTCTATGGCATCCTTGCTCGGTGTAGCCATGTGGCTAGCCTTCAAGCTGCGACCAATCTATGTGAAAGCGACCGCAACCCAAGACATCTTTGGTCCGTACCGTGAGACCATCAATCAGCTTCGCAAGGGTATCATCATCGGCATCCCGCTGGTATTTGGAATTCTCGGTGGTATCGCGGCAAGCGCCTATTGGGATCAAGCCATGCTGTTCCTCAACGCGGTTCCAACCACCGCCCATGATGCCCAGTTCAATCTCGAAGTCTCGTTCTACCTATTCAAGTTGCCGTTCTGGATTTCGATTGTCGCGTTCGTCTCGACCGCACTGTTCCTCGCCGCTCTGGCAACCGTTCTGATTCACTTCTTCACCGGTGCGATTCGCTTCAACGGGCGTGGCGTAAACCTTTCTCGTGGTGCTGGTGTGCAGCTCGGTGTGACTACCGCGCTGTTCTTTGCATCTCAGGCAGTCAGCCTCTGGCTAGACCAGTACGCAACTTTGACCAGCCCTTCTGGCCTGTACACGGGTGCTACTTTCGCCGATGTCAACGCCACCATCCCGGGCCTGCAGATCATGGCTGGCGTCGCTCTTTTGGTTGCCGTGCTGTTCCTAGTGTCGGCTTTCATCGGCCGTTGGAAGTTGCCAATTCTTGGCACCGGCCTCATGCTCGTTTCGGCACTTGTGCTTGGCCAACTGTATCCGTGGGCAATCCAGAATTTCCAAGTCGGTCCGAATGAGCGAACCTTGGAAGCGCCGTTCATCCAGCGCAACATCGAAGCGACCACGCTGGCCTACGGCCTCGACAAGATCGAAACCATTCAGTACGACGCCAAGACCACAGCCAGCGCGGGTGCGTTGCGTCAGGATGCCGGCACCACCGCCAACATCCGAATCATCGACCCATACCTGGTTTCGCCTTCGTTCCGTCAGCTTGAGCAGATCAAGCAGTACTACGGCTTCAGCAACCACTTGGATGTGAGCCGATACACAATCGATGGCAAGGTGCAAGACACAGTGCTTGCGGTTCGTGAACTAAACCAAAGTGGCCTTGGTGACTCGCAGTCTTGGTACAACAATGTCATCGTCTACACCCACGGATACGGACTAGTTGCCGCTTACGGAAACCAGGGTTCGACCGACGGGCAACCGGTGTTCCTGCAGGCGAGCATTCCATCAGAGGGAAAGCTCGGCAAGTTCGAGCCACGAATCTACTTTGGCGAGCAGTCGCCAACCTACTCAATCGTTGGTGCCCCCGCCGGAGCCACCGATCGAGAACTGGACTACCCCGGTGGTGCCGACGGCGCCGATCAGACCTACACCACGTTTACCGGTGACGGTGGCCCGAAGCTCGACAACATCGTCAAGCGTCTTGCCTACGCCCTGAAGTTCCAGAGCGAGCAGATTCTGCTTTCGGATGCGATCTCGAACTCGTCGCAGATTCTTTACGACCGCAACCCGATCGATCGCGTCGCTGCGGTTGCGCCTTACCTCACTCTCGATTCCGACACCTATCCGGCAGTGGTTGATGGCAAGGTGGTTTGGGTTGTCGACGGTTACACAACCTCGAACCAGTACCCTTATTCGCGTTCCGAATCCTTTGATGCGAGCATCCGCGATTCGTCGGGCGAGTACAGCTCTGGAAATCCAGACATCAACTACATCCGCAATTCGGTGAAGGCAACCGTCGATGCCCACGACGGTAGCGTCAAGCTTTATGCCTGGGATTCGGAAGACCCAATCCTGCAGGTTTGGCAAAAGGTATTCCCAAATACCCTGAAGCCGGTTAGCGAAATGTCGGGTTCCTTGATGAGTCAGGTGCGCTACCCAGCCGACCTGTTCAAGGTTCAGCGCTCGATTCTCGGTCAGTATCACGTCAAGGAAGCCGGCGCGTTTTACTCGCAGCAGGATGCCTGGATGACTCCGAACGACCCGGTCAGCAGCACCGGCTACCAGCAACCTCCTTATTACCTGACCATGAAGGCTCCAGGAACCAAGGCGCCGAGCTACTCGCTCTATTCGACCTTCATTCCGCGATCTACCGGTGAGTCCACTCGAAACGTGCTCACCGGTTACCTGGTGGTCGATTCGGATGCCGGCTCGGCCGACGGAAAGGTTGCTTCGAGTTACGGAAAGATGCGCCTGTTGACTCTTCCGCGAACCACAATCGTTCCTGGTCCGGGTCAGGTGCAGAACAGTTTCTCTGTTGACCCCGAAGTTTCGAGGTTGCTCAACCTTCTTCGCCAGGGTTCAACCAAGGTGCTCAACGGTAACTTGCTGACCCTCCCGGTCGGTGGTGGTTTGCTCTATGTTCAACCGGTCTACATCCAGTCAACCGGCGAGACTTCCTTCCCGCTTTTGAAGAAGATTCTGGTGGCTTTCGGTGACCAAATCGCTTTCGAAGACACTCTCGATGGTGCTCTCAATGCTCTGTTTGGAGGCAACTCGGGTGCCGAAAGCCCTGACCCGGGAACCGATCCTGGCACCGATCCGGGAACCGGCAGCGCTAACCCGGCGGTTGCTAAAGCGCTTTCCGCGGCCAAGGCAGCTTTCGCGTCCAAGATTGCAGCCATGAAGGCAGGAGACTGGACCGCATACGGTGAGGCAGATAAGGCTCTTCAAGCAGCTCTGGATGCAGCAATCGCTGCGAATAAGTAGTTCCCGCGATTTCGTGCTAGACTGAGGACTTCGCCGCGGGGTGGAGCAGTTCGGTAGCTCGCCGGGCTCATAACCCGGAGGTCGTAGGTTCAAATCCTGCCCCCGCAACTAAAAGAAACGGTCCAGACTCCACTGGGCCGTTTCGCTTTTAACCGGACGCTGTGCACAACCCCAGCGAAGACCCGCAAGTTTGGTTACCCTCCTACGATGCTGCTCAGATTTCTTGCCGCCGCGTTGGCCTTGATTGTGTTCGGTGTGAGTGGGGCTGCGGCGGCGCATCCGCTTTCGGCGCCCTGCGGAAGCACCAATACCAAGGTTCGAGCCATATCGGTTTCTTCGAAGGTATCGGGCGAAAACGTGAGGGTTTGCGCCGACTGGCTCGCCGTCTCGACCGGCTCCAAAAAGACCACCTCGTCGAACAAGAGCACATCCAAATCATCCGGGTCGAGCAAATCAACTTCGGGCAAGGTCACCAAGCTCAACCGAAGTGTCATCGCAACCGCTGATCGGCCAATGATTCTCATGGTGCCTGGCCGCGACGCTGCCATAGACACCGATGTACTGATCTACTCGAGCGCTACTCGACACAGCAAGCTGAGAAATCTGCTGGGCTACGACACTCTGATTCGGTTCACGCCAGAGAGCTACCGATGGACGTTTGGTGACGGGGTCGCATCGACGAGCTCTCGGATAAAACATCGTTACCCCCGAGTCGGCAAATACTTTTTGCGACTCAGCGTTACCTATCAAATAGCGATTCGAGTCCTCCCTTCGGGCAGATGGGTTAGTACTCCGTTACGAATCAAAAAGGTCGCTGACCCGAAATCGATAAATATCACTCAGGAGCGCATCAAGGCTGGCATCCCGGTTTTGGTAAACCGAAATTGCCTGCAGCACCCCTCAGCGATTGGTTGTTGACCGATGCCGAGACCTTAAGGTTTCTCTCAGTTTGTTTTCATAAACTATTCAGGCTGCCGTGTGAGTTTCTAGTTCAGGCAGTTATTTGAAAGGTTGATGAAAGTGGCCGAAAACCAGTTTCCAGTAAACGCTCCAGAAGTAAATCGTCAATTTTTCTTCGAAACCAAACCGCAGGCAGAGGCACCCAAGGGCGCTCCGGTACGCAAGAAATCCAAGGTTGGTCTCACCGCCAGCGGGGCACTGATCATTGGCGCGCTGGTAGGTGGCGTGGTCGGCGGTTCAGCCGGCGTTGCGGGCTACATGCTGGCAATCGCTCCAGCTCCGGTCGTTGTGAACAACACCGACTCGGTCACCTGGGTTTCGGGTGCTGCGGCCAAGGCTCTGCCTTCGGTCGTCACCATCTCGGTTGATACGGCAAGTTCGGGAGGAAGCGGATCCGGTGTCTTCCTAACCTCCGACGGCTACATCCTTACCAACACCCACGTCGTGACTCTCGAAGGCGCAACCAACAAGGCCGTGATTCAGGTTCGCACCACCGACGGCCACATTTACGACGCCAAACTCATCGGCACCGATCCGACCAACGACCTTGCAGTCATCAAAATCAGCGCCACCGCCAGCTTCACTCCGATTCAGTGGGCCGACTCGGCTGCCATCAATGTCGGTGATCCTGTCGTTGCACTAGGTGCTCCACTCGGGTTGGCCTCAAGCGTTACCTCAGGTGTGGTCTCCGCTTTGAACCGAACCATTCAGGTGGCCGACTCGACCCCTGGTAACGGTGGTTCCAGTTTGCAGTGGTGGAATGGCACCGGAACCGCGCCGGTCAACCTTCGTGTGATTCAAACCGACGCCGCCATCAACCCGGGCAACTCGGGCGGTGCACTGGTCAACGACCGTGGTCAACTGATCGGAATCAACGTAGCTATCGCCACTGCCGGTTCATCGTCATCCGGTTCGCAATCGGGCAGCATCGGTGTCGGTTTCGCTATTCCGTCAAATGTTGCCAAGCGTATCGGCGAGGAAATCATGAAAACCGGTACCGCAAGCCACGCGCTGCTCGGCGCGCTGGTTAGCGACTACTCAGCCACAAAAAGCGCGGCCGCTGGATTCTCAACCGGAGCAGAGGTAGGCAAGCTCACCGCAGGAGGTCCGGGTGAGGTTGGCGGACTCAAGGTTGGCGATGTAGTCATCGAGTTCAATGGTCAGCCAATCACCTCGAGCGGCGAACTAACTGCTGCGGTTCGTTTCGAACCAGCTGGTGCAGACTCGACAATCGTCGTGCTTCGCGACGGCAAGCAGGTTACGCTCCAAATCAAGCTCGGTGACCTGGCTAACTCGAAGTAGTTCACACAAAGTGGCAGACTGAAGGTATGTCAACGGCGCCATCAGTCCAGTATTCAATTACGGTTCGTCTCGAAGCACCTGCTAAACCGACCACGGTCTCCGAGCTCACCAATTTGATCGAGACCCTCGGGGGAGCGGTCACAGCCCTCGACGTCAACCACTCCGATGCCGAACGTGTTCGGGTCGACCTGACCTGCGCCACTCGCAACAGCGACCATGCCGAAGAGATAGTTCAAAGACTCGCGCAGATCGAGGGCGTTGAAATCGGCAAGGTTTCAGACCGCACGTTCTTAGCTCACCTCGGCGGCAAGCTGACCATCGAATCTAAACTCCCAATCCGCAATCGCGATGACCTCTCGCTTATCTATACGCCCGGTGTGGCAAGGGTTTGTGAGGCCATCGTTAAAGACCCATCGGATGCGCGCCGCCTCACCATCAAACGAAACACCATCGCGGTGGTCACCGACGGTTCGGCGGTTTTGGGACTAGGCAACATCGGCCCGCTTGCTGCAATGCCGGTGATGGAAGGCAAGGCCGCGCTGTTCAAGCGCTTCGCCGACATCGACGCCTTTCCGATCTGTCTCGATACCCAAGATGTTGACGAGATCGTTAGAACGGTAAAGGCAATCTCACCAGGCTTCGCCGGCATCAACCTGGAAGACATCTCGGCTCCACGCTGCTTCGAGGTCGAATCTAGACTTCGTGCCGAGCTAGACATTCCCGTGTTTCATGACGACCAACACGGAACCGCGATTGTCTGTGTCGCAGCTCTTAGAAACGCACTGAAAGTTGTCGGTAAAAACATCGAAGACATCGCACTCGTGATGTCTGGTGCCGGAGCTGCCGGTACCGCAGTGCTCAAGTTACTCATGGCAGCTGGGCTAAAGCATGCGGTAGTAGCCGATCAGCACGGCGTGATTCACGTTGGCCGATCCGATGTCTCCGAAGGATCCGCACTCGAATGGATTGCGCAAAATACCAACGAACACGGTGTGCAGGGCAGTCTCAAGGATGCACTCAAAGGCGCAGATGTCTTCATCGGGGTTTCGGCCGGAAACATCATTGATGCCCAAGATGTCGCATCAATGGCATCGGGTTCGATCGTCTTCGCACTAGCCAACCCGACTCCAGAAATCGAACCTTCAGAGGCAGCCAAGTTCGCCGCTGTGGTTGCTACCGGACGTAGCGATTTTCCTAACCAAATCAACAACGTGCTTGCCTTCCCAGGGTTCTTCCGTGGGTTACTCGATGCCGGTGCGCACAACATCACCGAGAAAATGCTTCTGGCCGCGGCCAACGCCCTGGCCAACTGCGTAGACTCATCCGAGTTGAACGCCTCTTACATCGTTCCGAGCGTGTTTCACCCCGACGTCACCTCTCGTGTGGCTGACGCGGTTAGAAAGGTTGCCAAAAAGTAATGTCAGATTTTGGAAGCGAAACCATCGGAGGTGCTGGCAGCACCCTGCTCGAAGAGCAAACTCAGCTGGTCGAACCGGGTGACCACGAACGCTACTCGCACTACGTAAAGCGCGGGAAAATTATCGAATCAGCAGTCTTGGGTTCCCCTGTCGTTGCGCTTTGCGGCAAGGTCTGGGTGCCGAGCCGCGACCCCGAGAAGTTTCCGATTTGCCCGATTTGTAAAGAGGTTTACGATGGGCTGCGACCTGGAGACTCAGACTCTTCGAGCGGCTCGGGCAACAACGAAGGTTAGTGCCGGTTAGATAAATTCGGTCGGGATGGCCGCGTCGCCGCGCATCAAGCGAAGGCCCGAAAGTGGTAGTGCTTGGATGACCTCGGCGTGATGCGCCTTGGCCCTAGCGGTGCCAGCTGCCGCGGTGAATTCGCTTTGAATCTCGCCCTCGATGATTAGCGGCACCAAAAGTTCGCGGTCGTATTTTTCAAGGTTTGGATGCCTGCCGGCGGCCAACACCTCGGCCGTGGCAACGCCATCAGAATTGTGGCGACGAAGGGCAAACTTTCGGCCACCAACGTTGGTCTTGTGCACCGACCGCTTGGCGACGCTTACCCACTCGCCACCTTCGTCCTCGAAGGCCACCATCTTGTAAACGAAGCCCGCCGTTGGTAGCCCCGAACCGGTAACCACCGAAGTGCCGACGCCGTAGGTGTTGACCGGTGCTGCTGCGAGTGCGGCGATCGAGTATTCGTTCAAATCATTGGTCACGGTGATCTTGGTCTGGTTTGCGCCAAGCGAGTCGAGCAGCGCGCGCACTCGATTTACCTCGACGCCTAGGTCACCCGAATCGATGCGAACAGCGCCTAAATCTTTTCCGGCAATCTCAACAGCCAAACGCACCGCGTTATCCGTGTCGTAGGTGTCCACCAGCAAGGTGGTACCTGGCCCGAATGTTTCGACTTGGGCCTTGAAAGCCTGCTCTTCCGAGTCGTGCAGCAATGTGAAGGCGTGGGCTGCGGTACCCATGGTTGGAATTCCCCAAGAACGACCTGCCTCAAGGTTCGAAGTCGCATCGAAACCTGCAATGAACGCCGCGCGCGCAGCAGCCACCGCTGCAATTTCGTTGGTGCGACGTCCGCCCATTTCAACCAGCGTGCGATCACCGGCAACGCTTTTCATTCGTGCCGCCGCGGAGGCGACCGCTGTATCGAAGTTGAGCACACTCAAGATCAAAGTTTCAAGAACTACTGCCTGCTCAAAGGTTGCCTCAACAGTCAAGACGGGGGAGTAGGAGAAATAGAGCTCGCCCTCTTGATAGCCCCAAATGTTTCCTTCGAACTTGTAGTTCGAGAGCCAGTCGATGGTGGCCGAATCGAGCACCTTGTTGTCGGTTAGAAAGTTCAGTTCGGCATCGTCAAATCGAAAGTCGCGGATGCGATCGAGCAACCGGCCGGTGCCGGCCACAACCCCGTAGCGACGTCCAGCCGGAAGCGAGCGGCAAAACACCTCGAACACCGTTTGACGGTCGGCTTTTCCCGAGTGCCGAGCGGCCTGCAGCATGGTCAGCTCGTAGCGGTCGGTTAGAAAAGCGGATGAGGTCAACACGCTCTCAAGCCTAGTGAAAAGCACTCGCTTCGAGCACGGCGAATAGACTTGAGCGCGTGAATGACGCACCAATCGGAATCTTCGACTCTGGAGTCGGCGGGCTTACCGTCGCTCGTGCGATCATCGACCAGCTGCCAGGTGAAAGCATCACCTACGTCGGTGACACCGCGAATTCACCTTATGGACCGAAATCAATTCAAGAGGTTCGAGACCTTGCGCTTGCCGTCATGGACAAGCTCGTGGACGAGGGCGTAAAGCTGCTAGTCATCGCTTGCAACTCGGCTTCCGCGGCGGTGCTTCGTGACGCGAGAGAGCGTTACACGGTAGGACGCGGTATCCCGGTGGTAGAGGTGATTCAGCCCGCAGTGAGACGCGCAGTAGCATCGACTCGCAACAACCGAATCGGTGTCATCGGCACCACCGCAACGATCACATCGCGCGCCTACGAGGATGCCTTCGCGGCGGCAGTCAACATTGAGGTCATCGGTCAGGCCTGCCCCGACTTCGTGGATTTTGTCGAACGGGGCGTAACCTCCGGCGCGGAGATTATGGCGAGTGCGCAAAAATACCTGGCACCACTCAAGCAGGCCGGCGTCGACACTCTGGTTTTGGGTTGCACTCACTACCCGCTGCTCACCGGTGTCATTTCATACGTGATGGGCGACGAGGTTTCGTTAGTGTCTTCGGCCGAGGAGACAGCCAAAGATGTCTACCGAACGCTCGTGGCACACGATTTGTTGCGTGACAACCCGGCCGCCCCGACCTACCGGTTTCAAGCCACCGGCGATGCCAAGGCTTTCGAGAAGTTAGCCAGACGATTTTTGGGTCCCGAAGTCGGATCCGTCGAAAAACTTTCATAGGAGGACCAATGTCAAGAATCGATTCAAGAGAAAACGACCAGCTGCGCGAAGTTGTCATTGAGCGCAACTGGAGCGAGCATCCGGAAGGTTCGGTTCTGGTGCACTTCGGTCGCACACGTGTTCTCTGCACGGCTTCGTTTACTCCGGGTGTTCCACGTTGGAAGACCGGTAGCGGTGAAGGCTGGGTTACCGCGGAGTACGCCATGTTGCCAAGAGCCACTCACGACCGTAGCGACCGCGAGTCACTCAAAGGCAAAGTAGGTGGCCGCACGCACGAAATCTCCCGACTAATCGGCAGAAGCCTTCGCGCCGTAGTTGACGTGAAAGCCTTGGGTGAAAACACCATCGTCATCGACTGCGATGTTCTGCAGGCAGATGGCGGCACCCGTACTGCCGCGATTACCGGCGCTTACGTTGCGCTCGCAGATGCAATCGCCTGGGCCAAGTCGAAGAAGCATGTGCCAGCGTCGGCGAATGTTCTGAAAGATTCGGTTGCAGCGATTTCGGTTGGCATCATCGATGGTGAACCGATGCTTGATCTTCAGTACACCGAGGATGTCCGCGCCGAGACCGACATGAACGTTGTCGTTACCGGTCGTGGCAAGTTTGTTGAAGTTCAAGGCACAGCCGAGGGCGAAGCATTTGATCGCGACGAACTGAATGCTCTTCTCGACCTCGCCCTGCTAGGAACCGCTGAGCTCGCCAAGATTCAAGCCGCCTCGCTGGCCGAGTAACTATGAAACTCGTTCTCGCGTCTCACAACCAAGGCAAACTTGCCGAGTTGCGGGCGATTCTTGAACCTCAAGTGGCAAACCTGGAGTTGGTTAGTTACGACGGTCCGGAACCAATCGAAGATGGCATCAGTTTTGCCGAAAACGCGCTAATCAAGGCGCGAGCCGCTCACCAGCACACTGGCTTGCCAGCCATAGCCGACGACTCCGGTTTGGCGGTAGAAATTCTTGGCGGTTCACCCGGTATTTTTACGGCTATCTGGGCTGGGGGTCGCGATAACGTCGCAAACCGTCGTTTGCTGCTGGCTCAACTGAAAGACATCGACGCGCAGCATCGTGCAGCGGCCTTCGTCTGCACCATAGCGTTGGTCACAGATGAAGGCGAAATGCTGTTCACCGGAAACTGGGCGGGCAGCATTGCCAGCGAAGAGCGAGGAACCAACGGCCACGGTTATGATCCGGTCTTTGTACCTGAGGGTTTTGAACTGACAGCTGCTGAGTTAGAGCCCGAAATCAAGAATTCGATGAGCCATCGTGCAGCTGCGCTTTCAGGGCTGATTGCCTACCTAAACGGCTAGTCGTTCTTCTTTTCGAGGCGCGCCTTGATGATTTCGAGCAGCACCGGGATGAATGAGAGCGCGATGAACGTCAGAGTCACCCATTCGATGTGATCTTGAACGAAGCCGAAGCCACCGAGTGTGTAACCGAGGATGGTGACGCCAGCTCCCCAGCCGACCACGCCGAGAATGTTGAACTTAAGAAATTTGAGGTAGTTCATCTGACCAACGCCAGCGGCTACTGGCACGAAGGTGCGCATGATCGGCACGAAATGAGCGAGCACTACGGCTTTAGCGCCGTACCGTTCGAAGAATCGGTGGGCCGCATCGACATTCTTCTTGGAGAACAATCTAGATTCCGGACGGTTGAACACTGCCGGACCGAGTCGCCGACCGATCCAGTAGCCGGTCTGATCTCCCAACCAGGCGGACGTCGCAATCAGCAGGCAGGCCAGCCACAGCGGCATCTGCGCCTGAGGTGACGCCAAAAATACCCCGAGCACAAACAGCAGCGAGTCGCCTGGCAGAAAGAATCCCACCAGCAGACCGGTCTCAATGAAGACAATGGCGCAGGCGATAAACACCGCAACGTTTGAGTAGGTTGCGATGAGTGCATGCGGGTCGAGCCACGAGATTCCAAACATGCGCCCCTAGCAGGATTCGAACCTGCGCTTCCGCCTCCGGAGAGCGGCGCTCTATCCCCTGAGCTATAGGGGCCAGGGTACCTTCAGCCTACCAGCGGGGTGTCCTAGGCTAGGGGCAAACGATTTGGCATCGAGGAGAGCACATGGGACTGAAGCTAGTGAACCGCTGGGTTTGGGATTCTTGGTACGTCTTCGATGGCGAAAAGTACCACGCCTTTTACCTAAGCGCATCGCGAGCTCTCGGTGACCCGAATCGTCGTCATCGCAATCCGGTAGTTGGTCACGCCATCTCAACCGACTTGAATAACTGGGAGGTTGTGACCGACGCCCTGATCGTAAGCGAATCACCGGCGTTCGACTCGTGGACAACCTGGACGGGCTCGGTGGTTAGGGCCTCGGATGGCAAGTGGTGGATGTTCTACACCGGTACCAGCCGTGAAGATGGCGGCGACATCCAGTCGGTCGGTGCCGCTACTTCGGATGATTTGATGACCTGGACCAAGGTTTCTGACGACGCGTTGGTGCGAGCCGACTATCGATGGTACGAACAGCTAGACAAATCGATCTGGCATGACGAAGCGTGGCGCGACCCATGGGTGTTCAAGTTCGAACCTCAAGACGAAACCTGGCACATGTTGATTACGGCGCGATCGAACCATGGCGACCCGAAAACCAGGGGAGTGTTGGGCCACGCAACTTCTACAGATCTCTTGCACTGGCAGGTGCAACCGCCACTTTCGCAGCCCGGCCAAGGTTTTGGCCAGCTCGAGGTCTTCCAGTATGAAGTCGTAGATGGCGTTCCACTGCTCATCTTCTGTTGCGGATGGCGCGAACTTGGTGCCGAGCGGCTGGCTTCGTTCGGGCAAAGGGATGCGACCTATTCGGTTTCGGTCAATCGCGACCTCACGGATGTTGACTTCAATCGGGCTAAACCATTCATGCATCCGATGGCTTACGCGGGTCGAGTGGTCAAGGGTCCGGACGGCTGGTACTTCTTAGGTTTCTTGAACATCGAAGACGGCGAATTTGTCGGCGAGATTTGCGATGCGGTTCCGGTGACGGCCACCGTTGAGGATGGTTTGGTGTTGCGGGCCAATGAGAGCGCTCACATCGCTATAGGGCAGTAAATAAGCGGATTCGTTCAAAATTGCAAAAACTGCAAGCGTTTACAACTTTTCGGTAACGTTACCTTTTCTTTTCCGTTTTGTGATCACATCTGCTCTAGGTTGTGAACTAGACGGCTTTGCAAACGCTTGCCGTTTTCTTAGGAAAGGAATCCAAATGAAGAAAGGTATGCGCGCAGCGGCTGCTCTAGCAGTTGCATCGCTAGCTACCCTCGGAATGGCTGCCTGTGCTCCATCGACCCCTGCCGGTGACGGAAAGGTCACCATCTTCGGTGGTTACGGTGAGGCTGACGCAGCTGCATTCCAGAAGTCGCTAACCGAGTTCGGTGACGCTAACGGCATCGAGATCACCTTCACTTCGCTTGCATCGTTCGACAAGGACATCAAGGTGAAGATCGAAGCTGGTCAGGAGCCAGACATCGCACTTTGGCCACAACCAGGTGGTCTGAAGGACCTCGCTGACAACCTTGTCCCTCTGAAGGACGTCTTCGATGTAACCAAGGCAACCGACACCCTTGTTCCTGGTTGGGACAAGCTCGCAGTTGTTGACGGAGAGCTCTACGGTTTGCCAGTTTCGGCAAACATGAAGACCCTCGTGTTCTACAACCCAGCAGCATTTGCTGCTCACGGTTACACCGTTCCTACCACTGACGCTGAACTGACTGCCCTAGAAGAGCAGATCAAGGCTGACGGTTCCGGCTACCCATGGTGTGCAGGTATCGAG
>JBJTMF010000024.1:0-18880 GCA_046063405.1 Microbacteriaceae bacterium
TGAAGACGACGAATTGATCTTTATGTTTGGTGTTGTAGATGCATCCGAAAGTTTCAGGAGTTTTCTGGCTGACGACAAAGAGCAGGAGCGGAAAGCGTTTGAAGATTTTGTACGCTTCGCGGTCGAAAACCTTGATCGGTACCCAGACAGCCACATCTTTCACTACAGTGACCCAGAACCGGCCAGGCTGAAAAAACTTGCCTCGCGATACGGGGTGCTCGAGTCAGAAGTGCAGCGAATTGTGGCAGCAATGATCGACTTGAAGACCGTCGCAAAGGCCTCAATAATGCCCGGATGCGCCGGCTACAGCATCAAGCAGCTCGAGCGCTACTACAGCGCGGATTCCAAGTTGAATCGAGGAAAACTCGTTAAAGGTGGCGACGACGCTATGTTCCAGTATCACCAGTACCTTCAGCTTCGGGCTGCCGGGAAGGTAGCCGATTCAAACGAGGTTATGCGAGTGATACTTGATTACAACCGCGACGATTGCCTTTCCACCAAACTATTGGCTGAGTGGCTCGAATCGCTCTAAGACCTCAAGGAGCTGAAACTCGATGACCATCCGTGGCCGAAGCATCGTTTTGCGTGAGTTCACTCCTCTGCTCGACAGAACGGTCACCCCGAGCGAGGAATACCTGACCACCACCGATGGAAGCCTCGCAGCCGAAAGCTTTGCGCTAAGAGTCGATGCCAATGGATTTCTAGAAACCGGAAACCCCGTTCGTGGCACGACGCCTCTTTACATCCTCGGTGATTCATTTAGCGAGGCAGTCTTTGAGCATGAAGATCGCCGATTTTCTAGCATTGTCGAACGCAAGCTAACTGCTGCCGGCTTGAACTACAGAGTATTGAACGCCTCGTACTCGAGAGCAACCACCTTGCACATGCTCAACGTGCTGATCAACAAGGTGCTGAGCGGCTCTATTACCCCAGGTACAACGGTCATCTATTTTCGATCGCAAGTGGATGTTCAAATCGAGAGCGCGGTTGGCAGCTATTGGAATGACTTCGGTCTTTACTCGCCGCTTCAGCCAACCAATGCCTCGACCGACGAAATCACCCATCTAGAAAGTCACGATCACGACGGTAGCCGACGCCTACTAAACACCATGGTCGATGTTTGTGAAGAGTTCGAGATTCGACTGCTGCTCGGCACCGCACCGGCTCGACGCACTAACCGAGCCGATGACGAGGTTCTCCAGAAGTATTTTGCTAACGACTCGCAGTGGCAGGCACGAATGCGGCTCAGGCGTGAAGCAAATGAATTGGTGCGTCAGGTTGCCGCAAGTCGCGGCATCCCGCTGATCGATGCCGATAGACACTTTGAGATTCAAGGTGGCGGGCTCTACGACTTCACCCACATGAATTCGGCAGGACAAGTGCTGCTCGCCGACCTGCTTCTCGATCACATGGTGGCCCTGCGATAGAGGCATTCCTGCTTGGCTATGCTTTAGACATGAGCCTGGTCAACCGTGTATTGCGTGCCGGCTACGACTTTCTATCCCGACCTGGTTTTGCAACGCTATCTGACGCATTACTCAACACGGAATATCGCCTTAGAGCCCTGTGGGTTAGAACATTCAAGCCAAATCGCAATGTTCCAAAGGTGACCGTAGTCATCCCCGTTTTCAATGTTGAACGCTACCTGCCCACCTGCCTTAACTCTCTAGCGGCCCAGAGCTACGGCAATCTACATGTGGTCGTCGTCGACGACGGTTCAACCGATGGCTCGCTCGATATCGCTAAGAGCTACCTGACCAAGTTGAATCTCACGATTGTCGAACAGCGAAATGCTGGCATTTCGGCCGCTCGCAATAACGGCGTGAAGTCGATTTCATCGACCGACTACATGATGTTTCTCGACAGCGATGACTCATTCGCGGCCAATGCCATCAAGGTTTTGGTTCGCCAAGCGGAAAAGACCGGCTCAGATTTTGTCATGGCAGACACCCTCCGCACCAAGGGAATTGTTTGGATCAAACGAATCGATACGCGCGAGGTATTTGCAAAGGGCACCCTCGAGCGAACCACGTTTGCCGCGCATCCACCCGTTATTCAAGACCTAACCGCATGGAATCGTCTGTTCCGCTGGGAGTTCTACAAGAGCCACAACATCGAATTTCCCGAAGGTAGATTCTTCGAAGACTTCACAACGATGACCCGGGCTCTGCTCTATGCCGATAGTTTCGATATCCTCGCCAAGCCGATCTATCACTGGCGCGTTCGCACCGAAGGAATGCGTTCGGTGACTCAGCAGGGTAATGATGCCACCAAATTCACGCACCGAATCGAAGAGCTCGAAAAAGTTAAAGCGATGATTCAGGCCGGCATCAAGGCTGACAGAGCAACTCACGCAAATCTTGAAGCGTTTTCGTCGCGTGTGATGAAGCACGACCTGCGCCTGCATCCAGACAAACTTGAAGAACTAAAGTGTCTGGCGGCAATCGACTAGTTGGCTACTTGCCGACCTTGATGTTCAATTCTTTGGCGTAAGCCAGGAACTCATCCTTGTAAAGCGCGTAACCGGCTTTCCAAGGCTTGCCCGGGCCAGCCCAGTGAACAATCTTCGGATCCTTCGAGTAGTCCTGAGTTGGAACATAGTTCCAGTCGTCGTCGATAGCCAAGGCACGTCCGCGTGACCAGAAGTTCATCACATCCTGATCGTTGAGGCGAAGTTCTTCGACCAGGTACAAGTTGGTTTCGATGAAGTCTTCGGAACGCATCTTTTTGAGGTTCATCAACAGGATGCCCGCGTTGTAGGTATCCGCGGTCAAGTCACCGGTCTGGTGAGCGCGACGGCGCAGAGCCCAAGCCTGCTTGGCAGGAAGCAGCAGGCTAACGCGAGTGATGACGTCGATGAGGCTCGACCATCCGTCGAGTCGGCTCTTCTTGCCACCGAACACCTTGTTGCCTAATTTGAGGTCGTACAGCTTGCCGACGTCGCCACGAATCAAGATGTCGACGTCTAGGTAAAGCACCTTGTCGAGATCTTTTAGAACCGCAGGTAGGAACAGGCGGTCGAAGGTCGAAACCGTGATGTGCTTCATCAGGTTGACCTTGCTGCCGTATTGAATGTCGCTGAAGTCATGGAAGAAGAAGTTGACCTTCGGGAACAGCGATGCAACCTTAATGAAGTAGTCGTTGCCGAGACCTCGGGTGAGGATGTGCGCGTTGATTTCTCGCGAGGTGTTCTTCACCAGCGATGCGAGCACAACAATCAGTTCGTTCTGAAGGTTTTGGTCGCAAGCGAATGCAACTTCAACAGCGTTCGCTCCACGCTTGTTCTTGCCGAGGCGAACCACGTGTGAGTCAAACTTTTTGTAAACCTCAGGCAGGTCGATGGCCGACTCACCAAGTGGGTCGAGGTTTTTGCAGTACTTGTCGGCGAAAGCAACATCCGGTGCCACGAGTTCGCGCCAAACTTCCATAACCTCGGCGTGAGTCTTGCCCTGCAGGATGTGCGAAATAACGATCTCTAGCTTCTGCTCGATGCCGGTGCGGATCTTGTTGAAGTCGGCCTCATCGAGGTCAAGCAGACCCTCGAAGCGAACATCCGATCGCTTGCTAGGAACAAACTCAACTGGCAGACCCATCGAACGAGCAGGCAGGTAGCAGTGCAGACGCTTGGTAATTACCTTGCCGTAGTCGGCGTACTTGGCCAGCATCTTTCGTGCGTCTTCGATGCCTTCGACGAGAGTGAACTTACGTACATAGTCACCGATCTGGATGTAGAACCACTTCCACATAAAGAGGTAGCGCCACTTGTTCCACTTGAGACCAGCCTCGACGACCGCAAGCTTCGGAATCTTGCCGGCTAGGCGCGCCTTAGGTAGAACCTGACCTACGGTGGTGGTGACACAGCCCGAGAAGAAGGCAGGCACTCCGTAGTCACGTAGTCGGTAGACGGTGGTCCAGTCGCGGCAGCCGATCGGGCCAAACTTCTTTAGTTCGGCGGCAACCTCATCGTTCATGACTCCCGCATCCTGAATGTGGAACGAGATCATGATCGGATTGATGTTCTCTGGATACGGAAAATCAACCTTGCCCAAGTATGGGCGGTGCATGAACCAGCCGTTGCTGATCAGCCAGGTGTTCTTCGGGTAGCTCTTGCCAGAGGCGAAGTCGCGCTGAAGTTCGATTGGCTGAACGCGAACCGGCTTGCCATCGAGACGACGGTTGGCGTGGATCTTGCCCTGCAACTTGGTCAGGTAGCCGGCCAGCTTGCTGCCGCCAACGAACTCTACGTTCTGGAAGCGCAGTAGGTGCGAGATGGCGGCGAGGGTCTGCACATAGTCACCGCGGTTCGAAGAAGAGCGCTGGTAGTCGAGCATCTTGTAGTCCATGACCGCGAAGTTGATCGTCTTTGGCAGGTTCTTGTTGCCGCTGCCGTCGTCGGCAAGCATGCGAACCCACCAGTTCAATTCGGTAACTTCCGTCTCGTTGAGCGCGGCACGGTTGGTTGGGGTGTCTAGGCCAGCCACCCACTTGCGAACGTCGGCGATGTGTTGGTGCTTGATAGCAACGCGGATGAGCGTGGCCCGAGTCGAAGCAGAGATGTCGTTCGAAGCAAGCAACGCCTCGATTTCTTTGAGTGCCGATTCACCCTCGACGTAGACGAGGCAGTCGAAGTATTCGAAGGTTGCAATTTCTTTAACGCGGTCGATTCCTGCTTCGCGGAAGAAGCCGAGCGCCGATTCGTGGAGTCCGTCTGTGGCTAAAAATGCACCGAATCCGATAGCGCCGAGGGTGCGTGTCGATGGGGCATCGTAGATGCGCTGAAGCGCGGCTCGGGCGGCGATGCGGTTGCCCTTTGGGTAGCTCGCACGAACGTGCGCTACCAGAATTTCGTCGAGCGCTTTGCCGTGTTCAAGACGCTTCAGCAGCTGTGCGCTGAGCTCGTCTTCGGTCTGAAGAAGCAGCTTTTCGCTGAACTCATTGAACTTGAGTGTGTATCGGCGAACCTTGCCGCGCTTTAGAACAAAGCGGATTGCTCGGGTGAAAAAATCGCGCACTTTAACCTCAATCGGGTAGCAGTTTTATCGTTCTCAACCCTACCCGACAGGGCTATCTCGCCCTAGTAGCCAGCGAGTTCGACGACCCCGTGCAGCACCACTTTTTCGCCGTCTGCGTCGGTAATTTCAATGGTGAAATCTGGGTTGGTGGCGTTGGTGTCGATCTTCAAAATCGCACACTCTGCCCCGTTGCACCATTCAAGTTCGATTGAACTTGAACCGGTGACCTTCCAGCTGAAAGAGCCGTTGAACACGTTCAAGTTTCTAATCTTGGCCAGCGCTATGATCGCCTTCGTCACAGGTTGCTCAAGCGCTGAGGCAATTTCGGCTGGCGTGTAGTGGTGTCGGTTTACGTCACGGCCCTGTTGCGTGTTGGCGAAGAGTTCGCGGTCGTCCATGCCGTTGAAAAGCCCAACATAGTAAACCTGTGGTTCACCCGGCAAGAAGAACTGCACAGCGCGCGAGGCGACGTATGCGGTGTCGTTAGCGAGAATGTTCGGCAACGTCGCGTTGATCTGGTGCGGCAAGGTGAACCACTGAGGTACAACGCTCGCGATATTGGAGTGTCCCTGCGTGTTTTCGGCTGCGCGTTCGAAGATGTAAGCCATTTCGTCTTGCGTAATCAGGCCCGGACGCCCGTTGATTGGGCCACCATCGATCACGCCGTATCCGTCGTGGGTGTCGAGCACATTTAGGCAATTGGTTGGTCGAATCTTGAACCAATCATCGAGTCGGTCAACTGTTCCGGTGAAGAACGAGTGCAAAAGTAGCGGTGCGGTTTGGAAGTCATAGATGAGGTCAACCAGCGGTGCGATATCAAGCTGCTGGGTGTAATGCGCGTGCACCTCAACGAGCACTCGCATGTCATAACTGTGGATTAGATCGCTGATCTCTTTAACAAACTCGAGCGTCTCTGGGGTCATGAACGAATCGGTGCCCGGAGTCTTCACGGCGTATCCGACAGCATCGAGGCGAACCACCTTGACGCCACCACTCTTCAGCGCGTCGAGAATTCGGCGCAAGTAGGCCTGACCGGCCGGGTGCTTAATGTCGATATCAACCTGGCTCGGCATGAAGGTCGTCCATACCAGTCGCCGCTTGCCAGCCACCTCGTATGCCGTGAACGGTAGCCCCGGACGTGGCCGGTAAAACGAGGTGATGCCCTCTTCGGTTCCGCCTTCTGGAAATACGACATCGAAGGTGAGGAACATTCCGGAGAATTCGGATGCGTCGCCTTTTTCTTGCCAGTCGATGAATTCGGGCGATAGGTAAGAAGCGTGGTTGACGATTAGGTCGGCAGTTAGCTCGTGCGTTTTGGAGATGCGGTCGAAGTCGGTCCAGTTGCCGAGGCGCGGGTCGACAATGGTGTGATCGATCGGGTCGAATCCGGCATCGTCACCGTCGTATGGGTGGAAGAACGGTAGAACGTGAACACCCTTAAATGAGGCGAGTGGCCCAGCCAAAAGCTTTTCGATTTCACCGAGGTTTCCGCCAACGCGTTCGGCATAAACCAGGATGCTGGCACCTGACATCATGTTCTCCAAGTAGTTTCTGCAAGCGTTTACATCGCTTCTAGAAAACTCTACTTGCTTTGCGCGCCGCGGAGCAAAGTAACGGCAAGCCGACCGAATTCCTCTATTTGGTTGAGGCTCGGCTTTGGTGGTTGCTCGCCGGTTACTCGGAGCTTTATCTGCGGGCTATCGAGTGCCACCGCCAGTTCATCGGCGTGATTAATCAGAACTCCACCACCGTACAGTCGATGGAACTCTCTAAGTTTTTTATCTCCAGCGAATGCAATGTATGGAATTCCAAGCCCATACGCGGTGATAACTCCATGCAGACGAGAGCTCACGATAAGAGAGCTGGTGCAGTAGTACTCCCGAATGAGGTCTGGAATTTGGTCTGCCGAGGTGGCCACATTGAGAGTTGACCAAACGTCGAACCCGGCAAGTTCGAGAGACCGCCGAGCCTTCTCATGGTTTTCGACGCTAACCAAATCCGGGTGAATTACGAGCGTCGCCCGTTGTTGAACAGGGCGAACCTCAAAATCTCGCAGGTAAAAAACGGTGGGACATTCGGTAACACTGATTTCGCTTCGCCTACCGAAACCATAGGTCTCGGCGGTAATTTCGTCTCTAACGTTTACGGCAAGTGCTCGTTCGAACACCTGAGCGGCAATTTGCGGGTCGCAAAAGCTGGACTCCGATGCATCCTGTGCGCACAGCCCAACTCCCCAGATCACAAATGGAAGCTTGCAGTTGGCGAGAAAGTCGGCCCAAAACGGCTCGAACACTTTATGTAGTAGCCCCGCCCCACCAATGATTGCGCTCTCGTAACTCGAGTTAATCAAATCCCAGTCGATGGGGCGGTGAATGTTCCAAACGTCGGTGGCCTCACCGAGCATTTCTTGAATGGCATAGACCGGCATAATGTTGCCGATGTTGAGATTCGTTGAAATAAACTGCGTCACGCTTGACCGTGCTTCGTATTCTTCTGACGTTCGAAGTTGCACAAGTTGCATGACTCTGAGGCTCACGCACCAAGCCTAATCGGCAAGCAAATCATCAAACCGCTAGCCTTAGCCATGTGAAGATCAAACTGCTTGCCGGATTCCGAAACCCCTGGTTTTGGGTGTTTGCCATCACAACCGGCTTACAGATTTTTCGAGGAAGCCCGAGAGACACCATCATCTTTTCGTTAAGCACCTTCGCCGTTTGGATCAGCGCATCGGGGATTCTCGGGTCTCGGTTCGGCAAACGGATTCGACTGAACCGCGCCTGGATCTTTTGGGGAGTCGTGGTCTTGACCATTTCACTGAGTCTGCTGGACCGCCACTCCTACATCCACGGCGCACTGGTAATGGCAACGCTACCGATCGTGCTCCGTTTGGCTTGGTACACCGATCGAGGACCCAAAGAAAAACCCGACCCTCGCATGGCTCGCTCGCGGTTACTTTGGACGATTCTTTGTCTCGGGATCACCGTCTGGGAGTTCATGGCGAACATCCTCGGGCAGTTAGTCGGAAGTCTTCACATGTATCCAACCATCTCCGTGCTGATCGACCCGATTCTTGACAATCATTATGGGCAGGCAGCATTTGTTGTGTTGTGGCTCGCAATCGGAATCGGTTTCTTACGACTTTGGGAGCGCAGATGACAACCGAACTTATTGTTGGCGGCTATCTATTTTTTGTGGTTCTTGGTGTTGCGCTCTGGTTGTACTCGCGAAGCAAGAAGACGCCGGTTGCTTCGGTGGGTGAACTGATCGACCGCATCATGCATCACCGAACCACTCGAGTTGCAATCATGCTGGCCTGGTGGTGGGTTGGCTGGCACTTCTTGGTCAACATAATCGGGCGTTAGCCGAGTAGTTGCTTTAAGCGCACCAACATCTCTTTGTAGGTGTCATCGACATAGTGAAATGGCGCTTCGCCCCACTTGTGATCAACCCGTGCGATGGTCTTGTCTTGTGGCACTCGAATAAGTTCGAGGCCACGCGTTTCGAGCTCGGCGTAGTAGCGTTCGATGTTCTTGTTGAAAGTTTCGGCCTTGGTGGCGTCACCGTTTACCGGGTTGCCGGCGTCGGTAACCAGCGCCCACGGCGTTGCGTTCACGATAATGCGAACACCTTCGTTTGCTCGCAAGAATTCGTCGAGGGCCTTGACCCAAAGATTAAAGTGCTCTTCGGTTCCCATTTGAAATATTCGGCCAGGAAGCTCGGCCTTGGAATAGACAACGTTTCGAGTCATGAACGAGCCAGATGGACGTTGTAGAACTCCTCCACGTTCATCGCAAAGATCCCACAAAATCACCTCTGCCTGATGCTTGGCAATCTCACGATTTAGATTTGCACCCACATCGCCAAGTGCCATGCGCTTGGCGAAATTAGAAGAAATGGAGTCAAAGTCAAATCCAACGCCCTTGTAATCGATGGGGCTCTGGCTGCTGATAAGTGATTGACGTGCTACATAGCCATCCATTTCAAACCCAAATTCGGGCCACCAGTCGACACTGTCGCGAGTGACGCAGCTGCCATAAATAAAGATTTTTTGCACGCGGCTAAGTTTAGTGAGTCAAGATTTCCATTAGGAAACAAATGAATTCGATTCTGGCCGCAAGCCTAGACTTTGGATATGGACACCAGCACAGAACTACAGGAACAGAAACTCACAGACGAGAGTGCCTCTTTTGTTGTGCCAAGTATTCAGTTTTTGGGTGCAGCAGGAACCGTGACCGGAAGCCGCTTCTTGCTAAGCTGCGGCAGCACGCGGGTGCTGATTGATTGCGGGTTGTTTCAAGGCCTCAAAGAACTGCGGCTCAAGAACTGGGCTCCGCTTCCGATAGAACCGTCAACAATCTCTGCCGTGGTACTGACCCACGCACATCTTGATCACTGCGGTTACCTTCCCAGGTTGGTCAAAGATGGCTTTGCCGGCAAGGTGTTCGCAACCGAATACACCAGCAAACTCGCCGAGGTAATCCTGCTTGATTCGGCGCGCATCCAAGTTGAAGATGCTGCCTACGCCGCGAAGAAGAAATTCTCCAAACACAATCCGCCGCTCGCCCTCTATAACGAACGGGACGCCCAGCAAGCAGTTGGCGCATTCACCCCTCAAGCATTCGGCGAGCGTGTCCAGGTTGCCGATCAGACCTTTGTAACATTCCGACCCTCAGGGCACATTCTTGGTGCGGCGACACTCGAAGTCGAATTCTTCAGCAAGCGGCTGATCTTCACGGGCGACCTGGGACGCAAGCAGCATCCGCTTCTGGTTTCGATGGGTTCGATTCCTGCTGGGCACTTCGATGCCATCATCACCGAGTCAACGTATGGTGACCGCGAACACGTGGTTCCAACCACCGATTTCGAAGACGCGATCAAGCGCACGGTTGCTCGAGGTGGCTCGGTGCTGATTCCTGCTTTCGCGGTTGATCGCACCGAAGTTATCTTGGTCAAACTTCGCGAACTTATGCAGGATGGCAAGATTCCGCAGGTACCGATTTACGCCGATTCACCGATGGCTCTTCGAGCTCTCTCGTTTTATCGCGACGCAATCGATCGGGGATCCCCCGAAATTCGTGAAGATATCCGCTCTCAATGGCGTGGCCGAGACCCATTCGATCCGGGAACCTTGGTGGAACTTCCGACCGTCGAAGATTCGAAAACAATCAACGACCCAGCCTCACCTTGCATAATCATTTCGGCTAGCGGAATGGCAACTGGCGGGCGTGTGGTTCACCACCTTCGCCAGATGCTACCGAAGGCAAAACACACTGTGATTCTGGTCGGCTATCAAGCAATTGGAACGCGTGGACGTGCGCTTGTTGATGGCGCAGAGACGGTGCGTATGCACGGTGAAATGGTGCCAGTGCTGGCATCCATCGAACAAATCGGTTCGTTCTCGGTGCACGCCGATGCGGATGAACTTCTCGAGTGGATGTCGACAAGCACGCCTGCCCCAGGCAAAGTGTTCGTAGTGCACGGCGAAGAAGGCGCAGCCGAAACACTTGGTGCTCGAATTCATTCACAGCTGGGCTGGACCAGCCACGTGCCTCACGACGGTGAAGTGGTACCACTCTAAATTTGGGCAACCTTCTTCTGGCTACGATAGGGTGACTTTAGTTTCGCAGTGTGCGCTGTGATCTTTATGAAAGTGAGCGCACGCGAATGTCATCAGGTTTTGTTACTCAGGCCACAGGGCCTGAACGTTCGAGAAAACCTAGTTCACGGCGCGGCCTTTTTCTAGCACTCTTGATTTTGTTGCTGCTCGTTGCACCTACTTCGGGTTTAGCCGCGACTAGTTACCGCGTAACTTTTTCGGCAAACGGTGGGTACGGAACGATGAGCACTCAAAGTGTTTCTTCTACCGGAGCGAATCTCAAACGAAACACTTTCAAGCGCACGGGCTTCCATTTCGCCGGCTGGGCAAAGAGTTCTCAAGGGTCAGTTGCCTACAAGGATTCCGCCCGAGTAAGGCTCAAAGCTTCAATTAAGTTGTTTGCAAAGTGGACCAAAAACGCGAGCGCATTACCTCCAGCACCGGCGGTTACCGGACACTTGGTTGGCAGTTTCTTGTGGTCTGACGAGTTCAAAGGCGCTACCGGCGCTTCGCTAGATTCTAAAGTTTGGACTTCTCGCTACTGTGGCCATTCGGGCACCAACGGAGGCGGCACCTGTCACAACAACGAGCCACAGTGGTATTACCCCGGCGCTAACAAGCTAGATGGCTCTACCCAAGGCAACATAGTGATCACCACGAAGCGAACCGAGGTAGCACCAGAAGGCGCTACCTGCCTCGCCGATGCCTGTCATTTCACGAGCGGGCGTTTTGACACTCAAGGCAAAGTTTCATTCAAGTACGGCTACATCGAGACTCGCATCAAGATGCCTAAGGGTGGGGCAAACTGGCCTGCCTACTGGATGCTAGGTGACGCCATGTCTACCGCCGGATGGCCGGTGGCCGGCGAAATCGACATCGCCGAGCAAGGCGGACACCAGCCGTGGCGCAACTCGGCGGCAGTTCACTATGCGACTGCGAATAATCCAGGCGAGTGTTGTGGTAACCACGTTTACCAGTACGGCGAAGAGGTGTCGAATGTCGACTACGCGGCTGACTTCCACACCTATGCCTTGGGTTGGTTGCCTGATCGACTCGAGTTCTATGTCGATGGCACCTTGTTCTGGTGGCTCAACCGAGATGAAATCGGTGCAAACTATTGGTCATTCAATGACTACTTCTTCTTGATCTTCGACAATGCCACCGGCGCATTTGGAGGCGACTGGGATGGCTGGACGCAGAGCCAGATGGTGATCGACTACGTTCGCGCATGGAAGCTGGATGGCTACGGAGAAGTAGTAAAGCATTAGAGGGCCGAAAGTCCACTCCGTAACAGTTTGATAAATAATCCAGAAACCGCTTTCACAGAAACCGCTTTCACACCTATGTTTGGTCTCAGGAAGTGTGTGCGCGCATCCAGTTGTTTTTGGTCGAGCCAAAAGACTTGAGCAAAAACTGCATACTCAAACTCCTGAAAGGAAAAGAAAAATGTTGTCAAAAACTTTGGCAAAGAAGACTCTTGCAGTCTCCGCTAGCCTCGCACTAGCCCTGGGTGGCGCAGTTTCGTTCACAGGCTCAGCCTCGGCAGTTAGCTCGGCGGTCTCGCTAAGCTTCGGCGCAGCCGACACGCTAGGAAACAGCGCTGACGTCGCCGCCTTCGAAGGTGGCACCGGCACTATCGCAGATGCTCCAGCAGCAACCAACGGAATCGGTGGCGACGGCAAGGCATTCAAGTTCACCAAGACTGGTCAGCCTTGGTCGGGTGCAAACATCATCCTCCCAAGCGTCGTAGACACTGTTATCTCGTCAAAAATCACCTTGGACTACTACAACGGTGGCACCGCTGCCGAGCCAGTAATGCTAAAGGTCCAAGAAGGTACCTGGCCGACCGAGGGTGGATCCAGCAAGAAGGCGCTTGAAGCAGCGCCAGGTTGGAACCGTCTTACCTTCGACATGAGCACCGGAACCGGTTACTCGGCCAGCCACGTTTACAAGGTGATGGCTATCTTCCCGAACTTCTCCGCAGATGACGCAGGTTACACCGGTGCAAGCGCTGGAGCAGCTGGTTCTGACTACTACATTGACAACATCCGTTTCAACGGCGGTGTTTCTGTTGGTAGCCCATTTAAGCGTGCACTTACCGTTAGCGTCGACAACGCTCTAGGGCAGCGCATCGAGGTCAAGATCGCGGGCGTTCGTACCTGGAAGTCATCGGGTGTTGGTGGAGTAGGCGCTAAGACCTACAGCTGGCACCTACCTGCCGGTGTTTACAAGGTGACTGTGACCGTTGGTTCGCAGACTCTCGTAAAGACTCAGGTCGTCAAGTAGTAATCGATCTACCGCAAAGCGGGTGGAGTCTTTTAGACCCCACCCGCTTTGACTTAAACTGGCACTAGTGGGCGCCGAAGGTCGCTTCACTGGCGCTGAAAGAAGTCATGGCAGAACGCAAACAAATCAAACCGGCAACCGAGGGCTGGACCCAGCAAAAGGATGAGCAGGGTCGCCCATTGCTTCAGTTTGCCGAGCCAAAACGCAAACAACCCCCAGTGCACCTTGCCGACTTGAGCATCCAGGAACGTGCCGAACGAGTCAAAGAACTCGGCATCCCCGCCTTTCGTGCCAAGCAGCTGAGCACTCATTACTTCACTCACTACACCAGTGACCCGGCAAAAATGACCGACCTACCCGCAGCCGGCCGCGAAGAGCTGGTGGGTTCGCTTCTTCCGTCGATGTTGACCGAGGTTAAGCGACTGCAGACCGACAAGGGCGACACCATCAAGTTCCTTTGGCGGCTCTTCGATGGTGCGCTGGTCGAATCGGTTCTGATGCGATACACCGGTCGCATCACTCTTTGCGTTTCGAGCCAGGCCGGTTGCGGCATGAACTGCCCGTTCTGTGCCACGGGCCAGGCGGGGCTCACCCGAAACATGTCGGCTGCAGAGATTGTCGAGCAGGTCGTGCGTGCTAATCAAGTGATCGCAGAAGGTGGTCTCGGTGGTTATAAAGGCAAGCCTGGCGAAGGTCCTGAACGTGTTTCAAACATTGTCTTCATGGGCATGGGCGAGCCGCTTGCCAATTACAACCGCCTCATGTCGGCATTGCGCACCATGGTCGAACCCCAGCCGAATGGTTTAGGGATGTCAGCGAGAAACATCACGGTGTCAACCGTTGGCCTCGTTCCGGCAATCGCAAAACTTGCCGCCGAAGACTTGCCAGTCACCTTCGCACTATCGCTTCACGCGCCGGATGATCAACTCCGTGATGAGCTGATTCCTGTGAATTCCCGTTGGAAAGTTGACGAAGCTTTGGATGCGGCCCGCGCTTATTTTGATGCCACTGGCAGACGAGTATCAATCGAGTACGCGCTGATCAAAGACATGAACGATCACGGTTGGCGAGCCGACCTTCTGGGTAAAAAGCTCAACGATCGAGGTAAGGGCTGGGTTCACGTGAATCCGATTCCGCTCAACCCAACGCCTGGTTCAATATGGACGGCGTCGACACCCGAGGTTACGCGCGAATTTGTTGCCCGACTTGAGGCTGCAGGAATTCCGACCACCTTGCGTGACACTCGCGGTAAAGAAATTGATGGTGCCTGCGGGCAGTTGGCAGCGGCTGACTAACTCGTAAAGATCTGGCTGAAAAAGTTGCTAGCTCTTGATGCGAGCCAATCCCCTGCGAGCAGCGGTAAATCCGAATCCGAAAACCACCATCGTGCCGGCAATCATCAAGATGTACTGCAGCATCGCAGGCACACCCTCACCGTTCTCGCCTGGGTTCAAGAACCAGTAGGCCCACCAGTGATCGGGGGCGAATGCGCCTCGCAAAATTGAGAAGGCCAACCAGCAGAGCGGGTAAACGATTACCCACCAAACCTTCTTCCAGGCATAGCTCGGTGCTCCTCCGGCGATCAGCCATTCGAGAGTTATCACGATTGGCGCCCAGGTGTGCAAGATTTCGTTTGGAAGCACCGGCCAGGCGTAGCCGGCATCTCGAGCATCACCCGCACTGTTGCGCAACAGCACGTTGTAGAAGATACCCACTACGACCTCATAGCTGATCACCCAGAGGCGAAGCAGGGTCAATCGATGCGAGTCCTGCGTTTTACGCAGAGCCGAGACACCTGCGAAAGCCAGCACGGTTGCCGAGATTAGTCCGGTCTGAATGGTGAAGTAGGTGAAGTATTCAAACGGCCTGAAGAGGTTGTGTGCGATTCGATCGGTGATTTGATAGGTAATCGCAAACAGAATGGCAGCCGAAGTTCCGAGGCGCAGGATCGCGGACAGGTTTCTAGTTGCAGTTCGTTTCATTTGTTGCCCCCTTGAACATTCGGTGGATTATTGGCAAGCATAGACCCGCTCATACCCTCGCAGCACGAAGGTTGGGCGTCTTTCTGGTTCTTGCGCAAGGCGAAGATCCGGAAAGCGCTCGAGCAATACCGGCAGCGATGTCGACATTTCCATGCGAGCAAGTGGAGCGCCGATACAGAAGTGGATGCCGGCACCAAATCCGATGTGAGGGTTTGGGTCGCGAGTTACATCCATCTCATCGGCACGCTCGAACACCGACTCATCGCGGTTGGCCGAACCCAGCAGAGCTGCGATTTTCTGGCCCACCAAAATCTTCACACCGCCGATCTCGGTGTCTGATGTAGCGGTTCGTTCGAAGAGGTGCAGTGGTGCGTCAAATCTTAAAAATTCGTCAACGGCGGTTTCGGCTAGTTCACGACTCTGGGTTAGTAAGAGTTGCCGTTGGTCTTCGCGCATCAGGGCGGCAACCAGGCCGTTGCCAAAGCCGTTGACGCTAGCCTCGTGCCCGGCGTTTAGAAGCAAAACACAAGTGGCGATGAGTTCGTGGGCATTGAGTTTCTCACCTTGCTCTTCAACCTGCACCAAGTCGCTGATCAGGTCATCACCGGGGTTCTCCTTGCGGCTCAACATCAGGCCGTGAACATAGTCGGCGAACTCGCGCGCGGCTACCTGCGCGGCGGCTTGGTCTTGGGCACTAGGTGCAACCTCGTACATCTTTACTATCGCCTGCGACCACGGGCGCAGCAGGTGTTCTTCAGAGGCCGGGAAACCAAGCAGCGCTGCGATTACCTTCACCGGAAGCGGTTCGGCAAAGTCGGCGATGATGTCAAACCGCCCGTCGGTTTCAAGTTTGACGGCACACTCATCGACAAGGCTGGTGGCAAGTTGATTCACTAGCGGGCGCAGCCCTTCAATCTTGCCGCGGTTGAAGGCCTTCGAAATCAAGGAGCGCAGCCTGGTGTGCTTCGGAGGTTCAGAATCGAGAATGCTGTCGGAGTGCAGCCAGTTGAACTCTTGCCACTGGTCTTGTGGCTGGCGGTCTTTAAAAATCCGCCCGAGTGACTTGTTGCGAAGCACCGCGTTGGCATCGGCGTATCCGGCGGCTAGAAATACCCCGAGTTCTTCGCTCCAAACAGGCTTTTTAGCCTCCCGAAGTTTGGCCAAAGCGGGGTATGGGTCGGCCAAAAAGGCTGCATCGTTGAAGTCAAGCACGGCATAAACCTAACATTCCGCGGGACATCTCTAGAAAGGCAATTCACTTTCCGTTCACTTGGGTAAAAGGTCACATTAACCACCGAAATAAAGACTTGCCTCATGAGTGTTACCTCAGGATCTACCAAGTCGCTGCCGGCTAAACGCAAGCTGGCTGCCAAGCCACATCAGTTGCAGGACAAAGTATTTTTTGGCGTGGCACGAGCCGCAGCAATCGGTGCGGTGGCCATCGTGGCATTGATTCTGGCCTACTTGCTTTTTATGTCTTGGGACACCATCGTTCAGCAGGGTCCAGGTTTTATTTTCGGTAGCCAATGGAGCGCGGCAGATCCGGAGAACGTGGTCTTTCAGATTGGGCCAATGCTCTGGGGTTCGATGCTCATTGCTGTAAACGGAATCTTGCTGGCGGTTCCGATGGCCATTGCAGCCGCCTACTTCATCGAATTCTTGGCCGGCGGTGTTGTAGCCAAGATAGCCACCACCGTGGTCGACCTGCTCGCCGCGATTCCCTCGATCGTGATTGGGCTTTGGGGAGTTGGCGTGTTTAGCCCGGTAGCCTCGCACTGGGCCAGATTGCTTCACGATAACTTAGGCTTTCTTCCATTCTTCGAGAACACTACCGATTCGTACATCGGTAGCCCCTTCATCGCCGGCTGGATCGTTGCGGTCATGGTCGTGCCAATCATCACCTCGGTCACCCGTGAAATCTTCAGCCAGCTAGACAAAGACGTGATCAACGCTGCCACTGCTCTCGGCGCTAGCCGCTCATCAACCTTCCTGCGAGTCATCCTTCCAACTTCATCGGGCGGTATCGTCGGTGGTGTTCTTCTAGGTTTGGGTCGCGCCCTTGGCGAAACCGTGGCTATATTCTTCGTTCTAAACCTTTCGTTCGAAATCAACTGGGTCGATGTTGTTGAGAGCCGCGGTGGTTCGATCGCTTCCATGATCGTTGCCTACTTCGGAGCCGCATCGCCAATTGAGGTCAAGGCACTCATGGCAGCTGGCCTAGTTCTTTTCGTGATTACTCTGCTCATCAACTGGCTCGCCGCCGTTATCGTGGCTAAAGCCCAACCTTGGAGGAAGTAAGTTGAGCCAGACCGAGACCGCACGCTCGCCAAAGCCTCGCCCGCAGGTTAGCCCCTGGCAGGTTAAGAACTCTCGCCGCACCTTCCAGTTAGTTCTGGCCTCGGTGGTACCTGCGATCATTGCTCTCGCGGTGACAACTCTTTTCTCGCTCGACGGTGCGTTTGGGTTGCTGCTTGTTTTCTTGCCCCTTCAGATTGTCTTCGCGGGCTTCGTAGGGTTTAGAATCTACGGACGCAAGGGAATCGCCGATGCGGGTCTGGTTATCTTCACCATCTTCTTCAGCACACTCGTGGGCGTCCTTCTGCTCTCAGTGCTTTATTCGGTGATCAGCGAAGGTTTCAAAGCGATCAGCCCTCAGTTCATATCGCAAAACAACGTTTACATCACATCTACTACTTCGCTTGAGTATGGTGGTGTGGGTCACGCGGTTCTAGGTACTTTCATCATCGTTGGGATTACGACCGTTGTAACAGTTCCACTTGGCATCGCCCTTGCCGTTTATCTAACCGAGACCTATGGCAAAGCTAGAGGCGCTGTTCGCACCTTGGTGCAGGCCATGTCAGGACTACCTTCGGTGGTTGCCGGTCTATTTGTTTATGCCGCGCTGATTACCACCGGATTCACGCGTTACGCTGGCTGGCTCGGTTCGCTTGCTCTGATTCCGCTTATGCTTCCCACTGTTACACGTGTTGCCGAAGAAGGCCTTCGGCTTGTTCCCGTCGAGCTTCGAAATGGTGCCCTCGCCCTTGGCGCACCAGCGTTCCGTGCGTTCTTCATGGTCACCTTGCCAGCTGCCAAGTCGGGAATCATAACCGCGGTTCTTCTAGGCATCGCCCGTATCATCGGTGAAACAGCACCGTTGTTGCTAACCGTGAATTACGCCAACAACACGGTGCTCAACCCGTTCGAAGCGATGGCTTCGCTACCGACCTACATTTACCAAAACCTCGACTCAGCAAACGACACCAGCCTCCAGCGTGCCTGGGGTGCTGCACTCGTCGTGTTGATCTTCGTGGGCATCATCTTCACGGCCGCTCGAATGGCCACTCGACCAAAAACCGCAAAGAGCAAGAAGGTAGACAAATAATGTCTGAAAACAGCATCATCGAAGCGCATCTGCGATCTGAAGATGTCAACGTCTGGTTCGGAGAACGCCACGTTCTTCAGGACGTTTCGCTCTCATTCCCGGTGAACCAGGTCACCGCCCTGATCGGCCCTTCGGGTTGTGGCAAGTCGACCTTCTTGCGCACGCTAAACCGCATGCACGAGCTGATTCCTAGTGCGGGATTCGCCGGACGTGTACTGCTAGACGGCGCAGACATCTACGAGCCATCTATGGACCCAACCAATGTGCGCCTCAAGATTGGCATGGTTTTCCAGAAACCGAACCCGTTCCCAACTATGTCAATTCGCGAGAACGTCCTATCAGGACTAAAACTTTCCGGCAGACGTGGCTACAACGGTGATGAGCTGGTTGAAACCTCCCTGCGTCGAGCCTCGATTTGGAACGAAGTAAAAGATCGCCTAGGAGACCCTGCAACCTCGCTTTCTGGCGGTCAGCAGCAGCGCCTTTGTATCGCAAGGTCTTTGGCCATGAATCCTGAGGTTATCTTGATGGATGAGCCTTGCTCGGCGCTAGATCCGGGTTCGACTCGTCGCATCGAAGAAACCATCGACGAGCTCTCTGAGTCGATGACCATCGTCAT
>JBJTMF010000025.1:0-5770 GCA_046063405.1 Microbacteriaceae bacterium
GCGTTCGCCTGATCGACAGCTAGGGTGTATTCATCCGAGACCACGGTGACGTGCCCCATCTTGCGACCCTTGCGAGCAGACTTTCCGTAGGTGTGCACCTTGGCTGTCGGATGCTGGGCCAGCACCTGCTGAAAGTGCGAGACGAAGTCGTTCTGGTCGTCGACCCCTAGCAGGTTCACCATCACCGACCACTTTGCCCGCGGCTCGGTTGAACCAAGTGGCAGGTCGAGCACGGCGCGCAGATGCTGCTCGAACTGGCTGGTGGTCGAACCTTCGATGCTGAAGTGGCCCGAATTGTGTGGGCGCATGGCAAGTTCGTTGATCAGCAAACGGCCACTCGGAGTTTCAAACATTTCGACCGCTAACACACCGGTCACACCTAAACCTTCGGCAACCTGACGAGCGATATCGGCGGCATTGGCCAGAGCTTCGTCATTCGAACCCGGGGCCGGTGCAATCACTTCGGCACAGACACCGTGCTGCTGGGTAGTTTGCACGAGCGGCCAGGCTATCCACTCACCGGATGCGCGGCGAGCGCTAAGCTGGGCTACCTCACGAACAAACTCAACCTTTTCTTCGGCCAGCAAGACGCCGCCGACCGATGCGAGGAAGCCGGAATCCAACCAATCTTGCGCGTCCTCGATCGATCGGATCACGCGCACACCCTTGCCGTCGTATCCGCCGATCGGAGTTTTGAGAATGCATTCGCCGCCGTTGTCATTTAAGAATTCCTGCAGGTCGCTGATGCTGCGAACTTCGGCCCAGACTGGCATTGGAAGCCCGAGATCGTGCAGCCGGTGACGCATGTGAAGTTTGTTCTGGGCAAATGCCAAAGCGCGAGATGGCGGCTGAACGCTCACGCCGTTCGCCTCGAGACGCTCGAGGACACTAAGCGGAACGTGTTCGTGATCGAAGGTGATTACGTCTACGGTCTTCGCGAACTCGGCAACTAGATCGAACTGGGTGTAGTCACCAACCATGGTGGTCGCTTGCGCTGCCGAAGAGTTTTCGGCTTCGGCTAAGACCTTGATTTCGAGCCCCAAATTGATCGCGGGAACAATCATCATGCGAGCCAACTGGCCCCCACCGATAACACCGACGCGAAGAGTCAACGGGGTTCCTTTCGAGCTTTTGCGCGAACTGCGCTACCTCTATTTTGCCAGCGTTCTGCGCAACTGCTCTGCGAGCTCTTTGCTTCGCGGCAATTTTTCAAGCATCAACGGTTCTTCATCAAGCACACTGAGTGCAATCGCGCCACCGCGAGCCAGGTCGATCGAGGTGATGCGGTCGAGACTCACTTCACGTTTGACTCGACCGAAGAGTCCACCATGCAACACGATTCGAGTGGTAGTTACGTCAATAAAGGTGGCGGCATAGCGCCAGGTCGGCATTAGCCAAAAGATGAAGAGCAGAACGCCCAGCGCGACATAGACCGTGATGTTGATCCACGAATCAAAAACCTTGCCCGACATGAAGGCCAAAATGAAAACCGAAACAAACAGGGTGAGGTGAGCCGGCAAAAGTGCCGACGTGCGCTTGCGAATGCGCGCCACAACGAATTCCTGTTGAAAACTCATTACTTAATTGTGACGCAAATGAATGATGTCGCCGGCAGCCACGATGTGAAGGCGCGGATCGTCGTCGACCGAAACCACCAGTCGTCCGCTCGCATCCAGCTCGATGGCCTTACCTTCGAGTTGCTGGTCGCCAGGCAGTAGCACCCGCACGCGTCGACCGATACTTCCACATTTCGCGGTGGCTCCGCGGCGAAGACCACTGGCATCGGCATCTCCGTCGTGATTTACCCAATCGCGATACAGAACCGCAAACTCATTCAAAAACGACTCGAGAGCCGCCTCGAACGAAACGGTTGCCTCATGCAACGCCAGAGATGTGGCATTTGGGATGGGCAGCTCGGCTTGCTGCTGGGTGAGGTTCAAGCCAACCCCGACCACCACCGACCGAGAGTCGGCTAACAGTTCACTCAAGACACCGCTGATTTTTTGGTCACCGACGAGAACATCGTTTGGCCACTTGAGCGTGACTTCCCTATTGGGCAGCAACTTGGCCACCGCCCGGGTCATCGCTAGCCCAGCCAGAATCGGAAGCCAACCGAATCTCTCTATCGAGACTCGAGTTGGGCGAAGCAGAATCGAAACCGATAGCGATGCTCCCTGCGGCGATTCCCAACTGCGACCCGCTCTTCCGCGGCCTGCGGTTTGGGCACCTGCAACCAATACCGACAGGTCGGGCCAGCCCTCGGCGTCGACTGCAGCGAATCCGGCAAGGTCGGCATTGGTCGAACCGGTTTGCTCAACATATTCGATGCGGGCGACCAGCCCCTCTAGGTGCTTCAGATTCATGCTGAAAGGCTACTAGAGTGGCTTTCATGTCAGAGAACAAACCGAAGCATGACATGTCAACCACTGCCGGCAAGCTAGCCGACCTTCGTGATCGTTATCACGAGGCAGTGACGGCAAGCGGCGAAGCCGCCATTGCCAAGCAGCATGCAAAAGGCAAGAAGACCGCCCGCGAACGCATCGAGCTGCTGCTCGACGAGGGTTCGTTCGAAGAACTTGACGAGTTCGTTCGACACCGTTCCACCGCATTCGGCATGGATCGCAACCGGCCATACGGTGACTCGGTGGTCACTGGCGTCGGAACCATCCAGGGCCGTCAAGTTGCAGTGTTCTCTCAAGACTTCACCATCTTCGGTGGCTCGCTAGGAGAAGCCGCCGGAAACAAAATCATCAAAGTGATGGACCTAGCCATTTCGACCGGTGTTCCACTAATCGGAATTCTCGACTCCGGAGGCGCGCGCATCCAAGAAGGTGTAATCGCGCTCGGTAAGTACGGCGAAATCTTCAAGCGCAACACCATGGCCTCGGGAGTTATCCCGCAGATTTCGATCATCATGGGCCCGGCTGCCGGTGGAGCGGTGTACTCACCCGCCCTTACCGACTTCGTGATCATGGTCGACAAGACCTCGAACATGTTCGTGACCGGCCCAGATGTGATCAAGACCGTAACCGGCGAAGACGTTGGAATGGAAGAACTTGGCGGTGCCCGAGCACACAACGAAACCTCCGGTGTTGCGCATTACCTGGCCACCGATGAAAACGACGCGATCGACTACGCCCGCGCTTTGCTCTCTTACTTGCCGCTGAACAACCTGAGCGAAACCGAACGTTACGAAGCCACCGAGATTCTCGAGGTGACCGACAGCGACCGAGCTCTCGACACCTTCATCCCGGATTCACCGAACCAGCCTTATGACATGCACACCGTTATCGAGGCGATTGTTGATGAGAATGAGTTCCTCGAGGTGCAGCCTCTGTTCGCGCCGAACATCCTGATCGGTTTCGCGCGAGTCGACGGCCAGAGCGTCGGTATCATCGCAAACCAGCCGAGTGCAATGGCAGGAACTTTGAACATCGACGCCGGTGAGAAAGCCGCTCGATTTGTTCGCTTCTGCGATGCCTTCTCGATCCCGATCTTGACTCTGGTTGACGTGCCGGGTTACTTGCCTGGCACCGACCAGGAATGGGCAGGAGTGATTCGCCGAGGTGCCAAGCTGCTGTACGCATATGCCGAGGCAACGGTTCCACTGGTTACCGTAATCACCCGCAAGGCCTACGGTGGCGCATACATCGTTATGGGCTCGAAGCAGCTTGGTGCCGACATCAACCTCGCTTGGCCAACCGCCGAGATCGCAGTGATGGGTGGCCAGGGAGCTGTCAACATTCTGTTCCGCGACAAGAGGGAGGCAGCCGAAGAGTCGGGAGCAGATGTCGCGGCCGTGCGAGCACAACTCGCCGCCGAGTACACCTACAACGTGGCTAGCCCATTCTTGGCTGCCGAGCGTGGTGAGTTGGATGGCATCATCGAACCGTCTGCTACCCGCGTCAACGTCATCAAGGCTCTACGCGCACTTCGCACCAAGCGCGCCAATATGCCACCGAAAAAGCACGGAAACATTCCGCTGTAATGAGTGACGCAGTGGACATTCGAGTAGTTCGAGGCGAGCCAAATGCCGAAGAGCTGGCCGCGGCGATTGCCGTGGTTCAGGCCGCTCTTGCCGCCGCCGAATTCGAAGCCGCTGACGCCGCCAAGCGCAAACCAAACGCCCGCTCAACCTGGAACCGCAACCACGGCATGCTGCGGACGAGCCTCCAGGTCGGACCAAACCAGTGGGGCGCATCCTTCAAAGACGGCCTCAACTAGCTTTAGCAACACAAAAAATCAACCAAAGGAATGCAATGACGCGAACCCCTTCAAAGATTGACGAACTGGCCGATGGCTGGGTCGACAAGATTGCCGAACTGAGCCCATCGTTCGCCACCTACATCGGTGTCGCCGGCGGCGAAGACAAACTCGATGACCACTCGCCAGAGATGGCTGCCGAGAGTTACCGCCTCGAGAAAGACTTGCTAGCCAAGCTTTCGGCACTCACCCCAGTCGACAAAGTCGACGAGATCACCAGGGATGCCCTTTCGGCAGACCTACAGCTCGGCATCGAATCGTACGAGGCTGGTCTGCACCACCGCGACATGAATGTCATCGCCTCGCCTGCTCAAGGCATCCGTGACATTTTCGACCTTTCGCCTACCGCAACCGAGACCGATTGGGAGAACCTCGCCAAGCGTATGCACGCCGTGGGTTCGGCTCTCGATGGCTACGCGGCGAGTCTGCGTGAAGGCATCGCTGCCAAGGATGCACCGGCTCGTCGTCAGGTTGAGCAGGTTATCGAACAGGTTGCACAAATCACCGCAGCCGATGGCTTCTTCATCAAGTTTGCCGCCGGTGCTAAGGCTGAAAGTGGCGAACTCTCGAGCGCACTAAGAAGCGAGCTAGAGTCTGCTGGCCGCGCCGCTACCGAGGGCTACGCCAAGTTCGGCGAGTTCTTGAAAAACGAATTGCTGCCGAACGCCTCGGTTGCCGACGCGATCGGTCGCGAACGTTACGCACTGCACAGCCGCAAGTTTCTCGGTGCCAAGATCGACCTCGACGAGACGTACGAGTGGGGTCGCGAAGAACTCGCTCGAGTGACCGCGGAACAAGAGGCCGTTGCCAACCAGATCAAACCTGGTGCGACCGTTCAAGAAGCCATTGAGGCTCTAGACAACGACCCAAGTCGAAAGCTTCACGGCACCGATGAACTTCAGAAATGGATGCAGCGCCTGAGCGATGCCGCCATCGAGAAGTTGGCCGGCACCCATTTTGACATTGCCGAACCACTTAAGAAGCTCGAGTGCATGATCGCCCCGACCCAGCACGGCGGAATCTACTACACCGGCCCAACCGACGACTTCAGCCGTCCGGGCCGCATGTGGTGGTCGGTTCCGGTTGGAGTGACAGAATTCGACACTTGGCGTGAAACCACCACCGTTTACCACGAGGGTGTTCCTGGTCACCACTTGCAGATCGCACAGCAGGTTTACAACCGTGCAGAGTTGAACTCTTGGCGCCGCTTGGCTTCGTGGTGTTCGGGTCACGGTGAAGGTTGGGCGCTTTATGCCGAGCGCCTGATGGCCGATCTCGGATTCTTGGACGACCCAGGTGACCGTCTCGGAATGCTTGACGGTCAACGTATGCGTGCCGCTCGTGTTGTGCTCGACCTAGGCGTTCACCTGGGCAAGCCAAAGCTCGACGGAACCGGCGTCTGGGATTTCGACTACGCCTACAACTTCCTGCGCAGCAACGTCAACATGAGCGACCAGTTCGTCAACTTCGAAGTGAACCGCTACTTTGGTTGGCCAGGTCAGGCTCC
>JBJTMF010000026.1:0-2745 GCA_046063405.1 Microbacteriaceae bacterium
GGCGCTTGGGATGCGGGTGTGTCGTTTGCCTTCCAATGGCTTCGAAATGGTGCGTCAATTGCCGGTCAAACCGGAACAAGCTATGCCCCTACTGCAGATGATGTGGGCAAAACGATTGCGGTGAGAATCGTGGGTACTAAGGCCGGTTTCCAGACGGTGACGCTCGATTCGGAGACGGTAACAATCAAGGCCTCAAAGTTGGTCAAAACGGGTAACGCAAAGTTCACCGGAACCACAAAGGTTGGCAAGACGCTTACTTCGGATGCCGGAACCTGGGACGCTGGAGTCAAGCTTTCATACCAGTGGCTTCGCAACGGAACCTCAATTAGTGGCGCGACGAAGTCGACCTATAAGTTGACCTCGGCCGACAACGGAAAAACGATTACCGTTTCGATTACCGGCTCCAAGCTCGGCTTCGAGACCGTAACTAAGGTTTCTGCCGGCAAAAAAGTCACCAAGTAGCCTCAACTAAAAAAGGAAAGTCCCGACGATTTCGTCGGGACTTTCCTTTAAGTCTTGTAGCGCTTAGTGACCTTCAGCCTTGAAACGCTCGATCGACTCGGCGATGAGTCGCTCGGCGACATCCTTGCCCTGCCAATCGCCAACCTTGACCCACTTGCCTGGCTCTAGGTCTTTGTAGTGCTCGAAGAAGTGCTTTAGTTCGTTCTTGGTCTGAGCCGGCACGTCGTCGATGTCTTGGATGTGCGCCCAGCGAGGGTCTTTGTCGAGAACGCAGATCAGCTTCTCGTCAATGCCGCCGTCGTCTTCCATGGTCAAAACACCAACCGGGCGAACGGTGCAAACCACGCCTGGGTATACCGGAAACTCGAGCATGACAAGCGCGTCTAGCGGGTCGCCATCGCCACCGAGGGTGTTGTCGAAGTATCCATAGTCGATTGGATAAACGAACGGGGTGAACAAAACGCGGTCAAGGTGAACGCGACCAGTTTCGTGGTCGACTTCATATTTGTTGCGGCTGCCGCGAGGGATTTCGATAACGACGTCGTGTGCCATGTTGCTCCTAAATAGAGTTGTCTCAACAGAGTTTAGCGAAAGGCAATCGTGCCCAACCGTCCGCGCCTTACCCCAGCCATCGCCGATGTGCGCAGGGCAGTGCGCGAAAACTGGCAAGCCGCTGGCGTGGTTGAGGGTGATTTGGTTTTGGTTGCCTGTTCGGGCGGCCCTGATTCGATGGCGTTGGCAGCCGCTGCGTCCTTCGAAGGTTCACGTGCCGGCATTCGAGTGGGTGCGGTAATCGTGGAGCATGGGCTGCAAGAAATCACGGCCGCGGTTGCCAAACAAACCCAAGCCAATCTGCGCAAGCTTGGCCTGAATCCGGTGGATGTGCTCGCTGTAGTGGTGGATGGAGAAGGCGGCCCGGAAGCCGCGGCGCGAACGGCTCGCTATGCCGCACTCGACTCCGCCCGCGCATCGCATTCTGCCAAGTTCGTGATGTTGGGTCACACGCTAAACGATCAAGCCGAAACCGTGCTGCTGGGTTTAGCCAGGGGATCCGGTGCAAAGTCGCTCGCCGGCATGGCGCCCGTTGGTGAGCATTACCTGCGACCGCTGCTATCGATTACGCGCGAGACCACCGAAGCGTTTTGTGTCGATAGCGGACTCGAGGTGTGGCATGACCCGCAAAACCTCGATCCAAAGTTCACTCGCGTGCGAGTGCGTCACGAGGTTCTTCCGCTACTCGAGCAGGCGTTGGGTGCCGGGGTCTACAAAGCGCTGGCCCGCACGGCAGACCAGTTGCGCGAAGATTCGTCTGCTCTGGATGCGCTCGCATCGGCTGCCTATTTGGCGGCAAGCACGGTCGGCGCGACATCCGTGGAATTACAAATCGACCAACTAGAACAGCTGATGCCGGCGGTTCAGAAGCGAGTAATTAAACTCGCAATCGAACAGGTGCGAGGCATCGCAACGAGCCATCACCTGCACGAGGTGCTCGGTTTGGTGACCGACTGGCACGGGCAAAAAGAGCTCACGCTGGCAGGGGTTAGAGTAGTACGCACGGGACAAGCGCTCGTGTTCAAAAGCACCAAAACCCTCAAACCAGGAGCCTGTTAGTGGACCTCGAAAAGGTATCTGGCGAAATCACCAAGATTCTCGTCACGTCGGAACAGATCACGAACAAAGTAGCCGAGTTGGCTGCCGAAATCGACAAGCGCTACGCGGGCAAAGACCTCCTGCTGGTTGGTGTGCTCAAGGGTGCCGTGATGTTCATGGCCGACCTCTCCCGTGAAATGCAGATTCCGGTGCACATGGACTGGATGGCGGTTTCGTCATACGGCTCCGGCACGCAGTCATCTGGCGTGGTTCGTATTCTCAAAGACCTCGACGCCGATGTTCTCGGTCGCCACGTGCTGATCGTCGAAGACATCATCGACTCTGGTTTGACTCTTTCTTGGCTCGCCTCGAACCTTAAGGCTCGCGGCGCTGCATCCGTTGAAATCGTGGCCTTCCTTCGTAAACCAGATGCCGCCAAGGTGGATGTCGATGTTGCGTTGGTCGGCTTTGACATTCCAAACGAGTTCGTGGTTGGTTACGGCCTCGACTATGCCGAACAGTACCGCACGCTCAAGGGCGTTGCGATTCTGTCGCCAGCGGTTTACTCCTAAATCTCATCGGCAGCGCTTCGCGGGAGCAACCAAATTTGCCCGCCCGCAGCCCTCACTCTCTAAGCGAACAGCCCTTTTAGGCACCGGTGTCAGCGGGTAGCCTTAGAGTTGTTCATCTTTG
>JBJTMF010000027.1:0-4584 GCA_046063405.1 Microbacteriaceae bacterium
GGTTCCGGTACTTTTGGCCTTGCTTGCCACGCTGATGATTCGCAGCCACACCGCGAGCATCCGGTTTCACTTTGCCTCTCCGCTGAGTGCCGCGTTATCGCTTGGGCTGGGCATCGGTTTGGTAGCCAGCGTCGAGTTTGCATTCTTGGCGTTGCTGGCAAGCGGATCGATCGGCCCGGGTCGGCTGCAAACCTTTGGCGTAAACCCGTGGTTGGCTGCCGCGGTGCTCTTTGCCGAAGTTGCTCCCGTGGCGTTCTTGGCCGCCTTCTACAGCGCTAAACCTGAGAAGGCCGCCCCGATTCCCGAGTATCTCAAACGGTAAACTAGGCAAATGCTGTCGGTCGTAGTTCTTATCTCGGGTTCAGGTTCGAACCTGCGCGCACTGCTCGAGGCGGCCTCCAACCCTCTTCTCGGTGTGAAGATTCGCGCAGTTGGCGCCGACAATGCTGCCAGCGGACTCGAGCATGCAGAACTTTTCGGTGTTCCAACCTTTGTAGTCGAACCGGGCCGCTTTGAGTCTCGTGAGGCATGGGCCAAGGTTCTGCTTTCGAACATTCAGCATTTTGAACCAGACCTCGTCGTGCTAGCCGGATTCATGCGAATTTTGCCGCCAGAGTTTGTCGCGGCGCTATCGCCAAACTTGATTAACACGCATCCATCGCTGCTACCCGAATTTCCGGGAGCCCATGCGGTTCGCGATGCCCTTGCCGCTGGAGCCACTCGCACCGGCGTCACCATCCACGTTGTCGACGAAGGTGTCGATACCGGACCACGGCTAAAGCAGGCCGAGGTTCAAATTCTGCCCGGTGAAACCGAGGCGCAACTTCACGAAAGAATCAAGCAGGTCGAACGTGCTCTGCTGGTTGATGTTGTGCGCGAAATCGCCGAACAGAAGAAATCCGCCTAGACACAAAACAACGAAAGGTTGACCGTGGCCACTGCCAACCGCAACCCTAACGAATACCGTCACCGCGATCGCATCGAGGTGCGCCGTGCCCTGATTTCGGTTAGCGACAAGACCGGCCTGATCGAGCTTGCCAAAGCGCTCTCTGAGCAAGGTGTTGCGCTGGTATCTACCGGCTCGACCGCGTCCACAATTGCCGATGCCGGTTTCGCAGTCACCGAGGTTTCGAAAGTCACCGGATTCCCAGAATCGCTCGATGGTCGCGTCAAGACGCTGCACCCGAAAATTCATGGCGGATTGCTCGCCGACCTTCGTCTCGTTGATCACGAAAACCAACTAGCCGAACTCGACATCGAAGCGTTTGAACTTGTAGTCGTAAACCTCTACCCGTTTGTCGAGACCGTGGCATCCGGTGCAAAGGGCGATGCTGTCGTCGAGCAGATCGACATCGGAGGCCCGGCAATGGTTCGTGCTTCTGCCAAAAACCACGCCAACGTGGCAATCGTCGTTGACCCGGCCAAATATGGCGAAGTCATTCAGGCGATCCAGAACGGCGGCACCACGCTAAACCAGCGTCGTGAACTGGCTGCTAACGCGTTCGCGCACACCGCGCGCTACGACGCGGCCGTTGCCCAGTGGTTTGCCGATGAGATTGAAGCACAGTGGCGCAAAGAGGCTGGCCACGACGCCAGTACCGAAAACAAGAACGCCGGCTTTCCGCAAAACTTCACGGTTGAAGCCCAGCTCTCGAACGTCTTGCGCTATGGCGAAAACTCGCACCAGTCGGCTGCGCTCTACAAGACCGTTGGCGACTCGGCAGTTTCGGGTATTGCACAGGCGAGACTGCTCGGCGGCAAAGAGATGTCGTTCAACAACTACGTCGATGCGGATGCCGCGCTGCGTGCAGCGTTCGACCACATCGAGCCGGCGGTGGCCATCATTAAACACGCGAACCCTTGTGGCATCGCGGTTGGTGACCCTAACTCAGCCGATCCAATTGCCGATGCTCACGCCAACGCATACGTTTGCGACTCGACTTCGGCTTACGGAGGCGTGATTGCTGCTAACCGAACCATCACTAAGACCATGGCAAGTCAGATCGTTTCTAGCTTCAGCGAAGTGGTCATTGCTCCGGGATTCGACTTCGAGGCCCTCGAGATTTTGACCAAAAAGCAGAAAATGCGCATCATGCAGTTGCCGGCCAACTATGCGCGTGAGGTCTGGGAGGTTCGCCAGATTTCTGGTGGGCTCCTGGTTCAAGAGCCAGATACCTTCACCACGCTCAACCCTGGCAGCTGGACGTTGGCAGCCGGCGCACCGGCAAGCCAGGAGGTCATGCGCGACTTGATCTTCGCCTGGCGAGCATGCCGTGCGGTGAAGTCCAACGGAATCTTGCTAGCCAAGAATGGCGCTTCGGTGGGTATCGGAATGGGCCAGGTCAACCGAGTTGACTCGTGCCGTTTGGCTGTGGAGCGCGCATCCGGACGAGCCAAGGGTGCCGTTGCGGCATCCGATGCGTTCTTCCCATTCCGCGATGGTCTCGACGTGCTGATTCAGGCTGGCGTCACCGCGGTGGTTCAGCCTGGTGGATCGATGCGCGACCAGGATTCGATCGATGCGGCTAACGAGGCAGGCATCACAATGTACTTCACCAACGAGCGTCACTTCTTCCACTAGAAGAAGGTTTGCGCGCGTAAACCGAGCAGCAACAACCAATAGGCTTGAACCCAAGCCACCAAATCCCAAAAGGAGATCACCATGTCACGTCACGGCAAAGTTTCGGTTATCGGAGCCGGCTTCTATGGCACCACCACCGCTCAGCGTCTAGCCGAGTACGACATCTTTGAGACCGTCGTTCTAACCGACATTCTCGACGGCAAGCCGCAGGGCATTGCACTCGACATCAACCAGAGCCGTTCAATTGAAGGCTTCGAGACCGAGGTCGTTGGCGCAACCACGTTGCCAGACGGCTCGGGATACAAGGCAATCGCAGACAGCGACATCGTCGTGATCACCGCCGGTTTGCCACGTAAACCGGGCATGACCCGCATGGATCTGCTCGAAGTCAACGCCGGCATCGTCGGTGGCGTGGCAAAGAACATAGCCAAGTATGCACCAAACGCAGTCATCCTCGTGGTTTCGAACCCACTCGATGAGATGACCGCTCTGGCCCAGAAGGCATCAGGATTCCCGAAGGAGCGCGTAATCGGTCAGGCCGGTGTGCTCGACACCGCACGCTTCACCAACTTTGTTGCCGAGGCCACCGGCGCGAATGTCGCCGACGTCAAGACTCTCACCCTCGGTTCGCACGGTGAAACCATGGTTCCGGTTCCGAGCGTTTCGACCGTAAACGGCAAGAAGATCGTTGAAGTTCTTGGCGCCGAGAAGGTCGCAGAGTTGGTCGAGCGCACTCGCAACGGTGGAGCCGAGATCGTGGCTCTGCTCAAGACCGGCTCTGCCTACTACGCACCTAGCGCTGCCGTAGCCCGCATGGCGAAGGCCGTACACGAAGACTCATCGGCAGTGTTCCCGGTTTGTGCTTGGGTTGATGGCGAGTTTGGCATCTCGGGTGTCTACCTGGGTGTCGAGGCTCAGCTTGGCAAGGGCGGCATCAAGAAGGTTGTCGAGACTCCGCTTGATGCAGAGGAGCTCGAAGCTCTGAAGGTTGCAGCCGAGGCCGTTCGCACCAAGCAGGCCGACGTAGAGAACCTCTAGACACAACTTCAAAGGCAACCGCTCGGGCTTAGGCACGGGCGGTTGTTTTTTACCTCGGATGCAATAACTGCGTGTTTTGGCGTGTTAGCCTACAAGGCTGGCCTAAGTGCGCCCACCCACCGAGAACCTAAGGTTAAGAATTGTCTGAAACACCCGCCAAACTTGGCACGATTCGAACACTGCTTCGCATCTTCCCGTACACAAAGAAAGCGCTTCCGCGCATCATCATGGGAATGTTCGCAGCTCTCGCCGCTCACATGCTGGCGCTTTCGATTCCAAACTTCTTGCGCTCGCTAGTCGACGGCATCACCTCGACCACCAAGTTTGAACAGATTTTGACACCGGCACTGTGGGTTCTCGGCCTCGGTGTTCTCGAAGCGCTTATGGTTCTCGGCCGACGCTGGCTGGTGCTGACCCCCGGCACGCACGTTGAGGCTAACCTGCGCCGCACGCTTTACGCAAAACTTCAGAACCTTCCGGTTGCCTTCCACGACCGCTGGCCGAGCGGTCAGCTGCTAAGCCGCGCCACCCAAGATCTGAGCCTGATTCGTCGCTGGCTATCGTTCGGTTTGGTGCTTTTGGTAGCCAATGGAATCACCATTGTCGTCGGTCTCGCGGTGCTCTACTCGTACTCCTGGATTCTCGGAACCATCTTCTTGGTGATCGTTGCACCGCTATGGATCATCGGGTTCAACTTCGAGAAGAACTACCACATCACCGCTCGCAAGAGTCAAGACCAGGCCGGTGACCTCGCAACCTCAGTCGAGCAGAGCGTTCACGGCATCCGTGTTCTAAAGGCTTTCGGTCGTGGCGGATTCATCACCGAAAAATTCGCTCGAGATGCCGCCGAATTGCGCAAGACCGAACTGGTCAAAGCGCGCATGATCTCGGTGCTCTGGTGGTACCTGTCGGTAATTCCTGAGCTGGCCCTCGGTGTTTCGCTATTCGTCGGTGTGTGGCTGATG
>JBJTMF010000028.1:0-6840 GCA_046063405.1 Microbacteriaceae bacterium
CTGAGGGCAAGATCGAGCGTCGGTTTGATGGCCTCGAGGTGGGCGCGAGCCGCGATTTCTGGCACGACACCGCCAAACCTTGCGTGAGCATCCATCGAAGAAGACACCGCATTCGCCAGCAGGGTCGTGCCGCGAACAATACCGACGCCGGTCTCATCGCACGAAGATTCGATGCCAAGCACGAGCGGTTCGCGAATCGCGCGAGCGGCGATGTCGGCGATGCGTTGGGTGAGGTCGGCGCGCATAATCACAGCATCGATGCCCTCCGGTTGGTAGTAGTTCTTGCGAAGGTCGATTTGCTCGAAACCAAGACTCAAATAAAGCGCCTGCGCCACCGGGTTATCGGCGCGCACCTCGAGAAACATTTGCTGAGCGTTGCGTTTGGCAGCGACATCCATCAGACGATTCATTAGGCGTCGACCTAAGCCCGCTGAGCGTACAGATTCGTGAACCGCGATGGTCATCACGTCGGCCTCTTGACCGTCAATTACGCCGATGCCTGCGTAGCCAACCACCTCGTGATGATCGGTGACGACGAAGTAGTTTCGACTTGGATTCGGAGCCAACTCGAGGCGCATCATGTCTTCGGGCCAGGCGGTAGAACCAAACGAGGCATGTTCGATGCGCATGATCGCGGGCAGGTCGGTTTCATCGGCCGGACGAATCAAAAAGTCACTCACTCGCTCACCGCCTTGCCGAGACGAACGTGCGGCTTTGGTGCCACCGCATCAGGATCACGCAGGTAAAGCGCAGAGAGGTCGGTGCGCAGCAGCCCAGCAAGCATCTGACGCTCGGCGACGATAGCCAGATCGACCGCAGTCACCGAGGCCTCGGTGCGCAAAACCTCGCGGCCGGCAAGGAGCTCTTCAAGCGTTGCCGGCTTAGCCACATGAGGGCCGTCAACCCGAAGTGGAACTCCGTGAGAATCCGAACAGGAATAGAGGCTCCAGTAAACCTCACTTCGACGGGCATCCGTGGTGACCAAAAGAGGCTGACCTTCAGACGGTTTAGCCCCACCCCGAATCGCGGCAAGCGCGATGGCATCGTGACTGACCACACCAAAAATAGGCTTGGCAACGCCCTCGGCGAAAGCAATCGCTGCGGCGATACCTACGCGAAGGCCGGTGAACGGAGCCGGACCTCGACCCACGACCACCGCCGAAATTCTCGCAGGAGCGATGCCCGCCTTCGAGAACACCTCGATTAGGGCATTTCCGATGTTTTCGGCGTGCCCCATGCGGTCGTCAAAATTGACCTCGGCAAGCACATCGCCCCCTGCTACTAGTGCGACCGATGTTCCAACCGATGTGTCGATGGCGAGAAACGGGCTCATGCGGCTACCTCTGCGAGGTGTGCGAACTCTTGCTGCGCCAAGGCGGTTTCGAAACGAGGACCATGGCCGATGATGGTGAGCACGCGTTCTTCGGTGGCTCCGGTGAGGTCTCGTTCGATTTCGATGTCGAGCCAAGACTCGGCGAGCTCATCGGTGAATCCGCGCCCCCACTCGACCAACACGATTGAGTTTGCGAGGTCGATGTCGAGATCATCGAACTCGGCTGGGCTTGAAAGTCGATAGGCATCAACATGCACTAAAGCCACCGACGAATTGATGCGGCGGTGAGTTCGGGCAATCACAAAGGTCGGGCTCGAAACGGTACCGACCACGCCGAGGCCTTCGCCGATTCCTCGCGAAAGAGTTGTTTTGCCGGCTCCGAGCGGGCCGGTCAGCAGCACCAGATCACCTGCGGTCAAAAGTTTGGCGAGCGCAATGCCGAGCCGATGCATGACTTCTTCATCAACAACTCTCAGGCGGGCCAGACGAGTCGATGAGGTCACTTAGCCGCCCCAACGAAACGCCTCGTGAATCGCCCGCCCATGCGAGTGACGATTTCGTAGTTGATGGTTTCGGCTGCGTCGGCCAAATCATCAACCGAGGGCGCACCGGCCGCTGGGTCGCCGAAGAGCAACACCTCATCGCCAACCTTCACATCGTCGCTGCCGACATCAACAACAAACTGATCCATGGCGATGCGCGACTGAATTCGGTAGGCCTTGCCGTTGATGTGCACCACGGCCTTGCCCGATGCGTTACGCGGCAACCCCTCCGCGTAGCCAACCGGAACCAGAGCGAGGGTGGTCTCACTCTCGGTTTTGTGCAGGTAGCCGTAAGAAACTCCTTGGCCAGCCGGCACACGCTTGGTCTGCACAACCACGCTCTTGGCGGTCATCGCCGGCTTCAGCCCAAACTCGGCAGCACGGTGAGAGCTAAACGGGTCGAGACCATAAATAGCAATGCCAACTCGAATCATGTCGAAGTGCGCATCGGGGTAGGCCAGCGAACCATCCGATGCGGTTAGGTGCGCAAGCTCGTATTCGAGGCCAGCCGACTTGACCTGCTCGAGCGCAACCTTGAACTTCTCGATCTGCGCCCGGTCGTCGGCCTCGGATGTGGAACTCAGGTGACTGAAGATTCCGGTTACCTGCACTCCACCCTCGGCCACCGCCGACTTGGTGGCTTCGATTAGTTCAAGCCAGTCTGCTTCGGTAGCGCCATTGCGGCCAAGACCGGTATCGATCTTGAGGTGTAGGTGCGCGATCTCACCCGATGCCGCCGCTGCACGCTTCGCTCTATCGAGCTGTTCGAGATTGGCAATGCCGAGATCGATGTCGTGGCGCACGGCTTCGACGAAATCATCCTGTGGGTCGTGCAACCAGGCAAGCACCGCTGCGGTTATGCCCGCTTTGCGCAAGGTCAAACCCTCGGTGGTGTCGGCCACGCCGAAACCGGTGCATCCGGCGCTCTCAAGCGCTTTGGCAACCTCGACTATGCCGTGCCCGTAGGCGTTGGCTTTGATGACCGGCAGAACGAACGCCGAAGTGCGCGATTGCATCAACTTGAAGTTGTGCACCACGGCATCAAGGTCGACGACTAACTCACGCATCAGGCACCCTCGGCGACCACCACGGCCACCGCCTTGCCGCCATCGTGGCTGATCGAAACGTGAAAACGGTTGATGCCGGCGCTGCGGGTGAAAGCATCGGTGTCACCAAGAGTGCTGATCGACGGCTTGCCCAGTTGGTCGTAACCGAGCACCACCTCGTGCCAGCGCATCCCAGTTGGATCACCGACCGCCTTGATCAGCGCTTCTTTAGCTGCGAAACGACCGGCCAGAGTGCGGGTGCTGCCTTCGCGTTCAGACTCGGCGAAGAGCCGCTCAACCAGTCGAGGGGTGTTGGTGATTGCCTGCTCGAACCTTTGCAGGTCAACCAGGTCAATGCCCACTCCGACGATCATTCGGTCGTCTACTCGACGGTCACCGACTTCGCCAAGTTGCGAGGCTGGTCAACATCGAGACCCTTTGCGGTCGAAAGCGCTAGCGCGAAAGCTTGAAGTGGAATCACGCAGAGCACCGCGGCCATGATGGTGTCGGTCTTCGGAACAAAGATGACCGACTCGGCATACTGGCTGACCGTTGCGTCGCCAACCTCGGCGATGGCGATTACCTTGGCACCGCGAGCGCGGATCTCTTGAATGTTGCTGATCACCTTCGGGTGAAGGCTGTCGACGTCGTCTGGGCTCGGCACCATCACGATGACCGGCTGACCCTCTTCGATCAGCGCGATCGGGCCGTGCTTTAGTTCGCCGGCTGCAAAACCTTCTGCGTGGATGTACGCGATCTCTTTAAGCTTGAGCGCACCCTCCATGGCAACCGGGTAACCAACGTTGCGGCCAAGGAATAACACCGACTTGGCATCCGCGTGCTTGGTGCCAAGGTCTGCAGATTCTTGGATGTTGTCTAGCACTTCGCTGACCTTCGCCGGCAGGTGAAGAAGCTCCTGACCGAGAGCGGTCAGGTCGGCCTCGTTCATGGCACCGCGCGCCTCGGCTAGCACCAGAGCCAGCATGTACCCGGCGGTGATCTGTGCGGTTAGGGCCTTGGTGGATGCCACGGCAACCTCTGGTCCGGCGTGGGTGTAGATCACGGCATCCGACTCGCGGGCAAGCGTTGCGCCCTGGGTGTTGCAAATTGCGAACACCTTTGCACCCTGCTCCTGCGCGTAACGCACGGCCATCAGTGTGTCCATGGTTTCACCCGACTGCGAGATGGCGAGCACCAGGGTGTTCGGGGTGACGATCGGGCTGCGGTAGCGGAATTCGTGTGAAAGCTCGACCTGAACCGGGATGCGTGCCCACTTCTCGATCGCATACTTTGCGACATCACCGGCGTAAGCTGCCGTGCCACAAGCGACGATCACGATTCGGTCGATTTGCTTGATGGCTTCTTTCGACATCTGCGCGATGTCATCGAGCACCACGTGGCCATCCGAACGAACGCGACCCATCAGGGTGTCGGCAATCGCCTGAGGCTGGTCGGCGATTTCCTTCGCCATAAACGAAGGCCATCCGCCCTTGGATGCAGCCGAGGCATCCCAGCTAACTTCAAACTCAGTGAACTCGACCGGCTTGCCGTCGAAACCAAACACCTCGACCGAATCGGTCTTGAGCACGACGATCTCGTCTTGCCCAACCGAAACCGCACGCTTGGTGTGCTCGACGAAAGCCGCGACGTCGGAGCCGAGGAAGTTTTCGCCGTCACCAAGACCAATCACCAGCGGTGCGTTGCGGCGCGCGGCTAGCACTACATCCGGCTGTTCCTGGTGAACTACAAGAATGGTGAACGCACCGTGCAGGCGGTTCATGACTTTGCTGAACGCCGAGATCAAGTCGCCGGTCGATTCGTACTCACGAGCGATCAGGTGGGCGGCAACCTCGGTGTCGGTTTCGGATGCAAAACGGGTGCCCTCGGCTAGCAGTTCGGCCTTCAGCTCGGCAAAGTTTTCGATGATTCCGTTGTGGATGAGGGCTAGTTTGCGCTCTGGCCCGCCAAAGTGCGGATGCGCGTTTCCGTCGGTTGGCGCACCGTGCGTGGCCCAGCGAGTGTGGCCGATACCGATGTGTGCGCTAGGTAGTGGGTTGCTCTCGATTTCGGCTTCGAGGTTGACCAGCTTGCCAGCCTTCTTGCGCATGTCGACGAGCCCGTCTGAGATAACTGCGACGCCCGCCGAGTCGTATCCGCGGTATTCGAGGCGACGAAGGCCACCAATCAATACGTCAACGGTTTGCTTTGGGCCGATGTAGCCAACGATTCCACACATACCTACTAATTTAGGGCAGAATGGCTCATTGTGAGCGGTGTAAATGGTGGCAAACAGCCAGATTTCGACCAATGGGCGCAACCCAGCGGTGAACCATCGCCTTTCGTCGAAATTCGCCGCAGCGAGTGGGCAAGTTTGGGGGTTCAGACCCAGAATCCACTCACCGAAACCGAAGTAGCCCAGATTCGCGGACTCGGCGACTTTCTCGACCTCGAAGAGGTACGCGACGTCTATTTGCCGCTGAGTCGCCTGCTAAACATGTACGTTTCGCAAGCGCAGGCGTTGCACCGCGCATCCAATGAATTTCTCGGCGAGCGCGCCAAGCGAGTGCCATTTGTGATCGGTATTGCCGGTTCGGTTGCGGTGGGTAAGTCGACGGTGTCGCGCCTTCTGAAAGACTTACTCAGTCGCTGGGAGGGTACGCCGCAGGTTGAATTGGTGACAACCGATGGGTTCCTGTATCCGAATGCCGAACTCGAACGCCGCGGGCTAATGACTCGAAAAGGATTCCCCGAATCTTACGACCGCATGGCGCTGTTGAAATTTGTTGCCGATGTGAAGAGTGGCAAAGCGGAGGTCGCGGCGCCCGTGTATTCGCACCTTTCTTACGACATCGTTCCTGGCGAGCAGGTTGTCGTGCACTCCCCCGATGTGCTGATTGTCGAAGGACTCAATGTGCTGCAAGCGCCGGGCCAGGGTCAAGAAACCGCTCTGAGTGACTTTTTTGATTTCAAGATTTATGTGGATGCCGAAACCGAGAACATCACCACTTGGTTTTTGAATCGTTTCCAGAAACTGCGCGAGTCGGCGTTTACCAACCCGGCATCGTATTTTCACCGCTACGCCGAAGTGCCTTTTGAGGTTGCTCTCGAAACCGCCAAGCTCATCTGGTCGACCATCAACTTGCCGAACCTGCGCGAGAACATCTTGCCGACTCGATCCCGCGCCACTCTAGTGTTGCGCAAGGGCGATAACCACCGCGTCGAGAGCGTGCTGCTGCGAAAGCTTTAATCTTGAGCCAGCGGCTTGCCTTGGGCAGGAAACCTACAAAGCTGTGCTGGTTTGCTGTTCCGCCTCCGCGGCGGGTTGCGGCGTCGAATAGTCACGATCTCGGTTCTTAACAGAGCGGTAAACCATCCCGTTGATGAGGAACACCGCCATCACGATCCAAGCCACGGGGGCAATGTAGAGAAAAACTATTCCGAAACTAAGCAAGCCAAAGCCAGCATTTGCGTCGAAACTGTACGCGACCAAAACCGCAAGTAAAGGCACGTTTGGAACCAACCAGGTAATCAAGAATGCCCGATAACTGCGAAGACCCAATTGCGAACCGGTCTCTACTCGTGGGTTAGAAAGTTTCTTGTTGATCGAGAGGATACCGAGGGCCTGCGGCAAAACGAAAAGCAGCCCAAAAAACACTGCTGTCACATAAACAAAATTCGTCGGAAACATTTATCTACCTTTGCCATATGCTGCTCGATGCATCCAGTTTCACAGGCTCGGCATCTCAATCAGGTGAAAGTTGGGTCACCTTTTACGGGGACATCCGCTGCTAGAAGGTCAGCTCGGCCACCTGGCTGGCGATGAGTTCGCGGTTCTTTTCGTCTTCGATCTGAGGGATGAGCTGCAGCGCACGACCGCGAGCAAGCTTGGCCAAGTCGATGTCTTCGGCCGCCCAGTATG
>JBJTMF010000004.1:0-7467 GCA_046063405.1 Microbacteriaceae bacterium
TTTGACTGCATCGCCTCAAGCTTGCGCTGAGTCTTCTCTTTGCGGCGGCGGTGCTTGAGAATTCCGGCAGCCTCTTCAACGAAACCGCGGCGCTCTTCAGGGGTTGCCTTCAGGATTCCGTCGAGCTGACCCTGACCAACGATCACGTGCATCTCTCGACCAAGACCTGAGTCACTGAGCAACTCTTGAACGTCAAGCAGGCGACAAGGCTCTGAGTTGATTGCATACTCGGAGCCGCCGTTGCGGAACAAAGTGCGACTAATGGTGACTTCGGTGTACTCGATTGGGAGTGCGCCATCTGAGTTGTCGATGGTAAGCAAGACTTCGGCACGACCTAATGGGCCTTTGGTGCTGGTACCCGCGAAGATGACGTCTTCCATCTTTCCGCCGCGGAGAGTCTTTGCACCTTGCTCACCCATCACCCAGGCGAGCGCGTCAACGACGTTAGATTTACCCGAACCATTTGGGCCTACGACAGCCGTTACACCTGGCTCAAATTGGAACGTGGTGGGCTGGGCAAAAGACTTGAAGCCCTTTAGAGTCAGACTCTTTAGATACAAGCTTCACGCACCACTTCAAAGTTAGGGATCGGCAGAATGCCGTCACACAAAAATACCCGATTAGCGCGACTGTTTTTGGCACTTTGGACAGAAATGAGAGCCGCGGTTCATCCAGGAATCTCGCCTGATCGGGGTGCCGCAGCGCGCACAGGGCTTGCCGGTCTGACCGTAGGCATTTAGCGAGACCTCGAAATAGCCGGATTCTCCGTTCACGTTCTTGTATTGTTCATCGAAACTGGTGCCTCCCACGGCTACCGCGGCGCGAAGAATCCGAGTCACGGCATCAAGCAAGTCGTCGAGTTTCTTGACTGAAAGGCTGGATGCCGACTGGTCATAATGAAGTTTTGCCGCCCAAAGCGCTTCATCGGCGTAGATGTTTCCGATACCACTCAACACGCCTTGATCGAGCAAGACTCGTTTGATTCCAGAATTCTTTTTTCGCATGCGAGCGATTACCGCCGCTCGATCGAAGTTTTCGTCTAGCGGGTCACGAGCGATGTGCGCTGCACTTCTGGCGATTAGGCTCGACCACTGCTGACTGCCGTTGGATCCGGCGAATCCGCCAGCGTTACCATCGGGGGTGGAAACCATCTCGTCAAGTTGCAACGAACCAAACAAACGTTGATCGACGAAACGAAACTCTATCTGCTCTCCAGAAGCCCCATCGAGATGAATCGTGATTCGGTTCAACTTGTCTGCTTCAGCGCCAAAATCGCGCACCAACATCTGCCCACTCATGCCCAAATGGCCGACCAGAGCCAACTTGGTGGAAGACGACGAACGAAGTTCGAGCGGCATCCACAGAAACTTACCTCGCCGCACGACCCCTTCAATGCGTGCACCGAGCAGGGTTTGCACGAAGTCGGACGGTCCGGCCAGGTGACGCTTGAGGCTTCTTTCATCGTGGATTTCTACGCCGGTGACCTGGGCATCGATCAAATACTGTTGAAGACCAGATCGAACCGTTTCGACCTCAGGCAATTCTGGCACTAGTTGGTTCCCAGCTGGCTCAGCGCATCGAGTGCAGCAACCGCCTCTGCATCCTTGCGAGTGCGAGCCGAACCAGTTGCTTCGAGCTCACCCACCATGACGGTGGCAAAGAAAGTCCTGTCGTGGTCTGGCCCGTCGTGAGTCACCCCGTAGCTTGGGTTCGGTAATCCAAGCGACTGCGCGCGCTCTTGCAAAGTTGTCTTTGGGTCGCTGCTCTCCAAGAGGATCTCTGGGTTAGCCAACGGACCCAGCACGAGGGCCAGCACCAGCTCACGAGCCTTCTCTATGCCGAGTTCAACATAAACCGCACCGAGAATCGCCTCGAAGGTGTCGGCAAGCAGATTGACCTTGAGCTGCCCACCGGTCTGTTGTTCGCCACGACCAAGCAGCATGAATTCCCCGAGTCCGAGATCGGCACCGACTTTGGCTAGCGCCTTGGCCGAAACTACTGCGTTCTTCAGTTTGGTGAGCTTGCCCTCATCGAGGTCACCGAATGTTTCGAAGAGGTGCCCGGTTACAACAAAACCCAACACCGAGTCCCCGAGGAATTCGAGGCGTTCGTTGTTGGGTTGGTTGCGGTGCTCGTATGAGTACGAGCGATGGGTTAGCGCCTGTCGAAGAAGATCTTCGCTGACTGAAACACCGAGGCGTTCAATCAAGACTTCAAGCGCCATGAGCCCAAGTCTTTAGGCGTCGGCTACCTTGCGGCCCTTGTACTCGAGGTACAGCGCGTTGCCGGCCGAGTCCTCAACTACCTGAGCGCGGTGAGGCAGGCTGTAAACGGTCTTGCCGTTCACTACGGTCTTGACGAGGCTAACCTCGGCTGCCTTCCACTGCGAAAGACGAGCGTGAGTGCGGCTGCGCGATAGGCGTCTTTTTGGTACTGGCATGTCAATCTTCCTTAAGCTGCTGAAGCCCACTCCAACGCGGATCTATTGCCTCGGAGTGCACATGTTGCGGATCATCTGCCATCTTCACGCCGCAAGTCGCACACAAACCTAAACAGTTTGTTTTGCATACGGGTTGAAACGGAAGAGACAAAACTACCGCGTCTCTGATGACCTGATCGAGATCGATTTGCTCGCTCTCAACTACGAAGTCATCTTCGCTCGTTCCAGAATAGGCGAAAAGTTCCTGAAAATCTACCTCGACATCGGTTTTGATGGGATCTAAACACCGACTGCACTCTCCCGAAGCCTCACCAAATGCCACTCCAGTGGCCAAAATTCCTTCATGCACCGACTCAAGGCGAACATCTACTTCGAACTGCTCCCCCGCAGGTACTGCTAGGGCGTAGTTGCCGAGCTGTTCTTCGAGGGCAAATTGGATCTGCTTCTCGCGCATCGTGCCCGGTTTGTGCATCAAATCATGCACTGCAATTTTGAGTTCTTGATTCATCGCGGGTTTACCTCGCTCATGGTTTTAAGAACCGCATCTGGCAGGTAAGCAGCCACATCGCCGCCGAGCTCGTAAACCTGCTTGACCAAGCTCGAGGAGATGTGTGCAAATTCTCCAGCGGCTGGCAGGAAGACCGTCTCGATACCCGTGAGGTCGCGGTTTACTTTAGCCATCGGCAATTCATACTCGAGATCAGACGAAGACCGAAGGCCCTTAACAATCGCACTAGCGCCAATATTCTGGCAGTACTCGGCAAGTAGTCCGTCAACGAGAACATCTACGCAGATGTTCTTTGGCAACTCTCCAAAGGCTTCTTTGATGGACTCGGCGCGCTGTTCAACGGTCAGCATTGCGGTTTTGTTTGGGTTATGCACGACCACGATCGTCAGCTGACCGAAAGTTGCGGCAGCTCGGGTGGCGAGATCAAGATGACCCTTGGTGAAAGGGTCGAATGAGCCCGGATAAACGGCAAGCAAGGACATACCTCTAGGTTACCCTCAGGCCTTCGAAAGATTTTCCCGTCGCTCCAAATCGATTTCGTCGAGCGCTTTTGAAAGAAGCGGATGCTGCTCGAGGGTTGGGTCACTTTCAAGAACCGCCTGCGCAAACTCGCGGCAACGAACTATTAGGTCGGCGTCTTGTACGACTCTAAGCAACCGCAGCGATGACCTTCCGCCGGCCTGCGAGTTGCCAAGCACATCACCCTCACGACGTTGCAACAAATCGATTTCACTCAACTTGAAACCATCGGTGGTCGAGGCGACAGCATCCACTCGCTCTAGCGCTACCGTGCCAGGCTCTGCTGCGGTAAGCAATAGACAAAGCCCCGCGTGACCACCTCGACCAACGCGACCACGCAACTGGTGCAGCTGCGAAATTCCGAACCGCTCGGCATCGAGAATCACCATTACGGTGGCATTCGGAACATCTACACCGACTTCGATGACGGTAGTGCTGACCAGCAGATCGATCTCGCGCGCAGCAAACCGGGCCATCACGTTGGCTTTTTCGTCGGATGACATGCGTCCGTGCAGCAGCCCGATGCGAACCCCGGCAAGGGACACATTCACCTTTAGAGATTCGGCCACGCTGATCGCGGCGGCGAGTGGTCTTGGTGGCGTCTTTGTGGCACCGAGAAAATCGGTTTCCTCAGCCTCTGCATCGGTGAGGGAACCACCTGACGCTAAGAATTCGGCTGCGTCATCTGAGTCGTCGATTCGAGGGCAAACCACGAACGCTTGCCTACCTCTGGAGACTTCCTCTGCGACTCGAGCCCAAACGCGGGCCACGAGCCCTGGCTGGCCGAGGTGAACCACATGGCTTGAAATTTCTTTTCGTCCTGCCGGCAACTCTGTGAGTGTGCTTACCTCCAGGTCACCAAACGCGGTGATTGCCAGGGTGCGAGGAATAGGGGTCGCAGTCATGGTCAAAACATGTGGTGGCTGCACTCCCTTTTGGCGCAGCGCCTCGCGCTGTTCGACACCGAACCGGTGCTGTTCGTCGATGACCACGAGCGCAAGATCTAAAAATTCGACGCGGTCGGCAATCAACGCGTGAGTTCCAATCACGATTGAAGCTTTGCCACTCACAATCTGAAGCAACGCCTTCTTTCGCTCAGCGACACCGAGCTGTCCGGTCAAAAGAGTCACTCCGAGTTTTTTAGAAAGCGATTCACCTAGCGTTCGCTGAATCGATTCGTAGTGCTGAGCCGCGAGCACCTCGGTCGGCGCTAAAAGGGCAGCTTGTCCACCCGAATCTGTAACGGCAAGCATCGCTCGAAGCGCGACCAAAGTTTTACCCGAGCCAACTTCACCCTGTAACAAACGATGCATCGGATGCTCGTTGGCGAGGTCCCTCAAAATCGCCTGTCCGGTTTCGATCTGCCCATTGGTCAGCTGAAAAGGTAGCGCCTTATCAAAAGTGGCAAGGTTTCCTGAAGCGCTTGGCACTCGAGCCATGGTTTTGATATGCGAGGTTTCGGTTTTGCGGCGCACCAAGAATGTCTGAAGCAAAAAGGCTTCGTGAAACTTCAAGGTTTCTCGCGCTTTGGCCCAATCGGAATGCTTGGCCGGACGATGAATCGCATGAATCGCCTCATTTAGCCCAAGCAATTTTTCGCGCTTGATAAGTTCAGCGGGAAGCGGGTCAGAGATCGGTAGAAGGGTGTCTAGCACTACCGCTAGCGAGCGTTGGATTGCCCAAGTGGTAAGGCTTGCCGACGCGGAGTAAATCGGTATCGGCAGATCGGCCCAGGCCTTGGCTGTTTCGTCGGTAATCTCGTCGGCGAATAGTTCGTAATCGGGATGCGTGAGTTGCAAGGTGCCTTGATAGGCACCGATCTTGCCTGAAAACAACCCCCGAACTCCAGGCTTCAGATCTTTTTGACGCCAAGCCTGATTGAAAAAGGTCAGCGATAAGCGCCCGTTTCCGTCGGTGATGCGAACCTCGAGGATGCTTCCCTTGCGACCCTTCATAAACCGTTCGCGAGCATCCACAATCTCCGCCACGATCGAGACCGACTCACCAATCGGCAGTTCGTTAATAGGCGTAAGCTCGCCACGCGAAGCGTAACGGCGCGGATAGTGTTGCAGAAGCTGACCCACGGTTTCGATACCCAAATGCCGCGCGAACGACTTGGCGGTTCGATCGCCAAGCACTTTGGTTAGCGGCTCGTTGGGCAAAAGCATGGTTCAATGCTAGACATGACGCGAATCATCGGTGGCATCGCCGGCTCACTAAAACTTGTGCCGCCTGCCAAATCCACTCGGCCAACGGCCGATCGTATTCGCGAAAGCATCTTCAACCGACTCGATGCTCGCGGCCTAATTGATGGCGCGAAGGTACTCGATCTCTACGCCGGCACCGGCGCACTGGGTCTTGAGGCTATTTCTCGGGGCGCTGCACGACTTGTCATGGTCGAAAAAGATGTCAAGGCAGCCAAAGTTTGTCAAAGCAATGCCGCGCTTTTGGCCAAAAACGACGTGGGCGAAATGCTGGTGGTAAACCAACCGGTGCAAAGTTTTTTGGCCAGCGGTTCAAGCCGCGGGGTTTTCGATCTCGTTTTCATCGACCCGCCATACGAAATCTCGAATGAAGAAATCTCGAAGAATCTTGAAGGTGTGTTGGCGATTATCACCGATGATTCGGTGATCATGGTAGAGCGTTCGAGCCGAACCGGTGTTCCAGATTGGCCAAACGAGCTTGCCCTCGACGATCACAAGACCTTTGGAGATACCTCCGTCTTTTGGCTATCGCGTAGCTAGCGGCTTAGAGGTGACGCTCCGGCTCACCGATGTAAAGCTGCTGAGGTCGACCAATCTTGGTTGCGACGTCTTGGTTCATCTCACGCCAGTGAGCGATCCAACCAGGTAGGCGGCCGATCGCAAACAGCACCGTGAACATGCGACTAGGGAAGCCCATCGCCTTGTAGATCACGCCGGTGTAGAAGTCTACGTTCGGGTAAAGCTTTCGCTCCACGAAGTAATCGTCGGCAAGCGCAGCGGCTTCGAGTTCTTTGGCGATGTCGAGCAGTGGGTCTTGAACGCCCAGTTCACGCAGTACCTGGTCTGCGGTTTCTTTGACAATCTTGGCGCGTGGGTCAAACGACTTGTACACGCGGTGGCCGAAGCCCATAAGGCGGATGCCGTCTTCTTTGTTCTTAACTCGCTCGACGTAACGCTGTACCGATTCGCCCGAATCGCGAATTGCCGTCAGCATTTCGATAACAGCCTCGTTCGCGCCACCGTGCAACGGGCCGAATAGCGCCGAGACTCCAGCCGAAACGGATGCAAAGAGGTTGGCCTGACTAGAGCCAACCAGGCGAACCGTCGAGGTTGAGCAGTTCTGCTCGTGATCTGCATGTAGCACGAACAGCGTGTCTAGAGCCTTGGTGACAACCGGGTTCTGGAGGTACGGCTCAGCCATGTTGCCGAAGCAAAGGCGAAGGAAGTTTTCAACAAAACCAAGCGAGTTATCCGGGTAGAGCAGAGCCTGACCCAGCGAGTTTTTGTAAGAGTAAGCAGCCAGGATCGGCAGCTTTGCGAGCAAGCGAATGGTCGAGAGTTCGACCTGTGCCGAGTCGTGAGGGTTCAGCGAGTCTTGGTAGAAGGTTGAAAGCGCGGAGGTTCCGGCGGCGAGAACCGACATCGGGTGGGCGTTCTGCGGCATTGCGTGGAAGAGGTTCTTTAGCTCTTCGTGGATCAAAGTGTGACGACGAATTCGCTCATCGAAGGCAGCAAGTTCTTGAGCAGTAGGAAGGTTGCCGTAGATCAAAAGGTAGGCAACCTCTATGAATGAGCGCGAACCGGCAAGTTCATTGATCGGGTAACCGCGGTAACGCAGGATACCTTCGTCGCCGTTGATAAAGGTGATGGCCGATCGAGTGGATGCGGTGTTTACAAATCCCTGGTCGAATGAGTTGAGGCCGGTGAGCGCATTCAGCTTCGAGAAGTCGATGGCACGATCGCCATCGGCCGAGGAAAGAATCGGGAATTCGGCCGTGCCACCTGAGTAGTTCAGT
>JBJTMF010000029.1:0-4849 GCA_046063405.1 Microbacteriaceae bacterium
ACAACATCTTCCTGGTCTCACGTGCTCAGGAGGAGGCAGTCAAGCACGGCACCCGTGAGGGTATGGTTCGTGCTCTGAGTGCCACCGGTGGTGTGATCACCTCGGCAGGTATCTTGCTCGCAGCGGTGTTTGCTGTGCTCGGAGTTCTACCGCTGGTGGCGCTAGCTCAGATCGGTGTGATTGTCTGCATCGGTGTGCTGCTCGACACTCTGTTGGTTCGAACCGTCATCGTGCCTGCGCTCGCCTTCATGGCAGGCGAAAAGTTCTGGTGGCCTAGCAAGAAGGCTTAGTCGAACTAAAGCTGCTTCAACCAAACGGTCTGATCTGCATCCAAGGATGCGGACAGGCCGTTTTGGCTTGTGGCGATGATTTCACCGGCCGGCAACTCGATAGCAGCCGATGAGAAGTTGTGAATGACGGTGATGTCACCATTCTTGAAACCCAATACCTCGTCGCTTACAAAACCTGCAAGCCATTCAAATGACCCGTCACCGAGCGCAAGATCCTTGCGAAGTTTGATGGCAGTTTTGTAAAGCTCCAGCGTTGAACCTGCAACACCTTCTTGGCGATCACGCGCATACTCGGCATAAATCTCGGGCTGAGGTAACCAAGCCTTACCCGTCGAGTTGAAACCGTTGGCAGCGCCGACCCCCGATTCCCACGGAAGCGGAACACGACATCCATCACGCCCGACGCGCTTGCCAGCGGTTCGGTAGAAAGTAGGGTCTTGGCGGAACTCGTCGCCCAGTGTGGTGTGTTCGGGGAGTCCGAGCTCTTCGCCCTGGTAGAGGTACATCGAGCCAGGAAGCGCGAGAGTAAAGAGTGTGGCAGCACGAGCGCGACGCAAACCTAGTTCGCGATCAGGCTGGGGATCGTTGGGGCCGACACCATCGGATGCCGTCGGGCGACCCTTGAGTCCGCCCATCCGGCTGGCGTGACGAATGACATCGTGGTTCGAAAGCACCCACGTCGAAGGTGCTCCAACGCCGTCGAAAGCCACAAACGACTCATTTACCGAATCGAAAATGTTCTTGGCTTCCCACATGCTGTCGAGGAAGCGGAAGTTGAAGGTCTGGTTGAATTCGTCGGGCCGAACCCACAGCGCCATGAATGAAAGTGGCAAAACATACGCCTCGCCACACATGGCGCGCTCGCCGGGGTAAGAATCCAAGATCGCTCGCCAGCGACGGAAAATCGGATGCACGCTCTCCTGGAACCACATCGGTGGTGAAGGTTCACCTTCGATGAATCCGGCACCGGCACGTTCGATGTCGGGGTGGTCTGGTAGTCCGGCGGCCTTTCCCATAGCGTGCGGCTGGTCAACACGGAAACCGTCGACATCACGGTCGAGCCAGAATCGCAAGATGCTTTCGAACTCCTCCTGCACAACTGGGTTCTCCCAGTTCAGGTCAGGCTGCGAAGAGTCAAAGAGGTGGCAGTACCACTGCCCCGGTGTGCCATCTGCATTGGTGGTTCGGGTCCAGGCTGGCCCACCAAAAAGCGAGAGCCAGTTGTTCGGTGGAAGTTCGCCGTTCTCGCCGCGACCGTCTTTGAAGTGGTAAAAACCTCGTTCGCGTGATCCAGGCTCGGCAGTCAGCGCCGATTTGAACCACTTGTGCTCACTGGATGTGTGATTGGGCACGAGATCGACCAACACGCGGATGCCGTGACGGTGTGCCGTTGCAACCATTTCATCGAAGTCTGCAAGTGTTCCGAAAAGTGGATCCACATCTTTGTAATCGCTGACGTCATAGCCTGCGTCCTTTTGCGGCGAACGCATAAACGGTGACAACCAAATGGCGTCGATACCTAGGGCCGATAGCGAACCCATGCGCGAGGTAATGCCGGGCAAGTCACCCATGCCATCGCCATTCGAGTCGGCGAACGATCTCGGGTAGACCTGGTAAATCACGGCCGACCGCCACCACTCTCGGCTCGTTCCTGAGTTGTGGCGCGGTGCGGTCGTGATGTCGAACATTAGGCCAGCTTGATCCAAACGACCTGGTCGTGTTCAAGTTCATGCTCGGCGGTTAGGTCAACCTGGGTGGTCACCAAAACCTCACCGGCTGGCAGTCGAACCGATTCAGGACCAAAGTTTGCAATAACTGCAACTCCGTTGTTGATGAAGGCAAGGGAGTTTTCGTCCATTAGCTCCGGGGCCCAGCGGAAGTCGCCACCGCCGAGGTTCTCTTGCTTACGGATTTTCAGCAAACGTTTGTAAAGCTCGAGGGTTGATCCTGCAACTCCGCGCTGTGCATCTCTTGCGTAAACCTTGTAGCGCTCCGGCTGAGGAAGCCAAGACTTTCCGTTTGCAGAGAAACCATTCGACTCGTTAGCGCCGGCCTCCCAAGGCAGGGGCACTCGGCATCCGTCACGACCGACGCGCTTGCCCTTGGTGCGGAAATAGGTTGGGTCTTGACGGTATTTTCCTTCGAGGGTGGTGTGCTCAGGCAGACCTAGCTCCTCGCCCTGATAGATGTAAGCGCCGCCCGGTAGGCCGAGCATGAAGGCGGTGTTGGCGCGACCCTTGCGAAGACCAATCGCCTCGTCTGGCTGAGCGTAGTCTGGACCGATTCCGTCGCCCTGTGGCAGTTCGCCCGCCATTCCGTATCGAGTTACGTGACGAATCGTGTCGTGGTTCGACAACACCCAAGTCGATGGTGCTCCAACGCTGCCGAACGCTTTGAAAGACTCTTCGATGCTCTTGATTTGAGCTTCTTTGGTCCAGCCGGCAAACATGTAACCGAAGTTGAAAGTCTGGTTGTATTCATCCGGACGAACCCAGCGAGCCATGCGCTCTAGCGGACCAGCGATCCAGGCCTCGGCCGCCATCGCGCGGTCATTGTAAGAGTCGATGATCTTGCGCCAGCGACGGTTGATCGTGTGCACCTCAGGCTGACCCCAATATGGGTTGGCGATTTCGAGTTCTTCGATGGTCATGTCGCCTTCGGGCTTCACTCCACCCATTTCGGTCGAGAACTGCTTGGTGTCCGGGAGTCCGTCGCGCTTGATCATGCCGTGGGCAACGTCGATGCGGAAACCATCAACTCCGCGGTCGAGCCAGAACTGAAGCACCTTGTCGAACTCGTCGCGAACCCGCTCGTTCTTCCAGTTGAGGTCGGGCTGCGATGAATCGAAGATGTGCAGATACCACTGACCCTTCTTTCCGTTCGGCTCGGTGATGCGAGTCCACTGTGATCCACCGAAGACCGATGGCCAGTTGTTTGGAGCCTTGCGACCGAAAAGCCCTTTGCCGTCACGGAAGATGTACATGTCGCGCTCAGGAGAACCCTTCGGCGATTTGATCGCAGCCTGGAACCATTCGTGTTGATCGGAGGTGTGGTTCGGCACCAGGTCAACGATGATGCGCACGCCGAGGCTGTGCGCTCGGGCTAGCAATGCGTCAAAGTCGGCGAGGTTGCCAAACAGCGGATCGATGTCTTTGTAGTCGCTTACGTCGTAGCCCGCATCTTTTTGCGGTGACTTGAAAAACGGTGAAAACCAGATTGCGTCGATGCCTAGTTCTTGCAAGCTTTCCAGTCTGGCTGTAACACCTTGCAAGTCGCCCATTCCATCGCCATTGCCGTCGGCGAATGATCTCGGATAGATCTGGTAGATGACGGCTGTGCGCCACCATTCGGCGTCGGCTTTGGAAACATAAAGAACATCGTTTTTGGTCATGCCAAATAGCGTAACTTCTGCAAACGCTTGCCATGCAAACAGTGATTGAAGTCGACCGTCTTGGTTGAAATTTTCCTTCAGAAAAACAAGCCCCGCAGATCGCTGAAACAATTCGAGATTTCGGAGCTGTTTTCTGAAAGCGAAACCGCTACAGCCCTGCAAATACGCGGATTCAGCGTTTCGTGACAAGAACGTTACCTAAAAAAGGGGGTTCTAACTTGCTCCAGAACGTTTCGGGGGCAGATGATTATCAAGACTTGATTGCAAGTCCTTCATCGACTAGTCAACTGAAAGGTTACAAATGAAGATTCGCAAAGCTGGTGTTGTTGCACTAGCTGGAGCCACCGCAGCCGCCCTACTCGGCGTCTCGGTTCCAGCAACCGCAGCCGTACCTACCATCACCATCTGGCTAGACCAGGGCACCAAGGACGCCATCGGTGGCGCACTTCTTGCCTACGACGCCAAAGACAAGACCCTAAACATCAACGTTGTTGTTAAGGACTTCGGTACCCTTCGCAAGTCGGCCATCCAGGCCATCCCTCGCGGCACCGGACCTGACATCCTCGCTGGTGCACACGACTGGACTGGCGCACTGCTTTCTGCAGGTGTTATCGCCCCAGTTTCGCTAGGTGCTCTTAACGGCAAGTTCTCGGCAGCTGCTAAGTCGGGCTTCTCCGTTTACGGAAAGCTATACGGCGTACCAGGTTGGACCGAAAACACCGCTCTAGTTTGGAACAAGACCAAGCTAAAGAAGGCTCCAGCAACCACCGCTGAGTTCAAGGCAGCTATCGCAGCAGGCAAGGTCGGTATGCACATCGACATCGCCGGTGGCGGTAACGACCCTTACCACATGTCGGCATTCGCTACCTCGTTCGGTCTTGACCAGTACGAGCGCAGCAACGGCAGCTGGACCTCGACCCTTGGTTACACCGACGACTACTCGAACGGTGGACTAACCAAGTACGTTAACTGGCTAAACGGCGCCGGTAAGGACATCGTTTACAAGGACTGGAACACCAACGCGTTCAACTTCCAGGACCCAGCAAGTGCCGTAGCCATCATGGTTTCCGGACCATGGGGTGCAGGCACTGTTGTAAACGACACCCACAAGGTTGGCGACAAGACCCCAGCTAAGCTCACCGCAGCTCAGGTTGGCGTTGCCGCTATC
>JBJTMF010000030.1:0-22129 GCA_046063405.1 Microbacteriaceae bacterium
ACGATCTTCAAATCTGGGATGTCGACCGGAACAATCTCTAGAGGATCACGAGCATCCGGGATTTCAACCTCCAGCGCAGCTCCGGCCACCAGCCGATCGCTCTTGTCCAGCTGCCTACCATCTATCATGGCACCGCCGCCCTGAAGAATATCGGCGCAAACCGATCTTGAGAGTCCGAGCAACTTGGAAAGCCCCGCATCGGCTCGAACCCCAGCTAAACCATCGGGTATCACGATGAATCGGCGATCGGTCATCTGGCTTCTCCCCCGATCCGATCGCCCAATGCGATACGTATGGCAACGATAACCATCGGAATGGTGATGAAGCAGTCAGCGACATTGAAGATTGGAAAACCGAATGGAATCTGGATAAAGTCGACAACCATTCCGTTGCCGAACCCCGGGGCTCGAGTCAAGCGATCGATTAGATTGCCGGTTACACCACCTGCCAAACAAGCCGCCAAAACTAGCCAACCCCAGGTTTGGATTCTCACCGAACGCCAAAGAATGAAAACAAGTGCACTGGCCGAAATCAGCGTGAATATCCAAGTGATGCCGAAGCCGAGGCTAAAAGCCGCCGAGTCGTTGAAAGTCAAATACCAACCGAGTACTGAGCCAAGAACATCGACTCGTTGAAACTGCTCCAGAGAGGCAATGGCTGCTTCTTTACTGAGCTGATCTACCAGCGCTATGAGAGAACCCAGGGCCAGAACGAAGGCAACCTTGGCCGACGGAGTTAGGCGACGAAACACTTCCTAGATCTCGGTTAGCCCGAGGAACGAGGTTGGAGTTGGGTTGCTAGAAGGAGCAACCTGCGAGTTATCGAGATCGGCCAGTTGGCTCTCGATGAAGGACTTGATTTTGAGTCGGTACTCGCGCTCGAATGCTCGGAGTTCCGAGATCGAGTGCTCGATCAGGGCCTTCTCTTGCTCTAGGCGGATCTGGTCGGCTTTTTGCTGAGCTTCCGCTTCACGCACGATACGGGCTGCCGTGGCGTGCCCCTCTGCGATGAGAGCCTCTTTCTTGGCCAGACCTTCGCGAACGTGCTCATCGTGGAGTTTGCGAGCGAGCTGGAGCAAGTTGTTCGTGTTGTTGCCATCGAGCGTTGAAGGATCGGCAACGGCCTCAGGGAAAGCGCTCGATGCGTCGATAACCTGAACCGGAGGCGAGCTGACCGGCTGCATGAGTGCGCCGGCAAGCCCGGCTGGGCTGCGCTGGAGGTCGGCTAGACGCGCCTCCGAAGCCAACAGGCGCTGACGCAAATCTTCGTTTTCTTGAGTAATGCGACGCATTTCGATGACGATTTCATCGAGAAAATCATCTACTTCGTCTTGGTCATAACCTTCGCGAAACTTGGTAGGTTGAAACCTTTTATTGACCACATCTTCTGGAGTCAATGGCATTTCAGTCCTCGTTTCTGGAGATTGTTTGCGAACTAAAGATTACCGCAGAATAACTCAGTCTCTGGCTACCCGAGGGCGCTGACGAAATTCTGTGCAATAAGCAAGAGCAGCATCACGGCGGTCCAGGCAAAATCGAGCGCGATGGCACCCATTCTGATGTTTGGGATGATTTTTCGCGCAACCTTCATCAGCGGGTCTGTTACCGTCATAGCAACTTCCGCGACCACCAGGATCACGCCTTTTGGCCGCCAACTTGGGTTTGCCGACCTAAAAAGTTCCACAGCAAAGCGAATCCACATCGCCCAAATCATTGCGCTTAGGGCGAATGCCAGAATGCTGGCAACAATGGACATTACGGCTTGACGAGCCCGTCAGCGTTCGAGGCTTCGGTGTCATCTGGCTCGTTGACATCGACGCTGTAAGGCGTGATCAGGAAGACCTTTGGCGTGATGCGCTTGATGTTGCCGTCGACACCAGACTTTAGTCCGAACAAGAAGTGAACCATCTTGTTGGCATCCGATTCGGAAAGACCTGCGATGTTGATGACAACCGAGACGCCCTCGCGGTAAATCGCCGCGATTTCTTTGGCGTCATCGTAGCTAGTGGCGTCGATGGTGCGAATCTCAGTGGTGGCCGCATAGGCTCCGCGACGAATCGGTGCAACGCGAGTAGCTCTTGGAGCGGAACTGGCTGCCGGGGCGCTGGGCGCTGGGGCGTCGTTCGAGCTTACGCCGATGTAGTCCATGACTTTGGAAAATAGACCCATGAGATCCTCCTAGGAATTCAATCCTTATCAGGATATGGCTAGTGGTTTCGATTGCCCGTGATTGCGGTGCCGATTCGCAAGTGTGTCGCACCATATTCGAGCGCTACCTCAAAGTCGCCAGACATTCCAGCTGAGATAAAATTTGCATCTGGGTGTTGCCTCACTAGTCGCTCGCGCAGACGCGCAACTCGTTCAAATTCGATTCGCGGGTCGATTCCCAATCCACCGACGGCCATCACGCCAAGTAACTGCAGACTCTCGGTGGCAGCGATGCGATCTGCCATGCTCAGCAGTTCGTCTGGGTTCACTCCCCCTCGTTCAAGGTCATCCGTGAGGTTCACCTGCACAAAGACCTTGGTACGCGCCGGTGAGTCGACAGTTGCCTTGATCAGGGCATCCAGGAGAGACTCGCGATCCAGACTGTGAATCACATTGGCATAGGAAATTACCGACTTAGCCTTGTTGCTCTGCAGCTGACCTACGAAGTGCCACTGAACATCTTGACTTAACCCTTCGGCTGCCAACTGTTGCGCTTTGGGCTTTGCCTCTTGATCTCGATTTTCACCAAAATCACGCACGCCTAAGGCATACAAATCTCGCACCAATTCATAAGGATGGTTTTTGGTGATGACGATTCGGGTCACCGGATCGGTGCGCCCAAGCGAACGAAGGCGATCCGCAATTCGGGCATCAACCTCGGCAAGCCTCTCGCCAAGCGACATTGGTTACTTCAAAAAGTCGGGGATGTCCAGGTCGTCACCAAAGGTGCCATCCTCGGACTGCACGATGTCATCCAAGACCGGAATGGCCTTCGTGGAGGTGTCTTCTTGAGCGCTTGGCGTAACTTCTTCAGATGCCTCATCAAACCAAGAGGTTGAACGCGGTGCAGCTGGTTCGCCGCTGGCGAGGTAACCCGTGCTTGGAGCAACAGGAGCCTCGGCTGCAGACGTAGCTGGAGCAAAGGCCGCCGGAACGATGGTCTCGATCTTCGGTGGCGTATAAGCCGGGCGTGCAGGCGCGCGGCGAATCTGGTTCGTCGAGTCGAAACCTGCGGCGATGACAGTGATGCGGATTTCATCACCGAGGCTATCGTCGATGGTGCAGCCGAAGATTACGTTGGCCTGTGGGCTGACTGCCTCTTGAACCAAACGCGCTGCCTCATCGATCTCGAGTAGCCCGATGTTGCTTGCTCCCTGGAACGAAAGCAGTACACCATGAGCACCGTCGATGCTGGTTTCAAGCATTGGGCTCGAAATAGCGGCTTCGGCGGCACGTACGGCGCGATCCTCACCCTTTGCGCTACCGATTCCCATCAGAGCGCTGCCTGCGCCTTGCATCACCGAGCGAACATCGGCGAAGTCAACGTTGATTAGACCCGGCACCGCGATCAGGTCGGTGATGCCTTGGACACCGGAGCGAAGAACGTCATCGGCAATCATGAAGGCATCGACGAACGAAACGGAGCGGTTTTCGATTTCGAGCAGTCGCTGGTTTGGCACCACGATCAGGGTGTCAACTTCATTGCGAAGCACCTCGATACCCGCGTCGGCTTGAGATGCGCGGCGAGGGCCTTCGAAAGAGAACGGACGGGTTACAACTCCAACGGTTAGCGCGCCGGTCTGTTTGGCAATACGAGCGACTACCGGAGCTGCACCGGTACCGGTGCCACCACCTTCACCAGCGGTTACAAAGACCATGTCGGCTCCCCTGAGCACGGCCTCGATTTCATCGACGTGATCCTCAGCGGCCCGACGACCGATCTCTGGATCAGCACCTGCACCGAGGCCGCGGGTTAGTTCACGCCCGATGTCCACTTTCACATCAGCAGCGCTCATTAGCAGCTGCTGCGCGTCGGTGTTGATGGTGATGAATTCGCCACCGCGAAGCCCGGAATCGATCATGCGGTTAATGGCGTTGACGCCACCACCACCAACGCCCACTACCTTGATTACGGCCAAGTAGTTGTTGCTGAGTCCAGCCACGATGTTCCTCCAGGTCTCTGCACCGAATCGAAACCCTAAACCTCTTGCTGAGGCTTAGTTAGGCTTCGAATATTTCGATTGCGCCAGAAAAGTAAAGGATGACCGAGTGAAATCGCTTGAGGTGCTTAGGCGTGTCTAGGGTTTTTTCAGAATGTTCTAAACCTGTGAGCTGCGCGGATTAGCGGAAACGAACCACCGGTGCTGTCGGGGAAGATACGTCGTAGGTGACTCGGTCGTTCTTGCCTTGGTTCTTAATGAGCGCAGCTAAAACCTTTGACTTGAGCACCGCGTTGCTCGAATCGCCCCAGATGACCCGCTGGGCGGCATAGCCACGGAGCTGGAAGTAGACGTTGTCCTTGGATTTCGCGGTCATGTTTTGAATCTTTGGAAGCAAACTCGCGGGCAGCGCCATCAGAACATCGATCGCGGCGTTAAAGGTTGCACTCTTACCCGGCGTGCCAGTTACCTTGAGCACCGGGAGCCTAGACATATCTGTGGCGCGGCCCACCTTGACTCCAGCCGGGTCAAAATACGAGTAGCCGAAGCCCTCTACCCAGAGAATCGCGATCGGGGTTCGCTCGGTGACTCGAATAACTAGCGTGTGCGGCGGAGCGCTGATTACAGAAATGGACTCAATTAGGGCAAACTTCTCCAAATCTTTTGCGATGTCATCCGGGTTGATTTGCGGAAGCGGTTTGCCCATTACATCTTTGAGGGCCTTCTTGATCTCTCCCTGAGATACCAGCTTTTGCCCCCTGACCGCGATGCGCTCAACCGCAAGCATCGGCGAGAACACGGCCGCCAGAACAAGAGCCACCAGTGCACTGAACGCGGCGATAACGGAAATGATCACGTTTTTGCGAAGTTTGCCAGATTCACCAAATTTGGCCCTGATTACTTCGCCCTCGATGGCTCGAGTCTGCCCTTTGGCTGACTTTGCGGTTAACTTCAGGAGCTTTGACTCACGGGCCCGAATCGCACGAGCCGACTTTTCGGCCGACCTGGATTCCGCCTTCTGCTTAGCGGCGGGTTTAGATATCGGCTTCAGGCTCTTAAGGGGTTTGACGGCAGGCTTAGGCGCAGCTTTCGGCTTACCTTGATCCAGTCTCGAAGGCGGGCGTTTCAACTTAGTTCTCGAGGGCCTTAAGTAATGCCGGAACCATGCGGTAAACATCGCCACAGCCCATGGTGATGATGAAATCGCCGTCACGGGCGAGACTTGCTACAACCGGCGGCACGTCATCCCAAACCGGTACGTAATGAACCTGGGCCTGATTCATAAACGAATCGGAAACCAATGCCCCGGTGACGCCGGGCTCAGGATCTTCACGCGCCGCATAGATGTCGAGCACGACAACCTGGTCACTCACCGACAGCGCTTCGGCGAACTCACGGTGCATCAGCCTGGTTCGTGAATAAAGGTGAGGCTGGAAAACGGTGATAAGACGACCATCGCCGACCACCGCGCGAGCCGCCTTCAGTGCTGCTGACACCTCGGTCGGATGGTGGGCGAAGTCGTCGTAAACCCGCACTCCGCGGCGCTCACCGTGAAGCTCGAAACGTCGTTCGGTTCCACCGAAGGTGGCAATCGCTGCCAAAGATTTTGCAGGGTCAAAGCCGAGTCCGACTAGAACCGCCAAGGCTCCTGCGGCATTGATGGCGTTATGCTCTCCCGGTACCCGCAGCGAAGCAGTGTGCTCCTCACCCGAGTGCAGGACCGTGAACGACACTGTTGGCCCCGTCGCGTCGACTCTGGTTAGGCGAAAATCGGCAGTCTCGCTGCGGCCAAATGTCAGGATTCGCTTGTCGCTTAGAAGTTTGGTGACTCGCACGGCTCCTGGGTCATCCGAAGAGATGGCCACAAATTCTTTAGCGCCTTGTGCAAACTTGGCAAACTCGGCCTCGAAGGCCTCAAGCGAACCGTAATGGTCGAGATGATCTGGATCCACGTTAGTGATCAGGGCGACGGCCGTGTCGTAGTGAAGGAAAGAGCCATCGGACTCATCTGCTTCAATCACGAAAAGATCATCTTTACCCGCGGCGGAAGAAGCACCAAGCGCTTGAATCACGCCACCGTTCACGAACGACGGATCTACCCCCAACTCGAGCATCGCGGTGATGATCATTCCGGTGCTTGTCGTCTTTCCGTGAGCGCCGGCTACCGCTACCAATCGATGCTTGGTGGTGAGGTAGGCCAAGGCCTGAGAACGGTGAATGACGGGAATTCCCTTGGCCTTTGCTAGCAAGTATTCAGGGTTGGTTGGCCAAAGAGCCGAGGTGACCACCACGGTGTCAGGATTTCCAAGATTGGCTTCAGCGTGACCGATGTGAATTGTCGCTCCGAGTTCACGCAAGGCAGCCACGTTTGAGGTGTCACGAAGGTCAGAGCCAGTAACTTTGTGCCCCATGCCAAGAAGTATTCGAGCGATACCGCTCATGCCCGAGCCACCGATTCCAATGAAGTGAACGGTGCCGAGATCGGCGGGTACGGGTTGCGTGAAGTCTGGTTTGATCATGGTTATCAGTTGAAGACTAGACCGAGCGGCGCGGGCGAGCCTTCAACACGCCCGTCACCAAATCGAATAAACGCTCGGTGCCATTGCCGATGCCTTGTTCCAGAGCTGCCTGACGCATCTGTTTTAGCTGCTTCGGACTAGAGGCAAGCGGAATCACAGCATTCAAAACGGTTTCTGGCGTGAAATCTTGGTCGAGCACCATCACGCCACCGCCAGCCTCACAGAGATCTTTGGCGTTGAGCGCTTGTTCACCGTTACCAACCGGATAAGGCACATAGATTGCCGGCAGGCCGATGGCCGCGAATTCGCTCACGGTGGCGGCTCCGGCACGAGCGACGGCAAGCGTGCTTGCGGCTATCGCGAGATCCATCCGGTCGCAATATCCGATGCGTCTATAGAGAGGTTCGTCAACTTCGGGAAGTTCGCTTCGCGGGCCAACTATGTGAAGCACTTGTATGCCCGCGGCTTTCAGCGCTACACGAGACTGCTCGATGGTTTCATTGATGCGCTTGGCACCGAGGGAGCCGCCAGTTACTAGTAGCGTCGGCGCATCCACCTGAAGTCCAAAATGCAATCTTGCGCTCAAAACATCTTGATCGATAAGGAGCGCTTCAATTTCGGGCCGCAAGGGCATGCCGACCAGTTTCGCGTTTTTGAGCTTTAGTGCGGGCTTGAACGCGACCGCTACAGCATCGGCGAACTTGGCGGCACGGATATTGGCGAGCCCCGGAAGAGCGTTTGCCTCATGGACAACTAGTGGCGTTTTGGTTCGCTTCGCCGCCTCATAGGCAGGTGCACTCGCGTATCCGCCGAAGCCCACGACAACATCGATTGACTCATCAACGATCAACTTGGCGACCTGAGCGACGGCACGCTGAAACCTAATTGGAAATGACAGCGCGTAGCCATTGATCTTGCGCGGAAACGGTAGTCGTTCGATGGTAACGAGGTCGAAACCACGTTCCGGTACCAGCTTCGCTTCGAGCCCTTCTGCCGTTCCAAGTGCAAATATCATGGCCTCCGGTTCAACCGCACGGATTCGCTGGGCCAGGGCAAGCAACGGGTTCACGTGACCAGCTGTTCCTCCGCCTGCAAGAAGATAGTTGGTCATCGCCTGCTCCGCCTGGTTGAAACTGCGCCGAGGCGGTGGTTTTCTCTTTCAATCGAAAGAACAACACCAAAGGCCATGAGTGTGGCAAGCAAGGAGGATCCACCAGCCGAAATCAACGGCAACGGCACCCCGAGCACTGGCAACAACGTAAGCACCACCGCGATGTTAATGAATGCCTGCAGGCTGATCCAGAGCATGACACCGAGCACGATCATCCGCTTGAAAATATCGTTCGTACGCATTGCGATGCGAATCATCACGAAAGCCAGCACCACGAACAAGACGATCAGCGTTATCGCGCCGATCAGGCCTAGCTCTTCACCGATGATCGCGAAAATAAAGTCGTTTTCCGCTTCCGGAATCCAACTCCACTTGAGTTTGGATTGCCCTAAGCCAACCCCGCCAAGACCACCGGCTGCGAATGCCCAGATTCCGTGGGTTGCCTGCCAGTTGTAGTCGTTCGGGTCGGCGGCGGTTGGGTTGAGCCAAGCCAAGACTCGGCCACGTCGGGAACCATTCGAAAACATCACCACCGGAATCGCAACGACCGCGAGCACAACTAAGGCATTTACTAGGCGTTGAGGAAGTCCGGCAACACTCCAGAGACCGAAGGTGAAGGCCGCCATAACGATCACGGTTCCGACGTCTCCACCAAGGAGCACTGGAAACATGAAGACCAAGGCGATTGCCATTAGCGGGAACCAAACGCGCTTCGGATCATCAAGCTCAGCCTGTCGATCTTGAATGAAGTTAGCCGTGTACACGATTAGGAACAGTTTTAGAAACTCGGATGGCTGAATGGTGAACCCGAAGAGGTTGATCCAGTTTCGGTTTCCGTTCACAGAGGTTCCCAGCGGCGTAAAAACTGTGAGGAACTGCACCGCGAGAGCAAGACCGCTGGCAGGAATGACCAAACGTTTGAAAGCATCTGGTGGCATGCTGGCTAGTACGAAAAGCGCCAGGGCTCCCAGAACCGCTGTGATCAACTGCTTATTGAAGATTGCGAAAGCGTTGTTGCTGCTCTTGAGTGCATCCACAAACGATGCCGAAAGCACCATTAGTAATCCGACACCGACGAGGAAGATTACGAGCGCTATCAGCAGGTTGAATTCGCGCGACTGCGCCTTAAAGAAACCCTGAAAGAACTGATTTGCCGCCTCGGCAACATCCTGAGTTCTGAGCTTTGGTTGACGTTTTGTGCTCTTTGGCTTGGCCATCAGTTTGCCCCCTCGAGATGATGCCTAACGGCGTTAGCAAACTGCGTTCCACGGTCGGCGTAGTCCTTGAATTGATCCATCGAGGCAGAAGCCGGAGCTAGCAGCACGGTGTCACCAGCCTGCGCGAGGTTGGCTGCTGCAGAAACAGCCTGAGTCATTACTTGGTTTTTGTCATCGACGTTGATCTCGATAACGGGTACGTGTGGCGCAACGGATTCGAGTGCGGCTAGCACCGGTTCGCGGTCGACCCCGATCACCACCGCTCCGCGCAGGCGTGATGCAAACTTTTCGACCAGAGGAGTGATGTCGACACCCTTTAGCAGGCCGCCAACCAGCCAGACGACATGCTCGAACGATGCCAGCGAGGCAGCAGTCGCGTGCGGGTTGGTGGCTTTTGAGTCGTCGACCCAGGCAATGTCATCTTTAAAGGCCACGAGCTCGATGCGGTGCTTATCAAGACGGAACGAGCGGATTGCCTCTCGAATCTGGGTCGGGGTAACATCGCACGCGCGAGCCAGAGCGGTAGCTGCCGCGACGTTAGCCATCAGGTGTGGCGTGACCACGCCGATTTCACTTAAGTCTTCGAGGGTCGCGATTTCTTGTGCGGTATTTGCCCGATCTTCAACAAAGGCGCGGTCACACAAAATTTCTTCCACGAACCCAACCATGCTGAGTCCCGGTGTGCCGACCGTAAACCCGATCGCACGACAACCTTCAACGACCTCGGCCTCTTCAAGGGCCTTAATGGTTACCGCATCCGCCACATTGAAAATTGCGGCTACCTGGGTGTTCGCATAAACCTTGGCTTTGGCCGCGACATAGCTGTCGAAGGTGCCGTGCCAATCGATGTGGTCCTGATCGATGTTTAAGATGGCGCTGGCAACCGGACTCACGAAGCCTAAGTAATGCAACTGAAAACTTGAGACCTCTACGACCAGATAATCAAAACCTTCGGGTTCACGAACACAATCGAGAATTGGCGTACCGATGTTGCCACAGGCGGCAACCCGATGGCCGGCAGACCGAAGCATTTCGGTAACCAACTGAGTAGTCGTGGTTTTGCCGTTGGTGCCTGTAATCAGCACCCACTGCGCCACTCGATCGGTCTTATCGCGAAGACGCCAAGCCAACTCGATGTCTACCCAAACCGGGATCCCTTGAGAAACAGCCCACTCGATAATCGGCGAATTTGGGCGCACACCCGGAGAGGTAACGATCAGCTCTGGAGCGAACTCAACCAATGCGGGCGGAAGCTCGGCGGCAGCCTCACCAGTGACATGTTCGACACCAAGAACGTCAAGGATGTCGAGGAACTCGGCCTCGGCCTTCTGCGCAAAAACGGTCACCTCACAGCCGAGTTCGGCTAGGGTGTCGGCCGCAGAAAAACCGGTTACTCCTAGCCCAATGACCGCTACGCGTAGTCCTTGCCAATCGGAGTGCCAGCTGTTGAGTTCGTTCAAGCTGGCCATCGGTTTATCCGTAGGTCCATTCGATGTAAAACAGCCCGATACCAAGCAGCACCGAAAGTCCGCTAACAATCCAGAATCGAATCACGATCGTGATCTGCTGCCAACCCTTCAGCTCGAAGTGATGGTGCAGTGGACTCATCAAGAACACTCGGCGACCGGTACCAGTGGTCCACTTGGTGATCTTGAAGAACACTCGCTGGATGATTACCGAACCGGTGACTACAACGAAGAGTCCGCCAACCAAAACCAACATCAGTTCGGTGCGGGAGAGAATCGCGAGTGCTGCCAGTGCACCGCCGAGTCCCAGTGACCCGGTATCGCCCATGAAAATCTGCGCCGGGCTGGTGTTCCACCAAAGGAAGCCAATTAGAGCGCCAACCACAGCAGACGCCACAACCGCGAGGTCTAGCGGATCACGAACCGTGTAACAGCCGCTCAAATTTTCGACGACGGTGGAGCACTGCTGATTGAACTGCCAGAAACCGATTACGACGTACGAGCCAATTGCCATGATGCTTGCTCCGGTGGCAAGTCCATCGAGCCCATCTGCAATGTTGACTCCGTTTGAGGTGCCAGAGACCAATAGATAGAACCACAGCGCGAGCAGGATGCTACCAACCACTCCGCCAAAGGTTAGGAAAGTGAAATTGGTGTCTCGGAAGAACGAAACGTAAGAAGAAGCCGGCAGTAGTCCGCGTTCATCAGGTGTGCGCAAGGCCCAGTAAGTGAAAGCGAGCGAAACGACCGCCTGTCCGCCCATCTTCGCCCACCCGGTTAGCCCGAGGCTGCGTTGCTTATGGGTTTTTATGTAGTCGTCGACAAACCCCACGAGGCCCAGTCCAACCATCATGAACAGAGCCAGCAGGGCCGAGACGGTTGGAACCTCGAAGTTCACGGCCTTCGAAATGAAGTAGCCAACAACCGAACCGAGAATGATCACGATTCCACCCATGGTTGGGGTGCCGCGCTTGGTGTGGTGAGTTTGTGGGCCGTCATCGCGAATGAACTGACCCCATTGCAACTTCTTGAACATCCAAATGAAGGCAGGAGTTAGAAAAAGGGTGAACACCATGCCGATGGCACCGGCAACCAGAATGGCTCTCACTGGTCTACTCCCATCAATGCGTCGCCCAAATGGCGCAAATTTGCCGACTTGGATGATTTCACCAAGACGATATCGTTCGACCTAAGCATTCCACGAACATGCGCTAAAGCCTCGTCAATCGAGTTGAAGAATTTCGATTCGCCGTCCCAAGAGCCCTCTTGAGTAGCGCCCATGTGTACCAGCTTGGCTCCTTGTCCAACCACGATGAGTTGGTCGATGTTGAGGCGAACTATTAGCCGACCAATCGAATCATGGGCGTCAGCAGCATAGACCCCGAGCTCTGCCATTTCACCGATCACGGCAATCGTTCGCCTACCCGAGTCACGACCTAGCACCGCGAGGGTTTGGATGGCCGCCTACATCGACTCTGGCGAGGCGTTGTAGGCATCGTTGATGATGTCTACCTCGCCGACTCGAACCTTTTGCATGCGCCAACGTTCGGCGAGCTCTAAATCGCTAAGTGCGCTCAAAACCGGAGCTCGGTCGAGTTTTAGTGAATCGCAAACCGCAATCGTTGCGAGAGCATTCATGATTTGGTGCTCACCGAGTATTTGAAGTCTAAGAGTCACATCAGACTTGTCGGGATAAACCAGGGTTGCTTGGGTGCCTTCGATGCTTACCAGAGAGCCGACTGCCGTATAGTCGGCGCTGTTGGTTCCGAAGCTAACTTTGCGCCCACTGAATCGCTCAGCCATGGCACTGCAGTAACTGTCATCGGCGTTGTAAATCAACGTGCCGCCCGGGCGAATGTTTCGAACGAGTTCTTCTTTAATCGAAGCTGTAACTTCGATGCCGCCAAACTCGCCGGCGTGAGCCATCCCCACCTTGAGTTCCACTCCAATATCGGGAACACACATCCGGGCCAAATAATCTATGGACCCGGGACCGCCCGCTCCCAGTTCGACCACTAAAAAGCGGGTCGATTCATTGGCCAACAGCATGGAGATTGGTGCGCCGACCTCGTTATTGAAAGATTCGCGCGGAGCAATTGTTGACCCGAACTGGCTAAGCACCGCCCGAAGCATATTCTTGGTGGAAGTTTTGCCGTTCGAACCGGTGATGCCAACCACCGTTAGTTCGTGATCGGCGCGCAGCCTTGCCAGAACATGGGTGGCCAGCACACCTAATGCCTCCACCACATCGCTAACCACCACGAGCGGAATCTGCTCCTCGAGTTCACGCTCAACGAGCGCAACCTTTGCGCCGTTAGCGGCTGCCGCAGCGACAAATATGTGCCCATCGGTCACTTCGCCGGGTTTTGCTACGAATAGAAACCCGGTTTCGATTCGCCGTGAATCGGTTTCGACCCCGGCGTAAACCTCAGCGGATCCGGCGCCGAGCACGCGCCCCGAGACCACACTTGCAATCTCATCCGCGGTCATCCTGATCATGACCAACCCTGCTCTCGCAAAGCGGCTCGCGCTTCGGCACGGGCCGAATAAGGAGTTCGAACACCTCTGATGTCTCGGTAGTCCTGGTGTCCGGGTCCGGCCCAGAGAATCGCATCGCCGGGCTGCGCCAGGCTAACGGCAAGTCGAATGGCCGACTCCGGAGGGCTGACTTCGTGAATTTCTAGATCTGGACGATGCGACCTGGCGGCTTCGAGAAGCGTTGCGCGAATCGAATCCGGGTCTTCGAACCTCGGGTGATGGTCGGTAATAACCAAAATGTCACACCCTGCCGCAGCAACGCGTGCCATCTCCGGACGCTTCGAAGCATCGCGATCGCCATCGGCGCCGAAGCACATGATTACCTTGCCCTGGGTTACCTTACGAACGGCTCCGAGCGTGTTTAAGAATGCATCTGGGCTGTGCCCAAAGTCGACGTAGACGTCAGGACCCGTAGCACCGGTTACTCGCTCGGTTCGCCCCGGTAGGTATGCATCGATACCATCTAAGATTGCCGCCGCGATCTCGGCAAAACCATATCCACCTTCGACCAACATCGCGATCGCTAGGCCCGCGTTCGATGCCATGTGAGCGCCAATCAACGGCAATCGAGACGTTAGAGTGCCGTCTGGTCCAGATAGTTCGAAGGCAGTATGGCTCGGTACCTCTTCGGTAATTTTCACAACATAGTCTGCCGCGACATCCGTTCTCATGGTGACCGTTTTTGTCGGAATCTCGCTGATCTCGACGATTCGCTGGCCGTAGCTAGAGTCCAGGCTAATGACGGCACGGTCGGCACGCTTCTTGGTAAAAAGCTGCGCCTTGGCCGCGAGGTATTCCTCCATACCGGCGTAGTCATCCAGGTGATCGTGACTCAGATTTGTGAAACCTGCGACATCAAAGTGCAGGCCATCGACACGAAGTTGGCTGAGCGCCTGCGCCGAGACTTCGATGGCAACGGCGGTGACATCTCGCTCTTTCATACGCGCGATGAGAGCCTGCATCTCAGTGCTCTCCGGTGTGGTCAAACGACTAACGATCACCTCGCCGGCTATGTGTCGTTCGGCAGTTGAGGTTAGCCCGGTTACGACTTTTAGTTGACGAAGAATCGCCTCGAGGATGTAACTGGTCGAGGTTTTACCGTTGGTGCCGGTGGTTGCGAAAAGCTTTGGAACACTGCCTGGCAAATTTCCGTAAACAAATGCTGCGAGATCGCCAAGGTGAGAGCGAGGATCCTCAAGCAGCAAAATCGGCAGCTGGATTTCATCGAGCAGCTCGGCTCCAGCGGCATCCGTTACCACGGCTGCCGCCCCAGCCGCCACGGCAGCAGGGGCAAACCTCGCTCCATGGGTCTTCAGCCCTGGCATAGCAACGAACAGGTCACCGGGCCGAAGGTCATTGGTGTTCATCGAAATGCCGGTGAGGCTGACATTTAGCGGTTGCGACATCCAACTCAGGTCAAAGCGGGCTGCAAGTTCAATCAGCGAAACCGGCTGAACGTGTTCGGGTCTAAGAATCGGTGGGATTGACTCTTTCATGATTACCACTCCGTGGCAATCTTGGCAGATTTCGTCGTCGAAGGCGGGACGCGGTACATGCGCAACACCTGCTCGAAGATGCGCTTGAACGGTGGGGTCGCACCGATTGAGTTGCTAACAGTTCGCGGTTTGTACACCGTGACCGCCACTACGTACTGGGGGTCTTCGGCCGGCGCCATACCGATGAACGAGATCGCGTAGCGGTAACCGTAACCTTGACCATCTTTGATCTGAGCGGTTCCAGACTTTCCGGCAACGCGGTAACCGGATACGGCGGCGGTTCTACCGATACCGCCTTGCTCAACAACCTTCTCGAGCATGTCGATGGTCGAGCGAGCGGTTGCCGCCGAAATCACCCGAACGCCCGGCTTGGAAGGCGTACTGGTCACGTTTCCGGCAGCATCTTCGCAACCGGCCACCAAACGCGGCTGAAGTCTCACTCCTCCATTTGCGATCGTCTGATAGAAGAAGGCAGTCTGGATTGGCGTAACCGCAATACCCTGACCAAACATCGAGGTCTTATCGGTGAGCTTGTCCCAGTTTTGCCACTTATTAATAATTCCTGCCGACTCGCCCGCGAAGTTAACGGCGGTTTTTTCACCAACACCGAACTTTCTCAAGTAGTCATATCGAGTGCCGGTATCGACCAACGCACCGAACTGGATGATGCCTGTGTTTGAAGAGTCACGAAGCACACCGGTAAGAGTTAGCTTTTGAGTTGGATGCAAGTGACTGTCTTGAATGACGCTTCCCCACGGAAGGCGGATCCGATAGGGAGCTCGCACCTTGGACTCAGGATTAGCCTTCCCCTGGTCGATTACGGTAGCGGCGGTGACGGTTTTCATGGTTGAGCCAGGCTCGAAAACCGCTTGGAAGATTCTGGATTCGCGATCGGCAGCAGCGGATGCGCTCGGTTTGTTCGGATCAACGCTCGGTGCTTCAGCCGCGGCAAGAATATTGCCCGTCTTGGCTTCCACGACTACCGCGCTTGCCCAATCGGCGCGCAGGTTGCTCACCGTGTTGACGAGAACCTGTTGGGTGAAGTACTGCAGGTCGGAGTTGATGGTCAAGACCACGTTCGAGCCGTTCTTGGCTTTTTGGGTGACCTGAGCGCTGTTTGGGATACGGATACCATCGGTCGCACCACGCTCGAAGGTTTCTTGTCCATCGATACCCGCGAGACATGAGTTGTACTGACGCTCGATTCCCGCGAGCGGCGTGCCATCGACACCGACGAAGCCAAGCAGGTTTCCAGCTACCGCTCCATCCGGATAAACACGAGATAGCTTCTGATCAAAATACAGCCACGGGATATCGAGTTTTTGTAGCGTTCGATAGGTCTCTGAGTCGACGTTCTTCTTTAGGCTCGCGTAGTTTGAGGTGCCTTGAATCTTGGCAGCAACGTCTTCAACCGTCATATCCAGAGCCGCAGCCAATTCGGCGACCTGCTGTTCTACGCTGACCGTTACATCCATTCCGTTTACGGTTCGCGTGATCGGAGCGACGTTGACTGGCGCGGCATTGATGTCGTAACGATTAACGGTGCGGGCCAATACGTGGCCCGCCGAGTCGAGAATCGAGCCTCGCACCGCTGGCAACGTGCGGGTGACCGAGCGCTTCTCTTTCGAGATTTTGTTAATTTCGGCGGCTCGAACCACCTGGAACTCGACCAATTTCCACCCAAAGGCAATTGTGGCGACCACTAAAAATGCGGTGAAGAGTCGAATGCGTTTCGAGGAATCACCGGGCTGCATGTAACTCATTGAGCCCTCCGAAATTTAGTGCGTTGGTGAAGCCAACAGTTGACCACCAGAAAACGCTACTTGAGCGTTAGTCGTTTGCTTTGGAGCGACATCGGCTACCGCAGCGGCGGCCTGCTTTGCTTCAACCTTGGCTGCCGCCTTGGCAAGCGCTGCCTGGTGAGCCGCTTCGGCCTTGGCCTGAATCGCAGCGACATCCGTAGTGCTCTGGAGCATCGAGTTAGGAACTAGGTTGCGGGCAACCTTGCTGCTGTCACCGCCATAGGCTGCCTTTGGCTGCCCGAGAACCTTCTGAACTTCAACGTTCAAGAAGACCGGGTTCGTGTTGGCAACCATTCCGAGTCCCTGAGCTGCGTTGGCTAGGTTCTGTTGCGATGAAAGTGAGTCAACTTCGGCCGCCAGAATTTCGCTGGTGGTACCAAGTTCGTGCTTGTAGGCCTTGAGCTGAGCCAGGTCGTAAGCGCCGGAAGAAATGAAGACACCGATAATCAGCTGAAGAATCTGGATGGCCACCAAGCCAAGCACCACGATCAGTGGGGTCATGAGGCGGGTGCGACCCTGGGTGCGAGTCACCAGCTTCGGGGTCCAGTTGATGTTGTTTACCGATGCCGACCTGAGCGCGCTCATGCTGCCTGCCTTATCTTTTCTGCCGCACGAAGCCGCACCGATGCGGAACGTGGGTTGATTGACTTTTCGTCTTCCGATGCCAACTCGGCACCCTTCACGACGAGCTTGAGCACTGGCGCGTGCTCAGGAAGTTCGATTGGTAGATCAAGCGGTGCCGACGAGGTTGAGGCACTGGCAAATGCTCGCTTCACGATGCGGTCTTCGAGTGACTGGTACGAAAGGACAACCACGCGGCCGCCAACTGCCAATGCATCAATAACTTGCGGCATGGTGCGCTCGAGAACTTCGAGTTCGCCGTTTACCTCGATGCGAAGCGCCTGAAAAACGCGCTTGGCTGGGTGACCACTGCTCTTACCCGGGATAAAAGGAACAATCTTGGCAATCAGTGCAGCCAACTGGGTGCTGGTGGCAAAAGGCGCCTTGTTGCGCTCGCTGACGATGGCGCGTGCGATCTGTCGTGAAAAACGCTCTTCGCCAAACTCTTTGAAGATCCGGGCAAGTTCTTCCTCGGAATACTCGTTAACGATCTCGGCGGCAGTTATGCCGGTCGAGTTATCCATGCGCATGTCAAGCGGAGCTTCGTAGGAGTAAGCGAAGCCGCGCTCTTGCTCGTCCAACTGCATTGATGAGACGCCAAGGTCCATCAGGATGCCATCAACTTCGGCGATGCCAAGGTCTTCTAGCGCTTCACCAATCTGGTCGTAGACCACGTGGCAGAAGATGGCGCGAGTTCCGAAGCGAGAAAGGCGCTCCCCCGCAAGTTTTAGCGCCTTAGGGTCGCGATCGAGACCAACGACCGTCAGTTCAGGAAAGCGCTCGAGGAATGCTTCGGCGTGGCCGCCAAGCCCGAGTGTGCAGTCGACGAGCACTGCGCTCTTGCCTTCGATGGCCGGAGCAAGGAGCTCGATGCAACGCTCTAGAAGTACCGGCTGATGTAGTTGTGCGATGGACATACTCTCCGAGTTCTGTCCCAACTTCTAGAACCTCACCCGCGATTCCGACTCTGGGGAAGTGAGTCGGTAGACATCGGGTGAAGATCTAGCCGCTGGGCTAGAAGATTCCCGGAATCACCTCCCCATCACGGTTGGCAAAGGAGGCTTCCTCGCGGGCTTGGTATTCGAGCCACTGTTCGCGGTCCCAAATTTCGAGGTGGGTGCGAACACCAATGAGGATCAGTTCACGGTTGAGCTTGGCGTATCCGCGCAGCGAGGCAGCGATGTTGACGCGGCCTTGGCGGTCAAGAATCTCGTTCTTGGCACCGGAGAGAAAGAGGCGTAAGAAAGCGCGCTGTTCAGCAGTGGTCAGCGCTGCGGCGTCCATGTTTTCGATCAGGTCGTTGAAGTAGGCCGAGGTGTAAACGAAGAGACACCCCTCCTGACCGCGAGTTAGGTATAGACCGCCTTGGAATTGCTCACGGAGTTTTGAAGGCAGGATCATGCGGCCTTTGTCGTCCAGCTTGAGTTCGTACTCTCCTGAAAACATCGCGATCCTCCTTTCAACTCCGTATCGCTCTAATTTCTTCCACTTTACTCCACTTTTCATCAAAATGCCTCAAAAACAGCCGCATTCATTCGATATCGATTAGGTAACAATGAGCAAATAAAAGCCATTGATGCGTGTGGTGTGAAATGGAGCAAGTTTTGCAAATGCCGCCGCTTAAAGGCAAAAAAAATCCGCACCGAGTGCGGATTTAGGTTTTGATTAGCTCAGCGATCGTTGCGCTTGTCCCAGCGGTCTTGAAAGTATGTGCCAGATCGTTTTGGCTGAGGTGGGGTCGGCTTTTTCTCTGCTTTGCCGGCCCTCGGGCGATTACCTCCCGAAGTAGCCACAACCAGGCCAACCAACATCAACGCGAAAGCGGCCAAGCCAAGCAACATGGTTTGAATAATGACAGCGAAGACCATGACCGAAAGCCCAATCACTGCAACCAATGCACCTGCCACAAGCTTTCCGGCCGGGTTTCCACCCGAGGCAACTTTCGTGGCAAGACGGGCATCTTCGGCGTAAAGACCGCGCTCAAGTTCTTCGAGAACTCGCTGTTCGTGTTCGGAAAGTCCCACGCTAACTCCGTTGCCTTTTCGGTATTACCTGCATCTAAAGTTTACGCCGAGGTGACGGGTTAGGCTATTGGCGTGAGTGAGACCAAGGTTCTGCTCGATCTGGTGCAGCGTCAACTGGATGAGTTTTGTGAAGAGCGAAAGCGCGAGTTCAACACCATCGCGCCTGATCTGGGCGTGCTGCTCGATTACACTCGTGAGCTTCTTGCCGGAGGTAAGCGCTTCAGAGCACTATTTTGCTATTGGGCTTGGGTAGCCTGCCTAGACATCGCCGAAGTTAGACAAGACCACGCTCAGCGTACGAGTTCGGCGCAAGCGTTGGTAGGTATCGGCGCTGCGCTCGAAATGTTTCACGCTGCGGCACTTGTGCACGATGACCTTCTAGACCAAAGCGACACTCGCCGCGGAGTACCCGCGATTCATAAGCGTTTCGAATCCATGCACCAGCAGTCCGGGTGGGCAGGCTCACCCGAGCGATTCGGTCAGGCCGGATCAGTTCTTACCGGCGACATGATGTTGGCCTGGAGCAGCGAACTTTTCGGTCAGGCACTCTTGCAGTCTCCAAACTCTGAAATCGAGTCGGCTTGCCGCGAAGAATTTTCCAAAATGCGAATCGAAGTAATGGCTGGCCAATACCTCGACGTGCTCGAAGAGAACGCCGCACCGACTCGTGACGTCGAAGGTGCCGTTGGCCGCGCTAACCGCGTCATCCTTTACAAGACAGCCAAGTACAGCATCGAGGCTCCGCTGCTTATTGGTGCCGCTTTTGCAGGCGCTAACCCTTCAACACTGCGTGGGCTTTCGGCCTTCGGTATACCGCTCGGCATGGCATTTCAATTGCGAGATGACGTCCTGGGTGTATTCGGCGACCCGGCAGTGACTGGTAAGCCAGCGGGAGACGACTTGCGCGAGGGCAAGCGCACAGTGTTGGTTGCCCTGACCCGCCAGGCACTTACTCCGAGCGTTGGCAAAGTCTTTGATGAATTGCTCATGAATCGTGAACTCGAACAGGAGCAGATCGTTTTTCTTCAACAAGCGATCAAAGAATCCGGTGCGCTAGAAAAAACTGAGCAGATGATTGAAGAGTTAGCGAACGAGAGCCTTAGCGCGTTGGCTCAGCTAGAAATTGACTCGAATGCGAAGCTTCAGTTGCGCGAACTCGCCATGCGAGTAATCAACCGCGACGCTTAGATTACTGGGCGAGAAACTGTGCCGCCCGACGAACCGGTGACTTGTGACCGGCTAGCAATGAGGCCATCGGCGTGGTTTCTAAGAGATCATTTTCGGTGTACAGCCATTCCATTGCATCCTCGAGACCGAGCCCGCAATCCAGCAGCAACATGATGGTGCCTTTGAGGCTGTGAAGCGGTTCGCCATCGATGATGATGTCACGAGGTATGAGCCGCTCTGTTCCGCGCTTGATTGAGATCAGCGCATGTTCTTCGACCAAACGACGCACCTTGCCAACCGAAATGTTGAGCAGTTCGCCGGCTTTGTCTAACGAGATCAGTTCGACCGTTGAAAAAACTTCATTCACAGGTTCAAGAGTGCCACAACTTTCGACCCAAGGCTAACCCCCGAAGCCTAAGCGGTATCCTTTACCTGATGAATAACTCCCCCATTTTCGAGCGAATGCTTGGCGAACGTTACCGAATCATTCGGCCGTTAGCCCAAGGGGGCATGGCCAAGGTATTCCTTGCCGAAGACACCAGACTTCAACGCCAGGTTGCCATCAAAATCATCCACCCGCACTTGGCCCAAGATGCTAGCTTCCTAGAAAGCTTTCACCGTGAGGCCCTTATGGCGGCGAGGCTCAATCACCCTAATTTGGTGAACATTTTTGACCAGGGCGTCGACTCTGGGTCACCGTACCTGGTGATGGAATATGTGGCCGGGCGCACGCTTCGCGATGTACTTAATGAATTCCAAAGCATCCCCGAGGCCAAGGCGATTGGCATTATCGAGCAGGTTCTTCAAGGGCTAGACGCCGCTCACCGCGCTGGAATCATCCATCGCGACATAAAACCGGAGAACGTATTACTCGCCGATGACGGCAGAATCAAGCTGAGCGATTTTGGCCTGGCGAGGCCGGTTTCGGCTAGTGAAGCAACCGCACTGATTGGCACCGCGGCCTACCTTGCGCCTGAACTCACGAGTGGTCGCGGAGGGGACCAACGCAGCGATGTCTACGCCATGGGAATTCTCGCTTTTGAACTGGTGACCGCTCGCCAGCCATTCACCGGAGGGAATTCTTCCGAAGTAGCCGCGGCGCACGTGAATTCGGTAGTTCCTGCGCCAAGTTCGGTTGCCAATGGCATTAGCGCTGAAGTTGACGAATTGGTGCTTTGGGCTACCGAGCGTGAACCTTCCGATCGCCCAGAAAATGCAGGCGAACTGCTCGAATACCTGCGGGGTATCAAGCCGGCTCTTTCTGATGCCCGTGCCGTGCCCACCGCAACGGCATCCTTACCAGCGGCCGCTACCCAGGTTCTGTCGACCGAATCAAACGCCACGATGGTACTCGGATCTGGAAACACCACCGAAGTTCTGGGTGCATCGATCTCGCAGGATTCACAGGCCGAAGACGTGGCCGCGTTGGCTGCCTTTGGAAAGTCAAGATTCTCGAAATGGCTGGTCACGACGATTGCGGTAGTTGTCTTGGCATCTGGCCTTGGCTGGTGGTTTGGAGCTGGCCCCGGTGCACTTCGCGCCATGCCGGATGTAACCGGCCGCACCGTGGTGCAGGCTCAAACCGCACTAGGCAATCTCGACGCCAAGATCACCATGACCAACGAGTACTCGGGGCAGATAGCCCAGGGCAAGGTCATTAGAACAGAACCAGGCACCGGATCTCTCGTGTTCGCTGGGTCGCAAATCAACATTGTGGTTTCGCTCGGTCCTGAACTAAAAGCAGCTCCGAAACTCGACGGGCTGGATGTCGCTCAGGCCACTATTGAAATCACCAAAGCGGGATTCGTTTTCGGTGGCGCCGATGCGTGGTTCGATGATGCCGTCGCTGCCGGACTGGTATTCGACTACACCGGCGCTGACGGCACAAAGATTCCGGCGGGAAGTTCGATCGACCTAAAGGTTTCGCTCGGACCAATCCCTGTCGTTTCGGGAATCACGCAAGAAGCGGCCGTAACCGTGTTGACCGCTGCCGGACTAAAAGTCGACTCGGTCATCCCAGA
>JBJTMF010000031.1:0-3828 GCA_046063405.1 Microbacteriaceae bacterium
AAGGACTTCCAAGCGGCAATGCCGGGAGCCAACTACGTTTACCCGATCGACAAAACCGTGCCGCTTCCCGAGAATTGGGCCAAGCTTGCGCCAGCATCCACGTCATTCGTCGATGTAAGCAACCTCGACTTCGACGCCAACCGTAGCCGTTGGCAAAAAGAGTGGTCTGCGATCTTTACGGGATAACGCATGCTGAAACGCCTTCTGCTGTGGACGGTGCCGATTTTCATAATTGGCGTGCTGTTCTATTGGCCGATGGCGCGCGTGCTCGGCGAAGGTCTGGTTGGCGACTGGGCGGCCACATTAACCCAGCCACGAATTCTCGGTATCATCTGGCTCACAATCTGGCAGGCAGCGGTTTCGACGCTGGTTTGCTTGATCATGGCGATTCCGGCGGCCTACGTGCTGTACCGAAAGCGCACACCGGGCGCTCGAATTTTGCGCGCACTTTTGACTGTGCCATTCGCGTTGCCAACCATCGTCACGGCTATTGGCTTTACCGTTTTTCGCAGGCAGGATGTTTGGCATGGTGGCACACCGGCGGATGGGCTCTTCGATAGCCCGATCACCTGGATCATCGCGGCGCACATTTTTGTGAACTTCAGTGTCATCACGCGCACCGTCGGTAGCACCTGGGTTTCTCACTCATTCGATGTCGAGGAGGCAGCGGAGTTGGCCGGGGCCGGTCGACTTCGGGTGTTCTTTTCGGTGAGCCTGCCCGAACTTCGCCACGCGATCTTGTCGAGCGTGTTCACCGTATTCATGTACTGCACGGCAAGTTACGGACTGATCTTGGTGCTCGGAGGCGGCCTAATCAACTCAATCGAAACCGAGATCGCTTTCGCAGCCAACCAGTTTCTCGACCTGCAGGAGGCCGGTGCTTTGGCCTTGTTGCAGACGCTGCTGAGCATTGGAGCGTTTGCCATCAGTAGTTCAGGCATGCGGGGGCGCGTGGGTTTCGACGTTCAGGATTCTGATGATTCGAAAAAGCGCGTCGACCGACGAGACTGGCCAGCGGCGGTGCTCACTCTGATTTCGATCACGCTGACTTTCGCTCCTCTGGCACTAATCGTCAGTCGCGCATTCATCGACAACCAAGGTCAGTTCACGCTAGAGAACTTCATCAACCTTGGTGGTCACGGCGCTCGCGACCTGCTCGACATTACGCTCGGTCAGGCCGCCCTAAACTCACTGCGCAACGTTGCGGTGGCTGCGACCCTGGCCGGAGTGATCGGCACCTACGTGGCCTACCTGCTGACTCGACCAAACCCCAACAAGCACTCGCGCTTCATCACGCGTGTTCTCGACATCGCCTTTCTTCTGCCGCTCGGAGTCTCGACCATCGTGCTCGGTTTTGGTTATCTGATCACCTTTGGTTCGGGATGGCTACCGCTTAGAAACTCCTGGCTGATCGTCCCGCTGATTCAAGGGCTGATGGCGCTACCTCTGGTGGTGCGTATCGTTTACCCGGCTCTGCTGGCCTCGAGTGAGGAGCTTGGTGAACAGGCTTCAACCGATGGCGCGAATTCGACCACAGCCTTCTTTCGAATCGAGTTACCTCTGGCTCGTGAGGCGGTGGCCGCAGCGTTTGGTTACGCCGCCATCGTTTCGATTGGAGAGTTTGGCGCGGCCAGCCTCTTGGCCTACGGCAGTCAGGCAACCTTGCCTACCGTGCTTTACCAACTGATCAGCCGACCCGGCGGAGACAACTACGGGATGGCGATGGCGATGAGCGCGATAGTGATCGCCTTGACCTTCGCAGTGGTTTTTGTGGCTAGCCTGCCGGCTCGTAATCGAACTCAACACCGTCGGCAGCCAGTCGTCGCCGAATAACTTCGATCGACTGCGGGTTCTGATCGATCAACACAAATCGCCGACCCAACTTCGCTGCCACGGCTCCGGTGGTGCCGGATCCGGCGAAGAAATCAAGCACCAGGTCACCTTCGGCCGAGCTGGCCTGAATGACTCGGCGCAGAATGCCTTCTGGCTTTTGAGTTGGGTAACCGGTCTTCTCTTTGCCGGTAGGCGAAACGATGGTGTGCCACCAGACATCCGTCGGCAACTTGCCAAGTGCCGCTTTCTCTGGGGTCACCAAACCAGGGGCCATGTATGGCTCACGGTCGACAGCGGCCGAATCAAAATAGTAGGCATCCGGATTCTTCACGTAAACCAAAATGGTGTCGTGCTTCGCCGGCCAACGATTCTTGGGCTTGCCTCCGTAGTCATAAGCCCAAATGATTTCGTTCAAGAAACTGTCGCGACCGAAAAGGGCATCGAGCAGCACCTTGGCGTAATGAGCCTCGCGGTAGTCGAGATGAACATAAAGAGTGCCGGTCTGCGAAAGCACACGCCAGGCTTGCTCTAGGCGAGGCTCTAGAAAACCCCAATAGTCAGAGAATTCGTCATCGTAACTCAGAACGGTTTCGCGCACGGTTTCGTAGCGCTGTCCTTTGAATCCGATTCGACCACCGGTTTCGCTGCGTTTGGTGGTCGCTGCTCCGCGCTGCTGTTTGCGACCGGTGTTGAACGGAGGGTCGACATAAATAAGTTGCACCGATTCGTCGGGCATAGACTTCAGAACAGAGAGGTTATCTCCCTCGAATAATTTGTTCTTCAGCACAGGAAGAGATTAACAGCATGAGCGCTACCGTCACTCACAACACCGAACTTAACCGCTACGAAATTTGGCTGGATGGAGAGAAGGTCGGCCACGCCGACTACACGCGCATGCCGGGCGAAATTCACTTCGTGCACACCGAGGTTGACCCGGCTCACCAGGGCAAGCAGCTAGCGGGCATCCTGATGCAAGGAGCGATTGACGATGTTCGCGCGAACGGCAAAGACAAGATTGTTCCGGTTTGCTCTTACACCGTGATGTGGATGCAGCGACACCCAGAAACTCACGACCTGCTACTCAACTCAATCGAAGAGGCAGTCGCGGCTTGCCAGGTGCGCAAGCGCGAGCACCACAACAACGGCTAAAGGCCGTCGCCTAGCCCATCGATTACACCCTCGATGAGCCTGCCAGTAACCTCGCCGATAAATTCCAGCACGTCATCTACGGCTTCGCGCTTTTTCGTCTCGTTGAAAATCTCGTGACGTGCGCCCTGGTAACTGATCATATGAATGTTGGTCAGTCCGGCCTTCAAATACGCCTTGGCCAGTGCTTCGTTGGAGCGAACACCACCAACCGGGTCGTCTTCGCCGAACATAATCAGAATCGGCAGGTCTGGGCGAATGGTTTCTTTCGGTTTCTGGAAAAGCTTTAGTGCATCGCGCACGCCGAAAAGGCGGAGTGCATCGGCATAGAACGTTAGATCGTCGGCGGCAAACTTGCGGCCCACCGTTTCATCACTCGACAGCCATTCGAATCCACTCGCGTCGGGAGTATCCTGCCAATTCTTGTTCAGTTTGCCCAGGTTGAGGTAGAACGGCGACATCAGCGACGAACCCGAAAGCACGACGGCTGCGTAGTCATCCGAATATTTCTTGATGATTTTTTGTGCGATGAACGAACCGTATGAGTGGCCGAGCAGAATCAGCGGCAGTTGCGGATGCTCCGACTTGATCAACTTGGTGAAATCGTGCACCTGCTCGTAGGCTGCGGGCAACCCGCCCGTTCCGAGGTTTCCCATGCGTTTGATGTTGCCGTTCGCAAGTTGGCTCTCACCGGTCAGGCCATGCCCGCGGTGGTCATCGGCGTAGACCGTGTAGCCGGCGCGGTTCAGTTCCATGGCCATGTCGTCCCAGCGTCGGGCATGCTCGCCGAGTCCGTGAGAGATCTGCACGACGGCCTTCGGCTGACTTACCGGCCACTCATAGAAGGTG
>JBJTMF010000032.1:0-27316 GCA_046063405.1 Microbacteriaceae bacterium
CCAGATTAGCCTGCCGTTTTCTAACCGATGGGGTAGTTTGAAGGTATGGCTAATCTGGTAATGTAAAGGCTCGTTGCTCGTGAGAGCGATACCTCGTCCGGGTGGCGGAATGGCAGACGCGCTAGCTTGAGGTGCTAGTCCTCGTTAGAGGGTGGGGGTTCAAGTCCCCCTTCGGACACAAAAAAGCCTGGTCGTAAGACCAGGCTTTTTTTTACCTATGCGGGCAGCACCAGCCAGCGCGACTGATACGGGTGCAACTGAAGCCCATCTCGAGCATCAAGATGCTCTCCCGTGAGGGCATCGACGACCCAACCGTTCATTCCCATCATCTCGTCCGCTCCGACCCAGCGGTTTGAATCGTTCAGATTGTAGATCTGTAGAAGATTTCCTGCTGGGTGGTGGCGTTCGAACAAGATGAGTCCAGCGCCTCGACCGCAGCGGGCAACCGTGTTTGTTGCCGCGTGCAGTTGCGGCAGTGACTTTCTCGCGTCAATGAGTCTTTGCATCCGATTGCGAATCTGGCCGGGAACTTGCCAATCGATTGAACCTGAGGCGGCAGCCTCTCCCGTTGTCCAGTCCATTTTCGGCCGGTTGATCCAACGGCTATCGGCAGCTTTAACCGGGTCTTGGACGTAGTCGTAGTCGTTGAAGAGCCCGATTTCATCGCCCATGTATAGCAACGGGATGCCGCCCCAGCCAAACACCATCGAGTACGCACACATGTAACGGTTTATGGCGAGTGCGATGCGTTGGGAATCGCCGGATTCGGCCGCCGACTCTATGCCAGCTAGTGATGCAGCGGTTCCCGATGTGCGACGCTCACCCGAATTGGCATCGATCTGGAAGTCCACTCCCCTGGCTTCCGAGCCATAGAACTTGCCCGTGTAATAGTCGGCGAGAAACATTCGGTGTTCATGCCCACTGAGCCCAAGTCGCTGGGCGTCGCTGTCATCAATGGCCCATCCGATGTCGTCGTGGCAACGCAGATAGATTCCCCAGGCGGCGTTGTTTGGCAAGGATTTGAATCGAGATAGAGCTACCTCAAGAAGTCGAGTGTCTTTCGATGCGATGGATGACCAAATCTGCACCATGAGGCTGTTGTGATACGCCAGGTCGCTGACCTTACCGGCACGTTTGCCTTCACCGAGAAAGGCTCCAACCTCGCCGGGGCCAACAATGGCCTCAGCCTTGAAGATCAGTGCCGGCGTGACGATTCGCGCGAATGAACGTAGCGCTTGCGTGATGGCGTGCACCTCTGGCTGACTCTGGCAGTTGGTTCCCATTCGCTTCCAGATGAATGCGATTGCATCTAGGCGCAGGCAGTCGACTCCGTGGTTGGCAAGGTTGCCGATGATGTCTGCGAACTCGCAGAACACCGCCGGATTACTCCAGTTCACATCCCACTGGTACGAGTTGAAGGTGGTCCATACCCAGGCGTTTAGTTGATCATCCCAGGTGAAATTTCCCGGCGCGAAGTCGGGGAAGACCTCTGGCAAGGTTGCCTCGAACTGGTCGGGAACCTCGCGATCAGGGTAGATGTAGAAATAGTCGCGGTATTTTTGCTCGCCGCGTTTCGCTCGTACGGCCCAGTCATGCTCTTGAGCCACGTGGTTTAGAACAAGGTCGAGGGTCAGCGAAATGCCAGATTCGTGCAGCTCGGTCGCCGTAGCTTTCAGTTCGGACATGGTGCCAAGGTCTTTGCGCAGCGAGCGATAGTCGCGCACCGCGTAGCCGCCATCGTTTTCACCCTCGCGCGGCTCCAGTATCGGCATCAGGTGCAGATAGGTAATGCCTAATCCACGTAGGTAATCGATTCGTGAGCGAAGCCCCTCTAGGTTCTTGTCGAACAGGTCGGTGTAGCACACGTATCCGATGGTGTCGGCCTTTTGAAACCAGTCAGGTTCAAGTACGCGCTGGCGGTCTCGGGCGACTAACTCGCTAGAACGGGCCTTTAGGGTGGCGACCATTACCTCGATCAGTGACTTGAGGGTTGACTCGGCTTCATATACCTCGGAAATGGACTCAACGAGGTCTTCGCCATAGCGATCGAAGCGGTCGAGCAGGTCAAGGTCGCTGCGTTCTTGCAGGTTCAGCGAGTTTTCGAGCGTGGCACGAGTGGTTTCAAAGAGGCTGTTCGACAAGATGCACACTCCCAAGGCTGACTTGAGGAAAGTCTATTGAGCGCTTGCGCCTTCTAGAGGCCTCGTTACGCAGTCTTTACCTGTTTCAGAATGCGCTCCACGCGGGCCTTATCCCCGGCGATGAGGACGTGTTCAGTATTGCGTTTAGCCCCCGGGCTGCCGACTCGCTCGCCCGCTTTGTTGTAAACGCCGATTTGTGATCCGATGTAGCGCTTGAAATCGACATCTATCGACCCCACATGACCGCGCGTACCGAGCAGCTCGATTAGTTCATCCTTTGAGAGCCAGGCTTCGTTGTTGTAGCTGAGCACAATGGTTTCCGCCGGGACGCTGCGAATGATCTCGGCCAGCGCTAATGGCATGGCCGGCTTCGAGTTGAACTTGCTTTTCGTTTGCGGAGTTCGAACATCCAGTCGCTTGTTGGCGATGCCGTAGCGGTCCGGTGCATCCCAACGCACTAGGGTCTCCCAGATGTGGTAGTTGGCAAAGTAACGATGCTGGTTATAAGGCGGATCCAAATAAGCCAGGTCGGCTGGCGGCAACATGGGAGTCACTTCGAGTGCGTCTCCCCTGATTGAGCGTCCAGCCCCGGGCAGTAATTCCGGGTCGGTTAGCCGCAGATCTGCTGCCGACCGCCTAGACCAGCTCTTGAGGTAGGCCATTTGAACGCCGGTGGTCGAATCCACTCGATCGGCGGCAAGCAGCAGGCTGGCTAGTAGCGGGTAGTAAAGCCAAGTGTTGCTGTACTTAGCCTCGATGTGATCGCGGATGGCATCGATGCGCTCGCCGTTATGTGGCTGAAAGTAGCGCGCGTCTTCGCAGAACACCTTGGTGAAGTATCCGGCCTGCCCGGGAATGTGATTGAGTTCCTCGATGGCGTCTAAAAGCTCCGCCTGATTCACCGATGTTGAATCAAGTTCAATCCAGGTTTTAGCGAATACTTCCGAATAGCTAGCCGTATCCACTGCGGTTACCGATGCGCCAAGTTGTTTGAAGCTTTTCGCCACCCGCGTGGTGCCGGTAAACAGATCAATTGCAGATCTAGCCTCGGCAGCTACCGCGATGCTGCTCAGCAGCGGCACAAGCGTGCGTTTCGAGCCTAGATACTTGATCACTCGTCAAAGTTACACTTGTTCGGTAGCGAAAGGTTAGGGATGGCGGATCTGATTGTCGGGCTAATTAGGCACGGAGAGACAGATTGGAACGTGGCCTCGAAGCTTCAAGGCACCAGCGACATTCCACTCAACGAGCTCGGTATCAAGCAGGCAGTCACCGCTTCTAGAAACATCGACGCTCGAGACTGGGATCTGGTGCTTTCTTCTCCGCTTTCAAGAGCCCGCGACACCGCTCGCATCATCGCCGACGGGAATGCGCTTGGTGAAGTGCAGGTGACTGACCTGCTGCTCGAACGGGCGTTTGGAGAGGCAGAAGGACTCAACTATCACGAGTGGAAAAAGTCGCATGACGCAGGCCAACAGGTACAGGGGTTAGAAACGCTACAGGAACTCGAGGTGCGCGCTCGCGGACTTCTAGACTGGCTCGCACTCGAATACGCCGGCAAACGGGTTCTAGCGGTGTCACACGGCGCATTCATTCGCAAACTGGTTCGTGTAGTTAGTCAACGCACGCTTCCGCTAGACGGAGATCGTTTTGCCAATGCCAGCCTTACAAAACTGGCTTATCGAAACGGCATCTGGTCGGTCGATTACTACAACCCGGTTTCACTTGGCTCTTAGATCGATTTGACCAAATCGGATAGTTCTTGAGCAGATTTTTGCCAGGAGAACTGCTGGAGTTGCGTTTTGCCCATGGTTTGCAAAATCCCGAGCGACTCTTCGGCCAGAAGGATTTTTTCGGCACAATCTTCATGGTCAAGCGCCTCAAAGTAGAGCGCTGCTCCCCCAGCCACTTCGCGAAACGCGGGGATGTCACTCAGCACGCATCCAGTACCCCGAGACATGGCCTCGAGCACCGGAATTCCGAAACCTTCGGCCTGACTCGCTGAAACAAACAACCGAGACCTGTCGAGCAGGTCGATATATTCGGCATCCGATAGCGGCCCGTGGAAAACCACGTTTGCTCCCGTCGAATGGATCATTCGCGATAAATCTTGTTTTCGCGAGGATTCGATAGAACCCACCAGATGCAGCGTCCAATCGGGTAACAAGCCCGCGGCTTGAATCAGGGTTTCGACGTTTTTGTATCCCATGTAGGTGCCCATGTAGACCAAGTTCTTGTCGCGATTATGGTTTTCGCCGCTACTCAAGAAGTTGGCTTCAACCGAATTCGGAACAACGGTGATTCCTCCTCGATACAGGCGATGTCGCTTCATAAGCGCTGCAGTCGCCTTACTCACGGTCACCACCGCATCAGCCTTCGCCAGTATCCAACGCGCTGGCACAAAAGTTAGATGGTACAGACGCCACAGCAAACGCACCAGCAGGCTAAATCGCTTAGGTGGTTGGCGGTGTTGGTAATAAATCAGATCGTGGATCGTCAAAATCAGCTTGAATCGCTTACCGAGCGACCCAGTGGTTTGCATGGGTGAAAAGACGACGGTTGCGCCTCTTCGATTCATCCGTCTTGCGAAACCTATCTCGCGAAACGAGTCGACCGGACTCTCGATTACGTGGGCGATGCCTTCGGGAAGAAATCGAAGCTGCTGCGGGTGACTGACTATTGCTGTTGTCGGAATAATTCTCGAAACTTCGCTGCACAAGTTCGCCGTGAAGCGGCTGATGCCGTCGTGATGATCCAAGCGGATGAACCGAGCATCAAAGAAAAAAGTCACAGGTTTATTTTGACGAATTCTCGAACATGTTGTGCAACCGTGGCTACGTGTTCGTAGTGCGGTAAGTGACCGGTGCCGAGTAGCTCCACGTAGGTGGCGTTCTTATAGGTGGGTGCGACCTTGCGCTGGTTTTCGATCGAAGTGATGTCATCGCGATCGGCACAGATCAACAGGACAGGCTGATCGATACGCTCGGAAAATTCACTCATGTTTTCGGCATTAGAGGCATCAAACGATTCTTCGGCCATCTTGGCATTGGCAAATTTGCTGAAGTGCGCTTTGTGCTGTGCGTGAATCCAGTCTTTAAGAACAGGGTCTTTGCCCTTGTAGAGCATGTTGGTGACTAGCCAAATGACGATTGGGTGGCTGAGCATCCATCGACCGATTCCCTCGGGAACACGAGCCGCTAGGCGATACCAAACCAGTGAGACCTTCGTCATGATCTTGCGGGGTCCGCGCATCGGCCAGGCCGAAACCGGGTTCAATAGCGCCAGTCGAGTCTTATCTGAGCTATTGACGATGTATTTACCCAAAATGATGGTGCCGAACGAATGCCCGAAGTAAGTTACGTCTCCGCTGAGCTTGAGTTCCTTGATGAACTCGTCGAGCCAATTGCTGTAGTTGGTTAGGTTGTGTTCTACCGCCATGGCTTCGGCGTGACCGAATCCTGGGAGTTCGGGAACATAGCAATCGAATTCCGGAAGAGCGCCAACGATTGGTTCGACCCCCTCGTGGGTTCCTCGATACCCGTGAACGAAAACAATGCTCCCGAGTTTCTTTGCACTGGCCGGATAAACCCAGACTGGCGATTTGCCGAATGATGTCTTGATTTCGCGCTGTTCAGATCTGGCAATAGCAGAATTGGCGAACTGTTCGGTGACTGAAATTTTGTTCATGAAAACCCCCGTTTTCTAGAGTCTATACCGAGAAGTACTTGGCCTCGGGGTGGTGCAAAATCATCGCATCGGTGGACTGCTCCGGATGCAGCTGCAGTTCCTCGGAGAGGGTAACGCCTATCGATTCCGGTTTGAGTAACTCCACCAGCTTGATGCGATCTTCGAGATTCGGGCAAGCCGGATAGCCGAATGAGTAGCGCGCCCCTCGATATTCGAGATCGAATAAAGCTTCCACGCGGCTCGGCTCCTCTGAATCAAACCCCAAGTCTGCGCGCACGCGTTGGTGCCAGAATTCTGCCAGTGCCTCGGTGAGCTGAACCGAAAGCCCGTGAATCTCAAGGTAGTCGCGATATTCGTTTCGGGCGTAGAGGTCATTGGCGAATTCTGAAATCCGATTTCCCATCGTGACCAGCTGGAACGGAACCACATCGATGCGACCCGAATCTTTTGGAGCAACGAAGTCACTTAGGCACAGGTGTCGGTCGCGAGATTGTCTCGGAAAGCTAAAACGCATGCGCTCGGTTCCGGCAATTCCGCCACTACCACCATCGGTCGCTCCGCTTTGATCATGGTGCAGGATGACCAGATCATCGCCGTCAGAGACCGCAGGGAAGTATCCGTAAACCACTGCCGCTTCAAGCAACCCTTCGGTTTGGATTCGGTCGAGCCAATACCGAAGCCTCGGACGCCCATCGGTTTCGACCAAGTCTTCATAGCTGGCACCCTCAGCACCTCGGCCTGGTTTCAGACCCCACTGTCCCATGAAGGTGGCGCGTTCGTCTAAGAAGGCCGAATAGTCACGCAGCGGAATACCCTTGACCACGCGTGTTCCCCAGAATGGAGGCGTTGGCACTCGGTTATCAATGGCGACATCCGATCGCGCTGGCATATTTTCAGGCGAAGTTCGCTCGAGCAGATTGCCTCGAGGTGTGACCCGCTGCTTTAGCGGAGGCAGTTCATGTTCCTCGCCGCGTTTGAACTTGACCAAGGCGTCCATCAGTCGAAGGCCTTCGAAGGCGTCACGAGCGTAGCGCACCTCGCCTTCGTAGATTTCAGCAAGGTCTTGTTCGACGAATGCGCGGGTTAGTGCTGCTCCACCCAAAATCACCGGCCAGCGCGCCGAGACGCCACGCAAGTTCATTTCTTCGAGGTTCTCTCGCATAACCTGTGTCGACTTCACCAGCAAACCGCTCATACCAATCACATCTACGCGATGCTCCTCGGCCGCCGACAAAATGTCATTCACCGTCTGCTTGATGCCGATGTTTACGGTTTCAAATCCGTTATTGCTCAGGATGATGTCGACCAGGTTCTTGCCGATATCGTGTACGTCACCTCGCACCGTGGCGAGCAGGATGCGACCCTTACCAGAATCCTCGGTTTTCTCGATCTGTGGTTCTAGGTAGGCGACAGAGGCCTTCATGACTTCGGCACTCTGAAGCACGAAAGGTAGCTGCATCTGACCCGATCCGAACAGTTCGCCTACGGTCTGCATTCCGGCCAGCAAGAAATCGTTGATCACCTGAAGTGCGGTGTAACCCTCGGCAAGCGCCTGGTCTAGGTCTAGCTCAAGGCCCTTCTTCTCACCGTCGATGATGCGCTGCTTGAGGCGATCGGTCAGCGGCATAGCGGCAAGCTCGGCGGCACGGCTGGTCTTCGCAGCGGTTGAATCCACACCAGAAAATTCGTCGAGCAGTTTGCTCAATGGATCGAATGTCACGATGCCTTCGGCGTCGTATTCACGGCGGTCGTAGATGAGATCGAGAGCAACCTGCTGCTGCGACTGCGGAATCTGCGACAACGGCATGATTCGCGCCGCGTGCACAATCGCAGAGGTGAGCCCGGCGTTGACGCATTCGTGCAAGAAAACCGAGTTGAGTACGTGTCGAGCCGCTGGGCTTAGGCCAAAGGAAATGTTTGAAATACCCAAGGTGGTTTGAACCCCAGGGTAGGCCTCGTTTAGTCGGCGGATCGCTTCGATAGTCTCCAGCCCGTCACGTCGGGTTTCGTCTTGGCCGGTAGCAATCGGGAAGGTCAAGGTGTCGACCACGATGTCAGCTAAGCTCAGTCCCCAGTTTTCGGTGAGATCTTCGATCAGGCGCTTGGCAATTGTGAACTTGGTGTCAGCGGTACGTGCCTGACCTTCTTCGTCAATGGTCAGTGCCACTACGGCCGCGCCGTGCTCCTTCACCATCGGCATGATCTTGCCAAACCTGGAGTTTGCACCATCGCCATCTTCGTAGTTGACCGAGTTGATCATTACTCGCCCACCGATGCACTCGAGACCCGCTTCGAGAACGGCCGGTTCTGTGGAGTCGAGGACAATCGGCAACGTGGTTGAAGTCACCAGACGGGCGGCAAGCTCTCGCATGTCGCGAACCGAATCGCGACCGACGTAGTCGACGCAAAGGTCAAGAGCGTGGGCGCCTTCACGGGTTTGCGATTTTGCGATTTCGAGACATTCATCCCAATTTTCGGCGAGCATCGCGTCGCGAAAGGCTTTCGAGCCATTGGCATTGGTTCTTTCACCGATCGACAGATAAGTCATCGTTTGGTCGAAGGGTTGGTGCTGGTAAAGGCTTGAAAGACCTGGGTCGTTGGTCCACGCCGGACGTGAAGGTGCCTTAGCTGCGACGGCCAGTGCCAAAGCCGCGATGTGCTCTGGTGTTGTGCCACAGCATCCGCCAACCAAACCGGCACCGTATTCACGAACGAACTGCAACTGCGCCGACGCTAGCTCTGGGGCCGAAAGTGGGTAGTGAGCGCCTTCGGATGTGAGCACAGGTAGCCCGGCGTTAGGCATGACCACGAGCGGAAGTTTTGAATATTTTGCCAGGTAACGGAGGTGCTCACTCATTTCCGTTGGTCCGGTCGCGCAGTTCAGGCCGATCGAATCAATGCCTAGAGCAGCAAGCGCTGTCAATGCTGCGCCGATTTCGGAGCCAAGCAGCATGGTTCCGGTTGTTTCGATGGTTACCGAAACAATGATTGGGATTCGCTGGCCGAGTTCGCTCATGGCACGCTTTGCGCCAATCACCGCGCTCTTCGCTTGCAGTAGGTCCTGTGCGGTTTCGATCAACACGGCGTCACAGCCACCGCGAATCAGCCCACGAACCTGAGCCTGGTAGGCATCACGAAGTTGCGAGAATGGCGCGTGGCCCAGCGTCGGAAGTTTTGTTCCGGGGCCGACGGACCCCAGCACCCATCGAGGCTTTGCCGCCGTAGCAAAGTCATCCGCGGTTTCACGGGCGATCTTTGCACCAGCCTCGGCTAGTTCTTCGATGCGAGATTCAATGCCGTATTCGGCGAGGTTTGCCCAGTTTGCGCCGAAGGTGTTGGTTTCGATCGCCTCTGACCCAGCATCCAGGTAGCGCTTATGAATCGCGGAGATAATCTCTGGCCTGGTGATGTTAAGGATTTCGTTGCAGCCTTCGTGGCCCTCAAAGTCAGCGAGGCTTGGCCCGGCAGCTTGAATCATGGTTCCCATGGCGCCATCGGCGACCACGACGCGGGTCGAAATGGCGTCAATTAGTGATTGTGAGCGTGGTGAGAACATGAACCTAAATTGTAACCTTCAGACAGCCGATAAACTTTTGGTTACCGCATCCGTTTTCTCTTCTGAGGCAGCCATTTCCAGCATCAAAAACATCCTTCGCGAGGGCAAGTCAAAGGCCAAGCCGACCCTCTCGTTTGAGTACTTTCCACCTAAGGATGACGCCGGCGCCGAATCATTATTTCGTTCGTTCGATTCGCTCATGGAGCTCTCCCCCGATTTCGTTTCGGTTACATATGGAGCAGGCGGATCAAATCGTGCACGCAGCCTTTCGGTGGTTGAGCGCATGGCTCCTCATGTGCCGACAATCGGGCATCTCACCTGCGTGGGGGCATCTAAAGCATCCTCGTTGGAAATCATTCGAACTTTCGAAGATGTGGGCGTGGCTGCGATTCTCGCCATCCGTGGCGATGCGCCGAAAGATGCCCCCGAAGCACTCGCGCATGGCGAACTAAAGACCGCTCTTGACCTCGTCGAGCTTGCCGCAAGTGCATCGTCGCTGGATATCGGCGTCGGCGCCTTTCCCGAGGTCCATCCCGAGTCTCCTGACATGGACCACGATGTTCGAGTACTGAAACTAAAGGCAGAGGCAGGAGCCAGTTTCGCGGTAACCCAGCTTTTCTTCAAAGTTGAAACCTATTTTGATCTGCTTGCTCGTTGTGTCGCCGCCGGCATCGAAATGCCGATTGTGCCGGGGTTGATGCCGATTTCGAATGCCAAGCAGGTACTTCGCATGGCTCAAATGAGTGGAGCGGAAGTTCCGACCAAATTGGTTTCGAAGTTGGAAGACGCCTCCGATGAAGATTCGCGCCGGATTGGCATGGACTTCACAATCGATTTCGGCCGCCAGCTACTCGAGGCCGGTGCTCCGGGGCTGCACATTTTCACTTTGAACCACTCGGTCGCCGCGACCGAGGTCGCTAGAGGAACCGGTCTGGCTTAGCCCTCACTGTCGGTTCTCGCGGATAGTCTTCAATCGTGACTTCACTTTTTGAAATGCCAAAAGAGCCGCTACCAGCCTGGGCCACTCGCCTCGCCGTTTTCGACCTCGAAACCACCGGACTCGTGCTTTCGGATGCGCGAATCGTGACGGCCTGTGCGACCGTCATCGACGAAACCGGAAGGGTAGTTGGCCAGCAGGTTGAGTGGTTAGCAAATCCAGGAGTGCCAATCCCAGAAGTCGCAACTTCGGTTCATGGCATTGACGATGAAAAGGCTCAACGCGATGGCGCAGATGCCGCTACCGTCGTCAAAGAAGTGATTGCTCAACTGCAGGCGTTTTTCGACGATGGAATTCCAGTCGTTGCCTACAACGCCCCTTACGACTTCACCATTTTGCACTATGAGGCGTTGCGCCACGGTCTGAAGCCTCTAGAGAACCCTGCGCCAATCATCGATCCCCTAGTGATCGACAAGTACCTTGATCGGTACCGCGGAGGAAAGCGTCGTCTGGAATTGACCGCCAGCCACTACGGTGTGCCACTTACCGATGCCCACAACGCCACCGCAGATGCGGTGGCTGCCGGTCGAGTTGCTCAAGAAATCGCCCGCAAGTTTTCCAAAAGGCTGTCAATGGATGCTCATGAACTTCACCGGTTACAGGTGGAATGGAGTAAGGATCTCGACCTCGACTTCGAACGATTCATGCAGGGCAAGGATCCATCGTTTAGGTCAAAACTCGGCTGGCCGCTGAAGCTCAACGATTAAAGCAAAAGACCCGCCGACGCGGGTCTTTTGAGAAACTTCTTTAGGCTCCGAAGCCCTTGTAGCGGGTGTTGAACTTCTCCACACGACCGGCCGAGTCCATGATGCGCTGCTTACCTGTGTAGAACGGGTGCGAAGCCGACGAGATTTCCACGTCGAACACCGGATAGGTGTTTCCGTCTTCCCATTCGATGGTCTTGTTCGAGGTGACGGTCGAGCGAGTCAAGAATGCAACGCCCGAAGCAAGGTCACGGAATACGATCTGCTCGTACTTTGGGTGAATGTCGGCCTTCATTAGAAAACTTCCTAAAGTATTGGGTTGGCAGTTTTGCCAGGGATTCTCGGTGCGATGGCACCAAGGGACAACTATACCAGACTAGTGCGCGATTGCGCGATACCTACCGTTGACCGAATCTACCGAGATAGATAGCCCGAAGGCTTCGCTAATTTTCTCCGAAGTGATGGTCGACGCGATTTCACCGGCTGCAAAAACCTTGCCTTGGCTCAGTAAGAGTGCGTGAGTGAAGCCAGCTGGGATCTCTTCAAGGTGGTGCGTAACCATCACGATGGCTGGAGCTTCTGGTGCACTGGCGTAGGAACCAATGATTTTGATGGTCGACTCTCTGGCGGCCAAATCTAGGCTGGCAACTGGTTCGTCGAGAAGTAGCAATTCAGGGTCGGTCATTACGCTGCGAGCAATCTGAGTGCGTTTTCGTTCACCATCAGAGAGCGTTCCGAAGGCTCGATCGGCGAAGTCTTGAAGATGCCACTCGGCTAAAACTCGTCGAGCGCGTCGCTCATCGATCTCGTCATATTTTTCGTTCCAGCGACCCGTCACAGCGTAGGCAGCCGTCATAACCGCGTCCAATACGGTTTCAGAGTTCGGAATGTGGGCAGCCAGCGCGCTCGAGGCGAATCCGATTCTGGTACGAAGCTCAAAAACGTTGACCTCACCAAGTCGCTCACCAAGAATCTCGGCATCTCCGGTGGTCGGGTGAAGCTGAGCGGCGGCCAGCCTCAGGAGCGAGGTTTTTCCCGCACCATTTGGGCCGATGATTACCCAACGCTGCGAGTCATCAACCTGCCAATCGATTCGATCCAGGATTGGCTTGCCGTCTCGAACGAGCGAAACGTCATTGAAGTTGATTACGGTGCTCACCGCTGTATCCTAAGCGAAGTTTTCGATGGCTTCGCGGTACACCTTGATGGTGTCGGCGGCAATCGCATCCCAGGAGAAATGATCTTCAACCCGTCGGCGCCCTGCTGCCCCGAAACCACCAAGGTCCTCTTGCTCTAGCATTTGATTCAAGGCGGCAGCGAAGTCGCTCACAAACTTGTCCTCGTTTAGTGGCTTGCCCGAACCGTCTTGAAGTTGCTCGATCGGAACCAACAGGCCGGTTTCACCGTGCGCGACAACCTCGGGGATGCCTCCCGTAGCCGTAGCCACAACTGGAATTGAACAGGCCATCGCCTCTAGGTTGACGATGCCTAGTGGTTCATAAATCGACGGACAAGCAAAAACGGTTGCCGAAGAGAGCACAGCAATGAGTTCGGGGCGGCTCAGGTGCTTTTCTACCCAAATCACGTTGTCGCGGGTCTTGCGTAGCTCCTCAACCAAATCGGTCACTACCGTTTGAATCTCTTTGGTGTCTGGTGCACCGGCGCAGAGCACGAGCTGAACGTCGGCTGGCAGTTCTTTAGCTGCCTTTAGAAGATATGGAAGACCCTTTTGCTGGGTGATTCGACCCACGAAAACCACCGAGCGAGCATCCGGATTTATGCCTAGAGCACGAACTGCATCGTCGTCTCGAGTGGTTTGGAAGGCGGCTAGGTCGATTCCGTTGTGCACGACAGTGACCTTGTTTGGGTCGATGTCTGGATATGCGCGGAGGATGTCCTCTCGCATGCCGTGCGATACGGCAATGATTTTGGCAGCCGATTCGTAGGCACTCTTTTCGACCCAGGAAGACACTCGGTATCCGCCACCGAGCTGCTCCTCTTTCCATGGGCGAAGTGGCTCGAGACTGTGCGCCGTGATCAGATGCGGGATGCCGTGGAGTTTTGAAGCGACGTGTCCGGCGAAGTTCGCGTACCAGGTGTGCGAATGCACCAGATACGCTCCAGCGATGTCCGAAACCATGGCAAGGTCGGTCGCCATGGTCTGAAGCGCAGCGTTTGCACCATCGAACGCGCTCGAGTGACCATACGATTTGGTATCGGTTTCATTACGGTCGTCACCGAAGCAACGCACCTGAACCTCGATGTGCTCACGCAGCACCCTCACCAATTCAGCCACATGCACGCCTGCTCCCCCATAAATAAAGGGCGGATACTCTTTGGTGATTAGGTCTATGCGCATGTCACAAGATTACTGATTTTGATGTTGCTTAGGTGATTTAGCAATAACATTTGGCTATGAATACGCAACAACGAATCTTCGGCATGGTTCTCGCCGGTGGCGAAGGCAAGCGCCTCATGCCGCTAACCGCCGATCGTGCCAAACCAGCCGTGCCATTTGGTGGTTCTTATCGCCTGATCGACTTTGCTCTGTCCAACCTGGTCAACTCGGGCATGCGACGAATCGTTGTTCTCACCCAGTACAAGTCACACTCACTCGACCGCCACATCTCGCAAACCTGGCGCATGTCTCCTCTGCTCGGTTCCTACGTTGCCTCTGTTCCGGCTCAGCAGCGCCTAGGAAAGCGCTGGTTCAGCGGTAGCGCGGATGCGATTTTGCAAAGCATGAACCTACTAAGCGACGAACGCCCAGACATCGTTGTCGTCGTTGGTGCAGATCACGTTTACCGAATGGACTTCGCTCAGATGATTGAGGCTCACATCGAATCGGGTAAGGGTGTTACCGTGGCCGCCATTCGACAGCCAATGTCGCTTGCCAACCAGTTCGGCGTGATCGAGGTAGACCCTAAGAATTCGAAGCGCATCGCGGCCTTCCGCGAGAAGCCTAACGACCCTAAAGGCTTACCTGACTCCCCCAATGAGGTGCTTGCCTCGATGGGAAACTATGTTTTTACCGCATCCGCCCTGATTGAAGCGATCGAGCGAGATGGTGAACTAGAGGATTCCAGCCACGACATGGGTGGCGACATCGTTCCATACATGGTTGAGCGCGATGATGCGGGCGTCTATGACTTCACCTACAACCAAATTCCTGGTTCCACCGAGCGCGATCACAGCTATTGGCGCGACGTAGGAACAATCGACTCCTACTACGACGCTCACATGGACCTTATCTCGGTCATGCCGGTGTTCAACCTTTACAACTCCGAGTGGCCGATCTTCACCCAGCAGATCAACCTTCCGCCGGCAAAGTTTGTGCACGACGGCGAAGGCAACCAAGGGCGCACCACCGATTCCATCGTGTCTCTCGGCACTGTGGTTTCGGGTGGCGTGGTCGAGCGATCTGTTCTGTCGCCTTGGGTCAAGGTGAATTCGCACGCGTTGGTTACCGATTCGGTTTTGCTTGACGGTGTTCAGATCGGTCGAAACGCGACCGTGCGTCGTGCGATCTTGGATAAGAGCGTTGTGGTAACCGATGGCGCAATGGTGGGTATCGACCGCCAGCGTGACCTAGATCGCGGATTTACGGTCACCGATTCGGGTATCACCGTGGTTGGCAAGGGCGTAGTCGTCAATCCGTGACCAGGTTTTTAGTGGTCTTTGATGTCGATTCGACACTGATCAAAGACGAAGTTATCGAATTACTTGCCGATTGCGCTGGCGTGCGCGCCGAGGTTGCCGAGGTTACCGAACGAGCCATGCGTGGCGAACTCGACTTTTCCGAATCCCTGCGTGAGAGAGTCGCAAAATTGGCCGGGCTGCCCGAGTCGGTGATCGCAGAAACCTATGCTCGCATTCAACCCACTGATGGCGTTCAGGATTTGATTGATGCGATTCATGAGCGGGGCGGGGTCGTTGGAGCGGTATCCGGCGGATTCAACCAGCTGCTCGAACCGCTCGCCGCTCGATTGGGTTTGGATCATTGGCGAGCGAATGAGCTAGAGATTTTGAACGGCCAGCTAACCGGTCGGGTTACCGGCAGCATCATCGATCGAGATGCAAAGACAACTGCACTGGGCGAATGGGCCGCTGCGCACGGACTTACGCAAACCCAGACCATCGCCGTGGGTGATGGCGCTAATGATCTAGGCATGATGCGTGAAGCTGGGTTAGGTGTTGCATTCAATGCCAAGCCCCTGGTTCGCGATAAGGCCAACCTAGTTATTGGATCTACGTCGCTAGCGGAGCTAATTCCGCTCCTGCCAAGACCGTAGATAGCAAAAAAGGGCACCACTTGGGTGCCCTTTTTCTTTTTGAAGTATTACTGTCCGGTCGAGTGCAGACCGCCGTCGACGTGCACGATTTCGCCGGTGGTGGCCGGGAACCAGTCGCTTAGCAAGCCGATGATTCCGCGAGCTGCAGGCTCGGTGTCGGCAAGCTCCCAGTGCAGCGGAGCGCGTTCGACCCAGATTTCTTCCATCGTGGCAAAGCCAGGAATTCCCTTTGCGGCGGTGGTGCGAAGTGGACCAGCCGAAATCAAGTTGACGCGAATGCCATCTTTGCCTAGGTAGCGAGCGAGGTAACGCGAGGTGGACTCGAAGGCCGCCTTGGCAACGCCCATCCAGTCGTAAACCGGCCATGAAACCGAGGCGTCAAAAGTCAAGCCAACAATGGAGGAACCCGACTTTAGTAGTGGCTTAGCTGCGGTGGTGATCGACTTCAGAGAGTAGGCCGATACGTGCACAGCAGTTGAAACGTCTTCCCACTGGGTTTCCATGAAGTTACCGCCAAGTGCGGTCTGTGGAGCGAAGGCGATAGCGTGGACGATGCCATCGAGGTGAGGTAGGTGCTCTTTGACTCGGTCGACAAGCGCATCTAGATCGTCTTGGTTGGTGGCGTCGAGCTCGATTACCGCTGCCGGCTTTGGCAAACGCTCAGCGATCTTGGTGGTGATTGGCAGCATGCGACCAAACGACGAGAGAACGATCTCTGCGCCTTGTTCTTGAGCCAAACGGGCCACGCTAAATGCGATAGAGGCCTCGGTTAGCACACCGGTAATGAGGAGTTTCTTACCCTCGAGAATGCCCATGATTTTCCTTCGATTCGTAGGTTAACTAAATTGTGCCAGATGTTTGCCGGATTAGGGGTTAGTGACCCATGCCCAATCCGCCATCCACTGGAATGACGGCACCGGAAATGTAGGCCGCATCTTCGCTGGCTAGCCAAGCGACCACCTTGGCTACTTCTTCAGGTTGCGCGAAACGCCCGGCCGGGATGTTCTTTTTGTACTGCTCGATTGTTTCTTCAGGAAGAACAGCGGTCATGTCGGTGTCGATGAAACCAGGGGCGACGACGTTTGCGGTGATACCGCGGGTGCCCAACTCTCGAGTCAACGAGCGAGCCATTCCAACCAGCCCTGACTTCGAAGCCGAGTAGTTAACCTGACCAGCCGAACCCAGCAGCGCAACAACCGACCCGATGAAAATCACACGACCAAACTTGGCCTTCATCATGCCCTTGGTTGCTCGCCGCAAGACTCGGAAAGAACCATTGAGGTTGGTGTCGAGAACCTGCTCGAACTCTTCGTCGCTCATGCGCATCAGTAGGGTGTCTTTGGTGATTCCAGCGTTTGCAACCAGAACCTCCACTGGCCCGAGCTTTTCTTCAATCAGAGCGAATGCGGCGTCGAGAGATTCGGCATTGGTTACATCCGCGTTGACGGCAAGGGTGCCAGCCGGGCCTTCGCCCGACCTAACAGTTACCGCGACGCGGTGACCCTGCTTGACGAATTCTTCTGCGATCGCGCGCCCGATTCCGCGGTTTCCGCCGGTAACTAGAACGGTTCTTGGAGTTGTCATTTTCAACCTTTTGAGCTCAGGGAATACAGCCACCACGTTGGGGTTTAGAGTCTTGAGTCTAGTCGCAACAGCGATTTAGCGACCCGAACATGAATCGGCAGAATGTCTAAAACTCAGAGCGTCACCAACCTTGGCGAAGCCCCGGAAATCGAGCGCAAGCGCAGGATGATCCGGTACACCATCGCCATGACGGTAAGAGTCTTGTGTCTGGTTCTCGGCATGATGGTTCAGGGCTGGCTGATGTGGGTATTTTTCGCGGGAGCGATCCTGCTCCCCTACTTCGCTGTTGTTTTGGCGAACGCTCAGTCGAGTAGCGCACCACCGAAGACCGCGGCCAAGGCCGAGGCTCCTACGCTGGCGATCTCTGCAGATGCCTTTCGCGATGCAGCCGGTGCGGAATCAAACAAAGCGTAAGTTCTCCCATCAAATTTGAGGCTTAATTGACTCGTGAGTAAATGTTCGAGGGCTGGTTGCCAGAAGCCAAGCACGCATCTGCTCAGTTGGCGTAACCCAAAGATCCACTCGCCCGAGCGCACTAAAACCTGGGCGGCCTGCGATGAACATCTCGAATACCTGCGCGGCTATCTTTCTGACCGATCGTTTTTGATTGAGGTCACCGCGGCATGAGCTATCTCAAACTTTCTTGGAAACGTTGGCTCACTTGGCTTCTGGTTGCCACGGTATTCGCAATTGCTTGCGTTTTTTTGAGTGAGTGGCAGTTTGATCGAAGAGCCCACCGTGTGGCAGAAATCTCGCTGGTTCAGAAAAATTACGACGCCTCAGCAATCGAACTCACCGATGCACTGCAGCGGCAAATGGGTAACAGCAGCGATTCTGCCCTGTCCAAGCTCAAGTGGCACCGGGTCACCGTCTCCGGGCACTACCTGGTTGATGCCGCGCTCCTGGTGCGCAACCGGCCACAGTCGGGTCAGCCCGGATTCGAGTCGCTCGTGCCCTTTGAAACCGATTTCGGCGTGGTCATTGCCGTCTCACGAGGTTGGCTCCCTACCGGAAATCTTCAAGACTCCCCCGACCGAGTGCCAACTCCATCGGCCGAGCGGCAAACCATCACCGGCCGCTTGATCGGATCGGAATCCGATATTGGTCGTGACGCACCTGCGGGTCAGGTTGCTAATTTTGAACTCAGCGCTGTTGCGCAGGCTACGAACCTTCCCGTGGTTGAGGGCTGGTACTTGAGAATGTCAGCCGAGCAGCTTACTCAAGTTGAAAACCCCGTGCAGTTGCTGCGGCCATCCACGGATGAAGGAAATCATCTCTCGTATGCCATTCAGTGGATCATCTTCGGAATTTTGGCTTTTGCCGTGCTCATTTGGGCGATCAGGCGAGAATACGAGTTTTATCGAAGCCAAACCGATGTGAACTACCGCCCTAAACTGGCCAAACTCAAGCGGGCAGATCTCGATGCACAAGCCGAGGATCGAGTCGGTTAGAGCCGGTCACGACAGCGAAATCAAATCGGCGTATTCGTCGTTCCAGAGGTCTTCAACTCCATCGGGCAGAATCAGTACGCGCTCAGGATTGAGGGCTAGGACTGCCCCTTCATCGTGCGAAACCAAAACCACGGCTCCGGTGAAGGTAGCCAACGCTCGCAATATTTCTTCGCGGCTAGCTGGGTCGAGGTTGTTGGTTGGCTCGTCGAGTAGCAGCACATTTGCCGAGGAAACCACCAGTGAGGCAAGCGCCAATCGGGTCTTTTCACCACCGCTGAGTACCCCCGCAGGCTTGTCGACATCATCACCGGAGAACAAAAAGGAACCAAGAACTTTACGCGCATCCGTTTCGTTCAGTTGCGGTGCAGAGCGCTTCATGTTTTCAAGCACGCTCTTTGACACATCCAAAGTTTCATGTTCCTGTGCGTAGTAGCCGATTTTTAGGCCGTGACCTGGTTCGAGGGCTCCGGTGTCAGGTTTTTCTAGACCAGAAAGGATTCGAAGCAAGGTGGTCTTTCCAGCACCGTTTAGTCCTAGAACAACAACCTTGGATCCCTTATCGATGGCCAGGTCTACAGCCGTGAAAATCTCAAGCGATCCGTAGGACTTCGAGAGGTTAGAAGCCATTAGCGGAGTCTTGCCGCAAGGCGCTGGTTCTGGGAAACGAATCTTCGCAACTCGATCTGTCTCCCGCACCTCTTCAAGGTTCGACATTAAGCGCTCAGCCCTGCGGAGCATTTGCTGGGCGGCTACCGCCTTGGTTGCTTTAGCCCCGAACTTGGCAGCCTGCAGAGTAAGTGCTGTGGCTTTCTTCTCGGCGTTGGCACGTTCTCGCTTGCGGCGTTCTTCGTCTGCTTCGCGCTGCTTGAGGTACTGCTTCCACCCCATGTTGTATACATCGATAACGGTGCGAATGGCATCGAGATAAAACACTCGATTTACGGTTTCACCAATCAGGTCAACATCGTGACTGATAACAATCAAGCCACCCTGATAAGACTTCAGGAAGTCTCGTAACCAAATCACCGAATCGGCATCTAGGTGGTTCGTCGGTTCGTCAAGAATCATGGTTTGAGCGTTCGAGAACAGAATGCGAGCTAACTCGATACGGCGACGTTGTCCACCACTTAGTGTCTTGAGTGGCTGACTGAGGATGTGCTCCTTTAGCCCCAAGTTGCTGGCAATCGCCGCGGCTTCGGCTTCGGCCGCGTATCCCCCGTTAGCCAAAAACTTCGTCTCGGCAGAAGAGTATTTGCGCATGGCGTTGTCGTAAACGTCCTGATCGATAGAACCCATGTCAATCGACGCCTTCTCCATTTGCGCCAACAGATCTCCGAGTCCACGCGCGTTGAGGATGCGAGTACGCGCCAGTTCTTCTGGGTCTCCGGTGCGAGGATCCTGCGGTAGGTAACCAATCTCCCCTACCGTTTCGACTGAGCCGGCGCTTGGTTGCCCATCTCCGGCCAGGATTTTCGTCAGAGTTGTTTTGCCTGCGCCGTTTCTGCCCACCAGTCCGACTTTGTCTCCCATGTCGACCCTAAAGGTTACGTTTTCCATGAGAGTTCGCGCGCCGATGCGGATCTCGAGTTCACGAACACTAATCATGATCGAGTCCTTTTAGCTGAGTAATAAATTGGCAAACCGATGTCGCCTACAAAGTGCCTAGTCTACAATCGACCTTGTAGACCCACGCATTAGGAGCTTTATGTCCATCTCAATTGCACAACGTCCAACTATTGTCGACCGCGTTATCCCAAGATCGGTTGCCACCGATGTGGTCCTTATCGCACTTGGTGTTGCACTGATTGCTGGTGCCGCTCAGGTCACGATCCCGATGTATCCAGTTCCGATGACCGGGCAAACCTTCGCCGTGCTTCTGGTTTCGATGTCGCTCGGATTTACGCGCGGAACTATTGCAAACATCGCTTATGTGACGATCGGTGCTCTAGGTGCCCCAATTTTTCAAGCCGGTGCATCCGGTTGGAGCTTCGGGCCAACACTCGGCTATCTGATTGGCTTTGTGGCTGCCGCAGCGGTTGTCGGTTCGCTAGCCGAGCGAGGCTGGGATAAGAGCTGGTTGCGCGTTGGAGCCGCCTTCTTGGCCGGTAGCGCAGTCATTTACGTATTTGGTCTGGCTTGGCTTTCGATCTTCCTAGGTGCTGTTGGAGCTCCAAATGACCTGCTTTCGACCTTGTCCGCCGGGCTAGTTCCGTTCATCTACGGAGACGTTGCCAAGGCCATTGCTGCTGCCGCACTTTTGCCACTGGCTTGGGCGGGCGTAAAAGCGTTCAAGAAGTAAACCTAAAAGAAAAGACCCTCCTTGCGGAGGGTCTTTTTTTATCTAAATAGTGAAGCCGATGGCTCGCATTTGTTCGCGCCCGTCTTCGGTGATTTTCTCAGGCCCCCAAGGTGGCATCCATACCCAGTTGATTCGGAATGCCTCGACGTGACCATCAAGGGCTTCTGCTGTTTGCTCTTCGAGAATGTCGGTCAGCGGGCATCCGGCCGAGGTAAGGGTCATGTTGATCAAGAGCGAGCCATCGTCTTCACTCTGCTCGAGACCATAGATTAAGCCGAGGTCGACGATGTTGACACCGATCTCAGGATCGATGACGTCTTTCAGAGCCTCGATGACCTCGTCATACTTGGCTGCATCCAGTTCCTTAGCCATTAAGCCCTAACGTAGCGGTCGTAGCCTTCGGCCTCGAGGCGCTCGGCTAGTTCTGGCCCACCCTCTTCGGCAACCTGTCCAGCCACAAATACGTGCACGTAGTCAGGCTTGATGTACTTCAAAATGCGGGTGTAGTGGGTGATCAAAAGCACTCCGAGGTCGTTAGCGGCCTTGGCTCGGTTGACTCCCTCCGAAACAATCTTTAGCGCGTCAACATCGAGTCCGGAGTCGGTCTCATCAAGCACGGCGAACTTCGGCTTGAGTAGCTCGAGCTGAAGAATTTCGTGTCGCTTCTTCTCTCCACCGGAGAAGCCCTCGTTTACGTTTCGCTCGGTGAACTGAGTATCCATTCGCAGACCATCCATGGCCTCTCGAACTTCCTTGACCCAACCGCGAATTTGTGGCGCTTCGCCGGCAATGGCGGTCTTGGCGGTACGCAAAAAGTTGCTCACCGACACGCCAGGAATTTCAACTGGGTATTGCATGGCCAGAAAGAGTCCGGCTCGAGCACGCTCATCCACCGACATTTCGAGCACGTTTTCACCATCGAGCAAGATTTCACCTTCGGTGACTTCGTACTTTGGGTGACCCGCAATCGAGTAGGCCAAGGTCGACTTTCCCGAACCGTTTGGCCCCATGATGGCGTGGGTTTCGCCATTGCGAATAGTTAGGTCGACTCCGCGCAGGATTTGCTTCGGTCCCTGCTCGGTTTCGACCGAGACGTGGAGATTCTTAATCTGAAGAATTGACATGGTTTCTTTCTTGCCTAGTTGGCTTCGTATTCGAGAAAAATGACGCCGTTTTCGATGAATACCTCGTAGACGGCAACTGGTTCGTAGGCTGGCAGGGATAACGGTGCGCCGGTTTCGAGCGAGAACTTTGCCCCGTGAGCCCAGCACTCGATTGAGTCGTTATCGACAAAACCTTCGCTCAGCGAAATCTCACCGTGCGAGCACTTATCATCGATAGCTTTTACATCTCCGCCTTTGGTGCGGGCAATCGCGATGGCGTGGTCGCCCACCTTGACTCGGATGGCGCGTCCCGGCTTGATATCTTCAACCGGACAAATTTCTATGGCCATTAGCTAACGCTCCTTGCTAGTTCTGCTTCGATGGCGGCGACTAGTCTCTCTTCGAGTGATTCGACACCGATCTGTTGCACGATTTCGTTGAGGAACCCAAAAACCACTAGTCGGCGCGCTTGCGCCTCGGTTATTCCGCGAGCCTGTAAGTAAAACAACTGCTCGTCATCAAAACGACCAGATGCACTAGCGTGCCCCGCGCCGGCGATCTGGCCGGTTTCAATTTCGAGGTTCGGAACCGAGTCGGCGCGAGCGCCGTCGGTAAGCAAAAGGTTGCGGTTTAGTTCGTAGGTGTCGGTGCCGTCTGCTTCTTTGCGAATCAAAACGTCGCCTACCCAAACGGTGTGGGCACGTTCGCCCTGGAGCGCACCCTTGTAGGTCACTCGTGACTTGCAGTTCGCGACCGCGTGGTCGACGAATGGTCGGTGCTCTAGGTACTGCCCCGCGTCTGCAAAGTACATGCCTAGGAGTTCAACCTCGGAGCCCTCCCCTGCGAAAACTACCGAAGGGGTAACGCGCACGGTCTTGCCTCCAAGGCTCACGACCACGTGCTTGAGCTTGGCGTTGCGTCCAAGTTTGGCGTACTGAGCGCTCAGGTGAACCGCGTCGTCGCTCCAATCCTGGATGCTCACCACGGTGAGTTCGGCTTCGTCGCCAACCAGGATTTCAACGTTTTCGACCATCCTGGCGTCTCCGCGGTGGTCAAGAACCACGGTTGAGCGCGAGTGATGCATTGCGTTGATTACCACATGCAGTGCGCTTGCCGAGTTATCGTCGCCGACAATGTTGAGGTGAGCCGGGGCGTTGGCCTCAAGCTCGGCGTCGATATTGATTAGGTAGGCAGCCTCCGCGGACTCCCACGCCACAGCGCTGAGGCGATCTTCTGGCAGCCCCGCTGACCCGAAGAGAGCGTGGTCCGCTTTGATCCAGGCAGTGGTGATTTGCTCCGGCGCGTGCAAGGCAAGGTCGCCAGCAAACTCGTCGTAGCGGTCTTCTAGCAGAGCAGCGATGCGGTCTGGTTGCAGGTAGCGCCACTGCTCGTCACGCTGCGAATAGGCTTCAAATTCCGAAGAAGAGCCAGAACGCTTGCGAGCGTTTCTGATCTGGAGTGGAACTCCAGCGCCATGGCTGTGCGCGCTCAGTCCGTGCTGAGCTGTGTCTGTGCCCGACATTAACCAACGGCCCCTTCCATCTGCATTTCGATGAGTTTGTTGAGTTCCAGGGCGTACTCCATCGGTAGTTCCTTGGCGATCGGCTCGATGAAGCCGCGAACAATCATCGCCATTGCTTCGTCTTCTGGCAGACCTCGAGACATTAGATAGAACAACTGTTCTTCGCTAACTCTCGAAACGGTGGCCTCGTGCCCCATGGAGACATCGTCTTCGCGCACGTCAACGGCTGGGTAGGTATCAGATCGAGAGATGGTGTCGACCAAAAGGGCATCGCAGCGCACGGTGTTGGCTGAGTGATGTGCGCCAGGAGCGACGCGAATTTCTCCGCGATAAGACGTGCGGCCACCGCCGCGGGCGATTGATTTCGAGACGATCGAAGATGAAGTGTAAGGGGCGAGGTGAATCATCTTGGCACCGGCGTCCTGGTGTTGACCTTCGCCCGCGAAGGCAACCGAAAGGGTCTCGCCACGCGCGTGCTCGCCGGCAAGAATTACCGCCGGGTACTTCATGGTCACCTTCGAACCGATGTTGCCGTCGATCCACTCCATGGTTGCGCCTTCGTGCGCGATGGCGCGCTTGGTGACTAGGTTGTAGACGTTGTTCGACCAGTTCTGAATGGTGGTGTATCGAACACGAGCATTCTTCTTCACGATGATTTCAACTACGGCCGAGTGCAGCGAGTCGCTGTTATAGATAGGTGCCGTGCAGCCCTCAATGTAGTGAACGTAAGAGTCTTCATCGGCAATGATAAGTGTGCGCTCAAACTGACCCATGTTTTCGGTATTGATACGGAAATAGGCCTGTAGCGGGATCTCGACGTGCACGCCTTTCGGCACGTAAACGAACGATCCACCAGACCAAACCGCGGTGTTCAGGGCCGCGAACTTGTTGTCACCTGCTGGAATCACTGTGCCGAAATATTCTTGGAAGATTTCTGGGTGCTCTTTTAGAGCGGTATCGGTGTCGAGGAAGATCACGCCTTGAGCTTCAAGCTCTTCTTGAATCTGGTGGTACACAACCTCAGATTCGTACTGAGCCGCGACACCTGCAACTAGGCGTGCGCGTTCTGCCTCTGGGATTCCCAAACGCTCGTACGTGTTCTTGATGTCATCAGGAAGGTCTTCCCAAGAGCTAGCCTGACGCTCTGTGGAGCGCACAAAGTACTTAATGTTGTCGAAGTCGATACCGCTGAGGTCGCTTCCCCAGTTTGGCATTGGCTTCTTGGTGAAGTAGTCGAATCCTTTGAGGCGTGTCTCCAGCATCCAGTCTGGTTCTGACTTTTTGGTCGAAATGTCACGAACTACGTCTTGATTAATGCCACGCTTCGCAGATGCTCCTGCGGAGTCTGGGTCGGCCCAGCCAAATTCGTATACTCCGAGGCTGTTTAGCTCTGGACGGTCAATGATGATGTCGTTCAACGACACCCCTCCTTCGGTTCTTAAGCCACAACACGACCCGCGCCTCGAATCTTCCCAAACAAAACGCTCGCGTAGGAATAACCCTCACGGAGGTCGTGTAAGACTTATTTCGGAGCGAAAGCTCGGGCCTGATTAGGCCTAAAAGTCGGTTTACCGGCTCGAATCTGCCTCAAGTCTAAACGCTCGAGGTGGCTTGACGAAAGACTTCTTGCGAAAGGTTGCCCTTGAACTTCCTGACCAAACTCGTAGATTCCTCGAAACTGCGCTTCTATGCGATCGCGTCGTTGGTTAGTCAGATCGGTCTGGTCGTAACAGGGGGTTTGGTGAGACTTACCGGCTCTGGTCTTGGTTGCCCTACCTGGCCAAACTGCACCACCGAATCTCTGGTGACGGTGCCTGAAATGGGCATCCACGGAATCATCGAATTCGGCAATCGAGTTCTGACCTTGGTGTTGATGCTGATCGCACTCGGCACGCTGATCACCGTGTTGCGCAGCAAAGAAGGCAAGCAACTGCGACTTCGATCGATGGCGGTAATTCTGCTACTCGGTGTTCCCGGTCAGGCCGTGGTTGGCGGTATCTCCGTGCTTACCAAGCTAAATCCTTGGGTAGTCGGGTTGCACTTTGTATTGAGCGGCTTGCTAATCGCAGCGGCTGCAACCTTGATGTTTCGTGTATTCGGCTGGAGCCCGGATGCGGTTTCACCGAGGTGGCTTTCTGGCCTCATCGTGGTTTTCGGTTGGGTGACGGTATTGGTTGGAGTTGCGGTAACCGGCGCTGGACCACACTCCGGAGACACCGAGTCGACACGAAACGGACTCGACCTTGAAATTTGGCAGCACTACCACTCATACCCTGGCTACATACTGCTAGCGCTAGTAGTCGCGAAGGTGGTTTGGCTGAAGCGAACGAAAACTTCAATCTCGACCTTTAGCTCGAAGGTCGCTTGGCTGCTGCTGGCTAATGTGGCACTCCAGGCGATCATTGGGGTCTTGCAGGCGCGTCTCGGCGTTCCTCCGCTCCTCGTCGCACTCCACATGTTTGGTGCAGCAACAGCGATTGCGCTGGTGACGCTGCAGTTCAACAGGGCCGGATAGTCGATGGCAAGTATCTTCTGGTTTCGTTTTGACCTTCGAACAGAAGATCACCCAGCGCTGAACGCCGCAATCATGGAGGCGAAGAAGACCGATGGGCGGGTTTTCTCGGTGGTCAGCCCTAACGACTATCGACGGCTCGATGAGTTATCACCTACTCGTCAAGAGTCCATGTGGGAATCCTGGCGAAGCCTGAACTCATCAATCAACGATGGACTCACGGTGGTCGATGATCCGGTTGATTCCATTATTCGTATCGCCCAAGAGAACCAGATCGATCGAGTGTTCGTGAGTGCCGCCTACGACACCAACACCGTCGCTTTCATGCGAAGCTCTCGAGCAAAACTCGAGGCTGCCGGACTCGAGCTCGTGGTCGGTCCCGGAAACTATGCGGTCGCGCCTGGTCGAGTGCGCAAGCTTGATGGCACGCCGTTTCGGGTTTACACGCCGTTCTACCGAGCCTGGTCAGAGATCGGCTGGGAGAAGCCCCACGTGCTCGAATCGGGTGCCCGCTGGGTCAGGCACGAGCGACACATTGGACTCGACTCCCCTACTTACTCAGATGTCTTCGCCGGGGTTCAACTAGAGTCGCGCAAAATCAAAGCCGGTGAACAGTACGCGACGTCAACTTTTGCGCGCTTCAAGGCCCGCGGTGCCCTCGATGCTTACGACGAGATGCGTAATCGCGCCGATGTATCGGGCACCAGTCACCTGAGTCACGCTCTCGCACACGGCGAAATTCACCCCCGAACCTTGCTTGCCGAACTCGGCGACTCGGCCGGTGAAGTGGTTTTTGCCAAGGAACTTGCCTGGCGCGAGTTCTATGCCGATGTGCTTTGGCATAACCCCGCATCGCTAACCGAGTACTTGGACTCGCGATACGCCAATATGCGTTACGACGATGGCACCGAACTTGGCGAACAGCGCCTAAGGGCGTGGATGCTCGGTCGAACGGGTTATCCGATGGTGGATGCCGGAATGCGTCAATTGTTGAGCGAAGGTTGGATGCACAACCGAGTTCGCATGGTGGTTGCGTCGTTTTTGATCAAAGACTTGCACATCGAGTGGCAACGCGGCGCGGAGTGGTTTGAAACCTGGCTAACCGACTTCGACCCGGCTTCAAACGCACACGGCTGGCAGTGGACCGCCGGCTGCGGTACCGACGCCGCACCGTTCTACCGCGTGTTCAACCCCGTCCTGCAGGGCCTGAAGTTCGACCCGGACGGCGACTACGTGCGGCGTTACGTCCCCGAACTCGCCCACCTGCCGGGCGGCACCGTCCACGAGCCCTGGAAGGCGGCCGGCGGCTACGCCCACGGCTACCCCGAGCGGGTCGTCGACCATCACGAGGAGCGCGACGCCGCTCTCGCAGACTTCGCGGCGATCAAGGGCACCGCCTGACGGGCGAGCCGATCTTCACCTGACAGACTGCAGAGCATGACCGTCGTCGCCGTGCTGTCCATGAAGG
>JBJTMF010000033.1:0-6954 GCA_046063405.1 Microbacteriaceae bacterium
GATTTGCGTGGGCAGCGCCTTAGCTCTGACCTGGTGAACTCCGCGGTGCCGCGCGCCGAACTAGATATCTCGATTGCGCTTGAGCAAGTGAAGCCTCTCATCGAAGACATTCGCAAAAATGGTGAATCGGCAATTATCGAAGTGGCCAAGAAGTTCGATGGTTTTGATCCTCGACCACTTCGCGTTTCACAATCGGAGCTCGATGCGGCGCTAGAGCAACTCGCCGCACCGCTTCGAGAAGCCATCGAAGAAAGCATTAAGCGGGTTCGCAAAGTTTCGGCGGCATCCATGCCTCAATCGGTATCGGTAGAACTGGGCGAAGGCGCATACGTTCACCAGCGTTGGCAGCCGGTTGATTCGGTTGGCCTGTATGTGCCTGGCGGGAAAGCGGTTTACCCGAGTAGCGTCATCATGAATGTAGTGCCGGCGCAAACCGCCGGTGTGCCAAGGCTGGCTATCGCCACACCGGCTCAAGCTGCATTTGGTGGGCGCCCGCATCCCGTGGTTCTAGCAACAGCAAAAATGCTCGGAGTGACCGAGGTTTATGCGATCGGTGGCCCGGCCGCGGTAGCCGCGTTTGCCTTCGGTGTGCCCGAAATCGGCCTTGAACCAACCATGTTGGTTACCGGTCCCGGAAACATTTTCGTCACGGCAGCCAAAAGAGCGGTTCGTGGAGTCATCGGTATCGATAGCGAAGCCGGCACTACAGAAATCTTGGTTTTGGCAGACGCAACAGCGGATGCGCGCCTCATAGCTTTTGATCTGGTGAGCCAGGCTGAACACGATGAGGCGGCCGCGTGCGTTTTGGTCACGGATAGCGCCCGCTTGATTGAAGACGTTGAGAAATGGGTGGCCAAGATCGCCGAACAGACCAAGCACGCCAATCGTGTGACTCAGGCTCTCGGCGCGGTTCAATCGGCGCTGGTACTGGTCGATAGCCAGGACGCAGCCATCGACTTTGCCAACCACTACGCAACCGAGCATCTCGAGATCCACACCGATGAACCTCACGTCACCCTAAAGCGCATCACTAACGCGGGGGCTATCTTTCTCGGCAAAGGTTCTCCAGTGAGCCTGGGCGACTACTTGGCTGGTTCGAATCACGTGCTACCCACCGGTCAGCAGGCGAAATTTGGGGCTGGGTTAGGTGTGCACACCTTCTTGCGTGCGCAGCAGGTTATCGACTACAACCTCGAAGGGTTGGCTGCGATTGCGACGAAAGTGACCGTATTTGCCGACAGCGAGGGTTTGCCGGCGCACGGCGAGGCGATCACGGCCCGTTTCGACTAAATCTTTTCCGAGTTGTTACCAAAATCCGTCCCTTTTGGGGCGGATTTTTTGGCCATTTTTGGCCTTCTCCCGCATGAAACCAAGCGACACGCCGTAATTCGAATGGATTTGCTTAAGGCACCACTAGACCACAAGATATAGTGACCGAGTAGCAAAAAGTGTCCACATATTGTGCTTTTCTGTGCAAACCTGTGGATAACTCGATTCAAGGAGGAGGGAAGCGACCAATTGCATTGTCCATTCTGTCGCCACCCCGATTCTCGAGTCATCGACTCGCGAACCTCTGAAGACGGCGTATCCATTCGCCGTCGCAGAGAGTGCCCGGAATGCCTCAAGCGTTTCAGCACAACCGAAACCGCCAGCCTCACCGTGGTGAAGCGAAGCGGGGTCATCGAATCATTCAGCCGACACAAAATCGTGAATGGTGTTCGTAAGGCCTGTCAAGGTCGCCCAGTCAGTGAGGCGGATCTCGCCCTCTTGGCCCAAACGGTTGAAGAAACCGTGCGAAACACCGGATCGTCACAGATTGAGGCAAACGAGATTGGCCTGGCCATTCTCGAACCGCTTAGGAAGCTCGACGAGGTTGCATTTATGCGCTTCGCGAGTGTCTACCAGGGTTGGGAAAACCTGGATGACTTCGAGGCGGCAATCAATGTTTTGCGTTCAAGTCGAGATGCCACGAGCGACCTCGATGACAACGAAATAGAAAATCAGACTTACTCGGCTTCACGCTGAGCAGGCGTTCAAAGAAGAAAAGAAAGGCAATAGCGTGACCGATACATCGGCATTCACCGGCAGCACCGCAGGAACCGGCGCTGGACTCACCATCGACCGCATCTACACCACCGAAGGTGTGCACCCTTACGACGAGGTCAACTGGGAGTACCGCGACGTCGTCCAGACCAACTGGAAGAACGGCGAAGTAATCTTCGAGCAGCGTGGCGTAGAGTTTCCAGAATTCTGGAGCATCAACGCTTCGACCATCGTTACCACCAAGTACTTCCGTGGAGCCGTCGGCACTCCTGAGCGCGAGTTCAGCCTCCGTCAACTAATCGACCGCGTTGCCCTGACCTACACCCAGGCCGGCCGCGACAACGGTTACTTCGCCTCCGAAGCCGACGCAACCATCTTCGAGCACGAGCTCACCTACATGCTGTTGAACCAGATCTTCTCGTTCAACTCGCCGGTTTGGTTCAACGTAGGCACCAAGAGTCCTCAGCAGGTTTCGGCTTGCTTCATCCTCTCGGTCGACGACTCGATGGATTCCATCTTGAACTGGTACCGCGAAGAGGGACTAATCTTCAAGGGCGGTTCGGGTGCTGGTCTAAACCTTTCGCGCATCCGTTCGTCGAAGGAACTCCTTAAGAACTCCGGTGGATCGGCCTCCGGTCCGGTTTCGTTCATGCGCGGTGCAGACGCTTCCGCAGGAACCATCAAGTCGGGTGGCGCTACCCGCCGTGCCGCCAAGATGGTTGTGCTCGACGTTGATCACCCAGACATCGAAGAGTTCATTGAGACCAAGGCCAGCGAAGAGAAGAAGATTCGTGTTCTTCGTGACGCAGGTTTCGACATGGAACTCGGTGGCAAAGACATCAACTCGGTTCAGTACCAGAACGCCAACAACTCGGTTCGTGTAAACGCCGAGTTCATGCAGGCAGTTGAGAACGGCACCAAGTTCGGTCTTCGTGCCCGAACCACCGGTGAAGTCATCGAAGAAGTCGACGCTCGTGAGCTGTTCGACAAGATCGCCCTCGCTGCTTGGGAGTGTGCCGACCCTGGTATCCAGTACGACGACATCATCAACGACTGGCACACCTCTCCAGAGACCGGACGAATCACCGGCTCGAACCCATGTTCGGAGTACATGCACCTGGACAACTCCTCGTGTAACCTCGCGAGCCTGAACCTGCTGAAGTTCCTTAACCCAGACGGTTCGTTCGACACCGACAAGTTCGTCAAGGCATCCGAGCTGATCATCACCGCGATGGACATCTCGATTTGCTTCGCCGACTTCCCAACCGAGGCCATCGCCCAGACCACCCGTGACTACCGTCAGCTGGGTATTGGCTACGCGAACCTCGGCGCGCTCTTGATGGCTATCGGTGTACCTTACGACAGCAAGGAAGGCTTCGCTCTGGCCGCAGCTATCACCTCGCTGATGACCGGTGCCGCCTACCGTCGCTCGGCCGAATTGGCAGGTGTCGTCGGAACCTACGTTGGTTACCCGAAGAACAAGACCGGTCACGACCGTGTAATGCACAAGCACGAGGCAGCCAATGCCGTACTCAAGCCGGTAATGGACATCGACGCGGACGTTCTCGCAGCTGCCACCGAGCAGTGGCGTTTGAACACCGAAATCGGTGCCACCAACGGTTGGAGAAACGCGCAGGCTTCGCTACTTGCACCAACCGGAACCATCGGATTCATGATGGACTGCGACACCACGGGTATCGAGCCTGACTTCTCGCTAGTGAAGTACAAGAAGCTCTCAACCGGTGGTTCGATGCAGATCGTGAACCAGACCATTCCGTTTGCGCTGCACCGCCTTGGCTACTCGCAGGAGACCATTGAGGCCATCGTTGACCACATCAGCCAGCACGGCCACGTGGTAGACGCTCCTGGTCTAAAGGCAGAGCACTACGCAATCTTCGACACCGCCGTTGGTATTCGTGCCATCGAGCCGATGGGTCACGTTCGCATGATGGCTGCTGTTCAGCCGTTCCTGTCGGGCGCTATCTCGAAGACCGTCAACATGCCAGAAACCGCGACCAAGGAAGAGATCGCAGATGTCTACTTCCAGGGTTGGAAGCTCGGTCTGAAGGCTTTGGCCATTTACCGCGACAACTGCAAGGTTGGCCAGCCTCTAAGCGACGCCAAGGCAAAGACCGAAGAGAAGGCAGCTCCAGCTGCTGTGGCAAGCGACATCGCCCACCCAGTTCGCAAGCGTCTGCCTAAGTCACGCCCATCATCAACCACTTCGTTCACCGTTGGTGGCGCAGAGGGTTACATGACTGCATCGTCTTACCCAGACGGCGGACTTGGCGAAGTGTTCTTGAAGCTAGGCAAGCAGGGTTCAACGCTCGCCGGTGTCATGGATGCCTTCTCAATCGCAGTCTCGATCGGTCTGCAGTACGGCGTGCCGCTAGAGACCTATGTGAAGAAGTTCACCAACGTCAACTTCGAACCAGCTGGTTTGACCGATGACGCAGACATCCGCATGGCGAAGTCACTGATGGACTACATCTTCCGTCGTCTGGCTCTTGACTACCTGCCTTACGAAACCCGTTCGGCTTTGGGCATCAACACTGCGGCGGAGCGTTCAGCTGCTCTTGACGCAGCCGGTGGTTACCCACCGGTAATCGAGGTCGAATCTAGCTCAGCAGCCGCTGTTGCTGCCGAAGAGATCGAAGCCGTGGTTGAGATCAAGGAATCGTCGGCGCAGTCGGTAACAATCGAGCCAAAGCCAGAGGCGAAGCGTGAGGTTCACTCCTCGGCAGAGCTATTCGAGCTGCTGCAGGGCAAAGAGTCAGATGCCCCGCTCTGCTTCAACTGTGGAATCAAGATGCGCCCATCTGGTTCATGCCACGTCTGCGAAGGCTGTGGATCGACCAGCGGTTGCAGCTAAACCATCAACCAGAAAGTGGTCGGCACCATAGGGTGTCGGCCACTTTCGGCTTTAAGCGCAGGTAACCTAGACTCGTGCTCTACAACCTCATCTTTCGCCTGGTCTTTGCGCGACTCGACCCCGAATTTGTTCACCACGCAGTGGTTTTGGGCTTGCGAGTCGCAAGCGCCATGCGCCTTACCAGTCTCGGTCGCCTAAAAGAACGAGAAGCCAAGATCGTCGAGGCAATGGGTCTGACCTTTCACGGAGCTTTTGGTCTAGCCGCTGGATTCGACAAGCACGCCATCATGATTCGTCCGATGGGCGACCTTGGTTTCTCACATGTTGAGATTGGCACTGTTACGGCTAAGGCTCAGCCTGGCAATGAAAAACCAAGACTGTTTCGACTACTCGACGATCGCGCTCTGATCAATCGCATGGGGTTCAACAATGAAGGCGCAGACGCGATCGCAAGGCGCCTTCGCCGGCTTCGAGAGCGAAACATCTCAAAGCTCCCAATTATTGGAGTGAACATCGGCAAGAGCAAGGTCACGCCAGTTGAAGACGCCGCGTCTGACTATGCCTACAGTGCCAAACTTCTATCGCCATACGCCGATTACCTTGCGGTAAACGTTTCATCGCCAAACACACCGGGACTACGCTCGCTACAAGAAGTTGCAGCGCTTCGTCCCATCCTTCAGGCCGTGATTGCCGAATCCAACGGCAAACCGGTACTCGTAAAAATCGCCCCTGACCTCGACAATCAAGACATCACCGAGGTTGCCAAACTTGCCACCGAACTAGGCCTAGCAGGCATCATCGCAACGAACACGACAATCTCGCGAGACAACCTGAAAACCGACCCGTCAAAGGTGCGGGTCATGGGGGCGGGCGGTCTCAGTGGAGCTCCGCTCAAGGCTCGCTCGCTAGAGGTTTTATCGGTTCTCAAAGCCGTTATTGGTGAAGGACAGATTATCGTCTCAGTAGGCGGAATCGAGACCGCCGAAGAGGCCAGAGAACGTCTAGCTGCAGGAGCAACTCTGGTACAGGGTTACACCGGCTTTATTTTTGACGGCCCTTTCTGGGCACGAAAGATTAACCGCGGAATCTAGAAAGTACCTAGACCAGACGTGCCGGGGGGCTCTTTGTCTCGGCTGGGTCAAAGACTGCAACTGGTTGCAATATTGCTTCGGCCTTGGCAGCGATTTCATCAGAAATCTCAATCTCAAGTGCTTTCAAGTTTGAAGTGATCTGTTCAGGCTTGCTAGCACCAACAATCGCACTCGACACATTCGGGTTACGTAGCACCCACGCCAGCGCAAACTGTGCCATAGTCGCGCCACATTCTTCAGCTAGTGGTGAGAGTTGTGCCACACGCGTTAGAAGGTCGTCGTTGAGTTTTTCACGAATGAACGACCCGGCCTTCTCGTCGGCTGCGCGAGAGTCGCTCGGTACGGGCTGACCCGGCAGGTATTTACCGCTCAAAATACCTTGCGCCATCGGAGACCAGACAATCTGACTAATGCCAAGTGATTCGCTGGTTGGAATAACTTCTGCTTCTATTACTCGCCACAACATTGAATACTGCGGCTGGTTCGAAATCAGCTGAAAACCCATCTGCTTAGCCAGTGCGGCACCTGCAGCGATTTCTTCGGCACGCCACTCAGAAACTCCGATGTAAAGAGCCTTTCCTTGACGCACTATGTCTGCGAAGGCCTGCATGGTTTCTTCGAGAGGTGTTTCGTAGTCGTAACGGTGGGCCTGGTAGAGGTCGACGTATTCAACGTTTAGGCGCTTCAGTGAACCGTTAATGGATTCCATGATGTGTTTGCGCGATAAACCAGTGTCGTTCGCTCCACGTTCTGAAACTGGCCAGTAACACTTTGTGAAAAGTTCGATGCCCTCACGTCGAACGCCAGCAAGTGCCTTACCGAGAACGACTTCGGCCGCCTGGTTCGCATAGACATCCGCTGTATCAAATGACGTGATGCCACCATCAAGGGCCGCGTGCACAGTTGCCAATGCCGCAGCCTCGTCTACCTGCATGGCGTGGGTTAGCC
>JBJTMF010000034.1:0-29951 GCA_046063405.1 Microbacteriaceae bacterium
CCGCACATCGGCAACACCGGTGTGAACGCGCGTGACGAGGAATCTGACCGCATTTGGGTTGATGGTTACGTGGTTCGAGACGCCAGTCGTGTGGTTTCCAACTTTCGTGCAGAAGACTCCCTTGACAACGAATTGCGCAAGTTCAACGTGGTGGGAATCCGCGGAATCGATACTCGTGCACTGACTCGCCACCTACGCTCTGTTGGTGTAATGCGCGCTGGAATTTTTAGTGGCGCTGAAGCTGCACGCCCTAACGATGAGCTCGTCGCGGAGGTGGCCAGCGCGCAGAAAATGGCTGGTCGTTCGCTTAGCGATGTTGTCTCAACCAAAAATATCGTAAGAAGCAGCCACGTTGGCACTCGCGTCGGTTCGGTAGCGATTCTTGACCTTGGCTGCAAGGCATCCACGATCGAGTACATGAACCAGCGCGGTCTCGATGTGGTTATGTATCCTGCAACTAGCTCAGCAGAAGTCTTGCTGAGCGAAAAACCGGATGCGGTGTTCTTCTCAAACGGCCCTGGTGACCCTTCTGCGGCAGCTGGTCAGGTCGAAACCCTCAAGAAAATTCTTGATTCCAAGACCCCGTTCTTCGGAATTTGTTTTGGCAACCAGCTACTTGGACGCGCACTCGGTTTTGAGACTTATAAGTTGGCTTTTGGGCACCGAGGCATCAACCAACCAGTCATGGACCGCACAACCGGCAAAGTCGAAGTAACGGCGCACAATCACGGTTTTGCTGTCAAGGTCGATGGCGGGCCTGAAGTTGATTCACCAGCGGGATATGGACGGGTTCTAGTCAGCCATGTTTCGTTGAACGACGACGTGGTCGAGGGTTTACAGTGCCTAGACATTGATGCCTTCTCTGTCCAATACCACCCAGAGGCAGCAGCTGGCCCACACGATTCCAACTACCTTTTCGACCGTTTGGTTAAGGTAATCAAGACCAACCGAGGAGCAAACTAATGCCAAAACGTAGCGACATAAATTCGGTATTGGTGATCGGCTCGGGCCCGATCGTAATCGGCCAAGCCTGCGAGTTTGACTATTCGGGTACCCAAGCCTGCCGAGTACTTCGCGCCGAGGGTATCCGCGTAATTCTCGTGAACTCAAACCCTGCGACCATCATGACCGATCCCGATTTCGCTGATGCGACCTACGTGGAACCGATCACTCCAGAGGTGATCGAAGCGATCATCGTCAAGGAAAAGCCGGATGCGATCCTGCCTACCTTGGGTGGTCAGACTGCTCTAAACGCAGCGATGTCTCTACATGAACTGGGAATCCTGGAGAAGTACGGCGTTGAGCTTATCGGCGCTAAAGTTGACGCCATCAAAAAGGGCGAAGACCGTCAGATCTTCAAGCAACTAGTGCTCGACGCCGGTGCCGATGTCGCCAAATCGGCAATCGCTCACAGCATGGACGATTGTCTAGCTGCCGCCGAAGTGCTTGGCTACCCGCTGGTAGTTCGCCCGTCCTTCACTATGGGAGGCCTGGGTTCAGGGTTCGCCTACAACGAAACCGACCTTCGCCGTATCGCCGGTGCCGGATTGCAGGCTAGCCCCACCAATGAAGTTTTGCTCGAGGAGAGCATTCTCGGTTGGAAGGAATACGAACTCGAACTTATGCGCGACACCAACGACAACTGTGTCGTGGTTTGTTCCATCGAAAACGTCGACCCGGTCGGCGTGCACACCGGTGACTCGATCACTGTAGCTCCTGCCTTGACGCTCACCGACCGCGAGTTCCAGAAGCTTCGGGACATCGGAATCCAGATCATTCGCGATGTTGGAGTTGACACCGGAGGCTGCAACATCCAGTTCGCGGTCGACCCCGTAGACGGTCGCATCATCGTTATTGAGATGAACCCGAGAGTGTCACGCTCATCGGCTCTGGCATCTAAGGCCACCGGATTCCCGATTGCCAAGATTGCCGCCAAACTTGCCATTGGCTACACACTGGATGAAATCCCAAACGACATCACCAAAGTCACACCGGCATCGTTCGAACCTACCTTGGACTACATCGTGGTCAAGGTTCCGCGTTTTGCTTTCGAAAAATTCCCCGCTGCCGACATGACACTTACGACAACGATGAAGTCGGTAGGTGAAGCCATGGCAATCGGTCGAAACTACTCGCAGGCATTGCAGAAAGCTCTCAGGAGCCTCGAGCGCCGCGGATCTTCATTCCACTGGGGAGAGCAGAAATTCACCAAGGCTGAGTTGCTTGAAATCAGCAAGACCCCGACCGACGGTCGAATCGTTTCGGTTCAACAGGCTCTTCGACTTGGAGCGACCGTTGAAGAAGTATTCGAATCCACCAAGATTGACCCTTGGTTCATCGATCAAATCGTCTTGATCAACGAGGTGGCGCAGTCAATCGAGTCTTCGCCGCAACTCGACTTGGATATTTTGGCACTGGCAAAAGAGCATGGTTTCAGTGATGCTCAAATCGCACAGTTGCGCAAGATTAGCGAATCTGAAGTTCGTGCCCACCGTCACGCCCATGGCCTTCGACCAGTCTTCAAGACAGTTGACACCTGTGCCGGAGAGTTTCCTGCCGAAACCCCTTACCACTACAGCACCTACGAGCTTGAGACTGAAGTCACCCCAAGCGACCGCAAGAAGGTTGTAATTTTGGGCTCCGGACCTAACCGAATCGGTCAGGGTGTCGAATTTGACTATTCCTGCGTCCACGCCTCGTTTGCGCTTGCTGATGCTGGTTTCGAAACCATCATGATTAACTGCAACCCAGAGACAGTTTCGACCGACTACGACACCAGCGATCGCTTGTACTTTGAGCCGCTAACCCTTGAGGATGTGCTGGAGGTCATTCACGCCGAATCTCAATCGGGTCAGTTGGTTGGGGTGGTCGTGCAACTGGGTGGCCAAACCGCGCTGGGTCTAGCCAAGGGCTTGAAAGAAGCCGGTGTGCCAATCCTAGGAACCACCCCGGAGGCCATCGACCTCGCCGAAGAGCGTGGCTTGTTCAGCAAGATTCTTGACGATGCAAAGCTGATGTCGCCTGCCAACGGCACCGCCATCGACCTCGGAGGTGCACTCGAAGTTGCCGAGCGAATCGGTTATCCGGTCCTAGTGCGTCCATCGTTTGTTCTTGGTGGTCGCGGCATGGAGATCGTTTACGACCGCGCCTCGCTCGAGGACTATTTCGATCGAATCGAAGACCAAGCGATAGTAGGTGAAGGTTACCCGCTACTTGTTGATAGATTCCTGGATGACGCCATAGAGATTGACATCGATGCACTTTATGACGGACACCAACTGTATGTCGGTGGAGTAATGGAGCACATCGAAGAAGCAGGCATCCACTCCGGGGACTCGTCGTGCACTCTTCCTCCGGTCACCATGAGCGCGGCTCAAATTGACCGCGTCAAAGAAGCCACAGAAAAGATCGCAGCCGGTATCGGCGTGCGCGGACTCATCAATGTTCAGTTCGCGCTCGCGCACGATGTGCTTTATGTTCTCGAGGCGAACCCACGCGCGTCTCGCACTGTTCCATTTGTTTCCAAAGCACTCGGCATCACGCTAGCCAAAGCAGCATCATTAGTGATGGTTGGTAAGACAATTTCCGAGCTCGTATCCGAAGGACATCTGCCTTCAAAGGACGGCACACACATCCCAGCCGGTTCGGCTATCTCGGTAAAAGAGGCTGTGCTGCCATTCAAGCGCTTCGCAACCAAAGATGGTCGATTCGTCGATTCACTTCTTGGCCCTGAGATGCGCTCGACAGGTGAGGTTATGGGAATTGATGTTGACTTCCCAACCGCATTTGCCAAGAGTCAGGCTGCTGCCGGAAGCGCCTTGCCGAAGAGAGGATCGATCTTCATTTCGGTCGCTGATCGCGACAAGCCTCAGGTCGTGTTGCCGGTGCGCCGCCTTCATCAGCTCGGCTATGAAATCCTGGCAACCAGTGGTACTGCAGAAATTCTGAAGCGTCACGGAATTGATGCGACCACGGTTCGCAAACACTCCGATGAACATGATGGTCCGAGCATTGTTGATCTGATCTCAGACGGCAAGGTCGATGTTGTTGTAAACACACCTTCGGGCTCGGGTCTCGCGGCAAGAAAAGATGGCTACGAAATTCGCGCAGCGACAACCGCGGCTGACAAGGCAATCTTTACAACAATCGCCCAACTCAGTGCGGCCATCGGAAGCTTTGAATCGGTGATCAACGGTCCGTTCAAAGTCAAGAGCTTGCAGGAACACGCCAGGGAGAGGGCGGCAGCCATTGCCTAATTCCTTTGGTTCACGGCTACAGCAAGCGTTCGATCGGTACGGGCAGCTTTGCATAGGTATTGACCCGCACGAACAAACGCTTGAACAGTGGGGTCTAGAGGACTCGGCTCGTGGTCTTGACTACTTCGCGAACACCATGCTTGACGCCTGCGCCACGCGCATTGGAATCATCAAACCCCAGGTGTCATTCTTCGAGCGCCATGGATCAAGAGGTTTCGCCGTCTTGGAAACGATCACGAACCGCGCCAAAGATGCCGGTCTGCTCGTGATTGCAGATGCAAAGCGTGGCGACATTGGCACGACAATGCAGGCTTATCTGGATGCCTGGGTGGGCAAGGGCTCTATCTTCTTCGCCGACACCCTGACGGTTTCACCATTTTTAGGACTCAAGTCATCAACCAACCTTCTTGGTGGTGTGCTAGAGCGCGGAAAAGGACTCACCGTCTTGGTAGCCACCTCGAATCCGGAAGGCGAGTCAGTTCAGTTGAATCGAAACTCAGAGAATGAAACACTCTCTGAGCAAATCTGGAAGCAACTCCATGAGATCAACCAGGTAACCGCATCGGCAGGTGACCAATTCGGGCCGCTATCGGCAGTGGTTGGAGCAACTCTAGATTTTCAAAGGTTTGGGCTTGAACTCGAGTTGCCTGGAGTTAAGACAGCGATTCTAGCGCCAGGATTCGGCGCACAAGGCGCCCGTTTAGGTGACATCGAGAGAATTTTTGGGGGAGCGAAGCATCAGGTGATCGCTTCGGTTTCACGCAGCATCAGCGATGCCGGAGCTGCCGGTTTAGTCAGCGAGATCTCCCGATCCAATGACGCCCTTGCATCGGGGCTAAGTTAGAATTTATGAAGCGCTTAGCGGTTATTGCCGGCCCAACAGCCGTCGGCAAGGGCACGGTCGTGCGTTATTTGTTGCAGAACTTCGAAAACCTGCACCTGTCAGTTTCGGCGACGACCCGCGCGCCAAGACCGGGTGAGCGCAATGGCGTTGATTATTTCTTTCTCAGTCGCGAAGAATTCGAACGTTTGATTGAAGCCGGCGAAATGCTCGAGTATGCCACCGTGCATGGCGAGCACCTCTACGGAACACCGCGAAAACCGGTGGAAGACGCACTACGCCTGGGTCAGCAAGTAATTCTAGAAATCGACCTTCAAGGCGCTCGACAGGTCAAAACACAGATGCCTGAAGCCCTGACCATCTTTATCGCACCGCCCAGCTGGGAAGAATTGGTGCGCCGTCTTAGCAGCCGTGGCACCGAAAGTGCGGATCAGCAGCAGAAGCGACTAGAGACCGCAAAGGTGGAGCTTGATGCGGCTGACGAATTTGATGCAATTGTGGTCAACGACGACATCGCCAAATGTGCCCATGAGGTCTTAGACTTATTACAGGCTTAGTTCTCGTTCGGGAACTCTTATCATTCAATCCAATCAACGAAGGATTCTCATGTCTGAAAAACTCGAAGGCATCGTTTCGCCAGCAATTGACACCCTGCTCGAACGAGTCGACAGCAAGTACGAACTAGTCATGTTCGCTTCGAAGCGCGCGCGTCAAATCAACGACTACTACTCGGCCCTGCACGAGGGAAGCCTATTCAACAACGTTGGCCCACTGGTTGACGCTGCGGTAGACGAGAAGCCGCTCACCATCGCTATGCGCGAAATCGAGCAGGACAAGCTCGCCAAGCGCAAGGCCTAACTAGCGGCGCTATGCGCATCCTCGTTGGCATAACCGGCGGCATTGCTGCCTTCAAGGCTGTAAGCCTGGTTCGCCTGTTCACCGAAAACGGTCACGAGGTTAAGGTTGTTCCAACCGAAAACGCACTTCGGTTCGTGGGGAAAACTACCCTCGAAGCGTTGAGTAAAAATGCCGTGGATTCCGATCTGTACACGGATGTTGCCGACGTAAAACACATTGAATTAGCCAAATGGGCTGAACTGGTGGTTATTGCTCCTGCCACAGCATCGTTTATTGCTCGAACGGCTGCTGGCATTGCCGATGATTTGTTATCGAATGTCGTTCTTGCCACCGAAGCAAAGGTTCTTGTTGCGCCGGCGATGCACACCGAAATGCTGCTAAACGCAGCAACCCAGGCGAATCTCAAGACACTTCGGGCAAGAGGCATTGAGATTCTTGAACCTGAGAGTGGTCGACTGACCGGTAGCGATTCCGGCCCGGGAAGATTGCCGGAACCAGAGCAAATCTTCGATGCGGCATTGGCATTGACTTCAATCAAAGATTTGGCCGGAAAAGTTTTTGTGGTTACCGCCGGCGGCACTCGAGAGGCTATCGATCCGGTGCGCTACATCACCAATGCGTCTTCGGGAAAGCAAGGATTGGCGATTGCCAAGGAAGCTCACCGCAGGGGAGCCATCGTTCACCTTGTTGCGGCAAACCTCGATACAAATTTGCCTTTTGCAACTACGAATGTAATTTCGGCGTCTGATTTGGCGACTGCGCTGGAAACCATTGGAGGTTTCGACGTCTTAGTTATGGCAGCCGCTGTGAGCGACTACCGGGTCGCATCCCCGGCTAGTTCGAAGATTAAAAAGGCGTCGGTAGGCGAACAGATGAGCATCGAGTTGGTTCAAAACCCGGACATCCTTAGGGATATCTGTTCGAAGTCCGGCCGTGGCATAGTGGTCGGATTTGCGGCCGAAACCATTTCTGACAGTGCCGAACTGGAACGTGAAGCAAGAGCCAAATTGGAGCGTAAGGGTTGCGAGATCCTGGTAGCCAACGACGTGAGTGGAGGTCGGGTGTTTGATCAAGATAGCAACGATGTTTTGATCCTTAGCGCCGGAGAAGGCACGTCAGCGATCTCAGGCAACAAGACGGAAGTTGCCAACGCAATCCTCGACCACGTAGTCGCACAAATCGCATCAAACTAATCGGCCGCCGAGTGTCGGCATGTGCGGATATAATCGAAGCAACATGACAAAACTTCGCCTCTTCACTTCTGAATCCGTTACCGAAGGTCACCCTGACAAGGTCTGCGACCAAATTAGCGACACGATTCTCGATGCCATGCTGACCATCGACAAAAATGCCCGCGTAGCGGTAGAAACAATGGCCACCACTGGGCTTGTGCACGTCGCAGGCGAGGTTACTTGCTCGGGGTACGTGGACATCCCTGATTTAATTCGTTCCAAGATTCTCGAAATCGGCTACAACTCTTCCGACATCGGTTTCGACGGAAAATCATGCGGAGTTTCGGTTTCCATCGGGGAGCAGTCGAAGGATATCGCCCAAGGTGTCGATTCCGGTTACGAGGTTCGCGAAGAGACTTCCTCGGATGCAGATGATGAACAAGGTGCGGGCGATCAAGGTCTAATGTTCGGGTTTGCCACCAACGAGACTCCGAACCTAATGCCAGCGGCCATTTCACTGGCTCACGAACTAAGCCAGCGGTTGGCATACGTCAGAAAGAGTGGGGAACTCGATTTCCTTCGTCCTGATGGCAAGACCCAGGTAACCATCGGATACGACGGCCCGGTTGCTAAGACCATCGAAACCGTGGTGCTCTCAACTCAGCACAATCCAACCATCAGCACCGAAGCGCTGCGCGATGCCGTTCGTCGTCACGTGATTCAGCCGGTACTAGACCGATCATCACTCGATTCATCATCGGTCAACACTTTGATCAATCCAACGGGACGTTTCGAAGCCGGTGGCCCAATGGCCGATGCCGGGTTGACTGGTCGAAAGATCATCGTTGATACCTACGGCGGAGCAAGCCGCCATGGCGGTGGCGCATTCAGCGGAAAAGACCCTTCTAAAGTTGACCGTTCGGCTGCCTACGCGATGCGCTGGGTTGCCAAGAATGTCGTGGCTGCCGGATTGGCAGATCGCGTTGAGGTGCAGGTCGCCTACGCAATCGGTAAAGCTCGACCAGTTGGCGTATACGTTGAAACATTTGGCACCGAAAAAATCGACACCGTAAAAATCGAACAGGCTATTGCAGAGGTTTTCGATCTTCGTCCAAGGGCAATCATCAGAGACTTGAACCTGTTGCGCCCTATCTACGCACAAACCGCTGCGTATGGGCACTTCGGGCGTGAACTGCCTGATTTCACTTGGGAAGCGACAAACCGCGTAGACCAGCTTCGTAGCTTCGTCGGTCTGTAATCAAATGGCGCCTCGGGTTGCCAAGGTAGTTTTCGAGACACCTCTTCCACAACTTAACCGCGAATTCGATTACTGGATTCCGGATCATCTTGCTGGGGAGATTGCAGTTGGTTCACTTGTTGCGGTTCCGTTTGGTCGAGCCAAGAAATCGCACCAAGCCTTCGTCGTAGAGCTAGCGCAGCACTCCGAGTATTCGGGTGACCTCGCTCCAATCGAGGCCGTTGTTAGTAGTCGCCCACTGTTGAAACCCAACATTTACAAACTCTGTAAAGCCATCGCCACTCGCCAGGCCGTGAGCATCGGTGATGTTCTCAGATCGGCAGTGCCAAAACTCGCAGTACGCGTCGACAAGAAATACGACGAGGAAACCATAGAGCCAACGGTTTCTGCCAGCTCGCCCGTGTTGCAGAGTCTCCTCTCAACGCCCCACATGGTTGAAACGCACGCCGGCTGGTTCACCGGATGGATGGTTCAGGCAATTTCGCTTGCCAAGCAAACCTTTGAATCAGGAAAGGCCGCCATCATTTGCGTGCCCGACTTCCGCGATGTGGCGAATCTTGCAGCGGCATTCCAAGCACTTGAGCCGCAGATTGCCCTAAACGTATTTCAACAAGAGTCGACACCAAGCGAGAAATACCTTAGACATCTTGAGGCCGCCCGAAATACTCCGCAGGTAATCATCGGAAACCGTTCGGTTCTTTACGCGCCGACCGAAAATCTTGGGTTGCTTTTGATTTGGGACGACGAAGACCAATCGCACTTCGAGCAGCAGTCGCCTTACTCATCGTCACGCGAGGTAGCACTTCTTCGTCAGCGAGAAGACAACTGTGCACTGACTTTCTTGAGTCACAGCCGAAGCTCCACCTTGATGCGGCTTATCAACATCGGCTACCTGAACTCAGATGCTGAAAAGCAAAGCAAATCTGTTGCCTTCAGTGAGCTCGGCACACGAATTGACGCCCTCGCGCTGAGGACAATCAAGCAAGGTCTCGAAAGTGGCCCGGTTCTGATTCAGGTGGCCGGTGTAGGGCAGGCGGCTTCGATCTTCTGCTCCGAATGTTCAACTCGAGGCACCTGCCGTCATTGTGGAGGGTCACTGCGCATAGATGGCTCGAATCGTATCGTCTGCCGAATTTGCAATGGATTCAATCTGAACTTTGCCTGCGTGATATGTTCGGCGACAAACTTCGAAACGGGCCGGTCTGGAGCAACCAAAACCTCTGCTGAACTTGGCAAATCTTTCCCTGGAGTGCAGGTTTTGGAGATAACCACCGAGTCATCCATTGAAATCACGGATAAACCAATGATTGTGGTGAGCACACCTGGCATCGAGCCGATGGCACCTCGGGGCTACTCGGCGGTAGTTATTTTGGACGCACGGGTCGCGCTAAGTCGCGACACTCTGTTCGCTCAGGAGGATGCAGTGCGCAAGTGGGCGAACGCCCTTGCCCTAAGTTCACCCCAAGCAAAATGCGCAATCGTGAATGTTCCACCGAGACTAGCCAGCCTGCTGGCAACCTGGCGAATGGATGAGATCGCTCAGCAGACGCTAGGGGAGCGACTTGTGCTGAACTTCCCACCACATACACGTGTGGCTTCTGCAGCCGGCGAAAAAGCCAAAGTAAATGAACTTGAACTTCTTCTGCGGCCGATCGAAGGCGTGCGAATCCTCGGTAATAACCGCGATACCGCATCGGAAGCTCAGCGCCTGGTTTTCACGATGCCCTATTCTTCAGCGCCGGAAGTGTCCGAGAAAATTTCCTCGTTCGTTCTGCGAAACAGTAGCGAGCGCATAGTTTCTACATCGGGCAGAGGTAGGCGCTCAGTGACCATCAAGATGGACGACAGCCGAGTACTCTAGTGTCGATGGAAGTACCAATTCTTTTCGCGGGCACTCCCGCCAACGCAGCTCAGACGCTGCAGCATTTGGTGGCTTCTGGATTCAACGTTGTTGCAGCACTAACCAGGCCAGACGCTCCTACGGGGCGCAGGCGTGAACTCACCGAATCTGCCGTGGCGATCGCCGCCTCCGAGCTTGGAATACCAGTGATTAAGGCAAACCACGTGGATGCGCAGGTGCTCGGGGAAATCCAGCGCTTGGGTGCAGAATTGGGAATCGTTGTGGCCTACGGCTCACTGCTGAAGAAGGCGGCACTCGAATCACTGCCGCTAGGTTGGTTCAATTTGCACTACAGCCTGTTGCCGAAGTACCGAGGTGCGGCTCCGGTTCAGCACGCCCTGTTCAATGGCGAAAAGGAAACTGGAGTGACCGTTTTTCGCATTGACGAGGGCATGGATACCGGGGAGATTCTCGCGCAAGCGCCAACACCGATCAACGCGGGGGAGAACGCCGGTGAACTACTTAGTCGTTTGACCTTACTGGGTTGCTCCTTAATCTCAGAGGTCATCCCACGCATCTCATCTAGAACACATACCCTGACACCCCAGGTTGGTGAGCCTTCAATGGCCCCAAAGCTTTCGAGAGAGTTCGGTCAAATCGACTGGCAAACTTCGGCGAGGTCGATTGAAAGTCAGGTTTTGGCTTGCAACCCCGAGCCCGGGGCGTGGACTCTTCTGAACGGGCAGAGTTTTAAAGTGCTGGATGCGGTTGCAATACCGCAAACCGAAAGCATCGAAATTGGCCACCCGGTGCTCTTTGGCAACAGGGTTCTGGTTGGCACTGCGAACGGGCACTTGATGCTCCAATCGGTGCAACCGGCCTCAAAACGACAGATGTCGGCTCTTGACTGGGCTAGAGGCGCCCTTACTGCAACCACAAGGTTTGAATCATGACAGTGACCCCAGCCCGCCTAGTTGCGGCTACTCTGCTGCAGCGTGTGGATGAAACCGATGCTTACGCAAACATTCTTCTCCCACAACTGATCGCCCAGCACCGCCTCGACGTACGCGAGGCAGGCCTCGCGCAAGAATTGGCCTTCGGCACGCTGCGCAGAAGAAACACTCTCGAAGAAATATGTCTGAGAGCCGCCAATCGCAAGCGCGGTGAACTCGATATGGCGACGATGCGCCTTCTCTCGCTTGGTGCGTATCAGTTGCTCATGACCAGGATTCCAACCCACGCGGCAATAAACGAGACCGTTGAACTTGCCAAACGCACGGGACAGGCTAAAACTTCTGGTCTTATCAATGCGGTGTTGCGCAAAGTTATGCTGCGCGCCTGGGGAGACTGGCTAGCCGAGTTAGAAGCTAGCGCAAAGACCGAGACCGAGCGACTTTCACTACGCTACTCGCACCCCGAATGGATGGTTTCAGCTCTAAAACTTGCGTTGGTAGCCGATGGCCGCGCTCTCGAGTTGGAGCGTCTGCTGGCAGCAGATAACGAAAACCCAATGGTGAACCTCGTTGCCTTACCTGGAAGAAGTTTGCCGACCGATTCTCGACTAGAGCGACACCCTTCGAGCCCGATCGGTTACGAGCTGCAAGAAGGCAACCCTGCGGCTTTGGATTCGGTGCAAATTGGTGATCTTCGGGTGCAAGATGCGGGCTCTCAACTTGTGGCACTAAGCGTGGTGGCCGCTGGAGAGGTTCACAAGGACGAAAAGTGGCTCGATGTTTGCGCTGGCCCTGGTGGCAAGGCGGTGCTACTAGCTGCTCTGGCAAGCCAAACCGGCGCCAACTTGACTGCTAACGAACCTAGTTCTCACCGAGCAAAGTTGGTGCGTGATTCTTTGTCGCACGCGGGTTTCAAGATCAAAGTTACCGAGTCGGATGGACGCGACATTGACGGAAGCTTTGACCGCATACTGATCGACGCTCCTTGTACTGGCTTAGGCGCCCTTCGTCGACGACCGGAATCACGGTGGCGCAAGGATCCAAAAGATGTGAAGCAGCTAACTCAACTGCAAATCGAATTGGTGCAAGCGGCTTGGGGAAACCTAAAACCAGGTGGAATCTTGGTTTATTCAACCTGTTCACCTCACCCAGCAGAAACAACTGGAGTCGTTGAAGCCGCCTTGAAACTATTCGGACCCTCGGTGGAGTTACTCGATGCAACCAAGATAGTTGGTTCAATCGAACCGAATTTGCGACTTACGAGTGGACGCAAGACGGTTCAGCTGTGGCCGCACCGCGACTCGACCGACGCCATGTTCATAGCCATCATGCGTAAATCGGTATCCTAGGCACATGGTCGCGCACATTCATCCGAGCATTCTCTCTGCGGATTTCGTGAATTTTGAGCGCGATTTTCAGAGCATTAGCGCCGCCGACGCCATCCACGTTGATGTAATGGACGGCCATTTCGTGCCAAATCTCACTTTCGGTCTGCCGATGGTCAAGCGCATGCAGGAAATTACGCCGAAGCCACTTGACGTGCACCTAATGATTGACCGCGCTGATGAACATGCGGTTCCTTATGCGGATCTGGGTGTGGCATCCGTAACTTTTCATGTTGAAGCCAGTCAAGACCCGATTACTCTGGCCAGACGGCTACGTGCCACAGGTGCTAGAGCTGCGGTTGCAGTGAAGCCGAATACCAAGCTTGACCTAGTGCTTGAGAATCTGCCGGAATGGGACATGGTGCTTATCATGACCGTTGAACCTGGTTTCGGTGGGCAGTCGCTGATCGAATCCACTCTTGAAAAGGTTTCATCAGCCCGCGCAGCGGTATTAGCATCCGGTCTAAATGTTCAAATTCAAGTCGATGGCGGTATTGATGAAACAAATATCGCCAGAGTCGCTGGGTTAGGTGCCGATACTTTCGTGGCTGGATCGGCTGTGTTCAAGGCTCAAGATCGCAATTCACAAATCGCTCACCTTAGAGTGCTAGCCAGCGTCATTTAGGTTCATCCACGCCAAGCCGCATCCCGCTAAGGGTAACCTTTAACAATGAAATCCTTCGACCAGCTATTTGCCGAACTCCAGCAGAAGGCCCTCACCAGACCTACAGGCTCCGAAACCGTGAAGTGGCTTGACGCGGGTGTACACACAATCGGCAAGAAGATCGTTGAAGAAGCGGCGGAAGTCTGGATGGCCGCCGAGCACGAGGGAAATCAGCGCACCGCAGAAGAGATTTCTCAACTGATTTATCACCTGCAGGTATTGATGATCGCTCAGGGTATCAGCCTTGAAGACCTGCAAAAGGAGTTTTAGAGATGCTTAGAGTTGCCGTTCCAAACAAGGGTATTTTGTCCGATACCGCAATCCTGATGCTGAAGGAAGCGGGGTATGCGACCAGACGAGACCCTAAAGACCTACACGTGGTTGATGAAGCAAACGGTGTGGAATTCTTCTATCTTCGCCCGCGCGACATCGCCACCTACGTCGGTGAGGGTTCCTTAGATGCGGGCTTCACCGGACTTGATTTGTTGATCGATTCACGAAGTAAAGCCGCCGCTGTTGAAGACCTTAAGTTTGGGGAATCAACCTTCCGCTTCGCTGGTCCGGTAGGAAAGTATTCCAAACTTGAGCAGCTAGAAGGTTTGCGTGTAGCCACCGCATATTCGAATTTGGTATCTGACTACCTCGCCGCCAAGGGCGTTTCTGTGAAAATCGTCGAACTCGATGGCGCAGTGGAATCGGCCGTTCGTCTGGGAGTAGCAGACGCAGTCGCCGATGTGGTTTCAACGGGAAATACATTGCGTCAAGCGGGGCTTGAGGTTTTCGGAGAGCCCATTCTGCACAGCACAGCGCAGTTGATTTCCGCCCCTGGTAAAGCGGACTCAGCATCGTCGCTACTAAGACGCCTGCGTGGAGTGATCGTTGCTCGAGAGTATGTGATTTTTGATTACGACTGCCCGGTTGCACTTGTCGAACAAGCCAGCGCAATTACCCCGGGCATCGAGTCTCCTACGGTCTCACCCCTGAGAGATGCCGACTGGGTTGCCGTTCGTGCGCTCGTGCAGTCCGGTCAGATTAATCAAAAGATGGACGAGCTCTACGAACTTGGGGCTCGGGCCATTCTGGTCAGCGCGATTCACGCGGCACGCATTTAATCGATGGCTCTATCCGTTCGCGTTATACCCTGCCTCGACGTTGCCGACGGCCGAGTCGTAAAGGGCGTTAACTTTGAAAATCTTCGAGATGCCGGCGATCCCATTGAACTTGCAAGTTACTACTACAGTGCCGGGGCAGACGAACTAACTTTTCTAGACGTAAATGCGACCAACGAGAACCGTTCCACGATGTTCGAACTGGTCAGCGCCACGGCGGAGACACTATTTATTCCACTCACCGTCGGCGGTGGGATCAAGCACGTTGACGATGTTGCAAAACTTCTCGAATCTGGAGCAGACAAGATATCGGTTGCATCGGCCGCACTCAATGACCCAGGCCTGATAGAAGAGATCGCGTCCCGTTTTGGTTCACAAGTTCTTGTTCTGTCACTCGACGCCAAGCGCGGATCATCGAAATCTGGTTACATCGCCACAAAGAATGGTGGCCGTGTCGAGACCGATGTTGACGCCCTGGACTGGGTGAAACGAAGCGTAGATCTAGGTGTCGGCGAAGTGCTGTTGAACTCGATTGACGCTGATGGCACGAAATCGGGATTTGACATCGAAATGCTCGAAGCCGTTCGACAGGTGGCCTCAGTGCCACTTATTGCATCTGGTGGTGCAGGAAGCGTTGCAGATTTCGTCGCGGCAGCTAAAACAGGAGCAGATGCACTTTTGGCGGCATCCGTATTTCACAATCGCTCGATTTCGATCGGCGAAGTTAAACTGGCACTCAGAGAGGCGGGTTTCGAAACGCGATGAGTCCGATAGACAAAGAAGCTTTTGCCGACCTCAAGTTCAACAGCGAGGGACTAATACCTGCCATCATTCAGAGTGTCGCTGGGCGAGTGCTGATGATGGCTTGGATGGACGAGGAAACACTCCATAAGACGCTAGAACTTGGGGAAACAGTGTTTTACTCTCGCTCGCGAAGTGAGATCTGGCACAAGGGTGCGACATCTGGCAACACCCAAAAAGTGCAAAAAATTGAATTCGATTGTGACGGCGACACTCTGCTAATCCAAGTGATTGAGAACGGGCCTGCCTGCCACACCGGATCAGAGTCCTGCTTCGACGTCGAGACCCTGTTTATTGCTAAGGATGCGCAATGAGTAGATTCACGCTGGCCGAGGTACTGGAACTCTCCAAGGATCACAGGGTCATCCCACTGATCGACACGATATTCTCGGGCACCGAAACCCCTCTTGGCATTTATGAAAAACTCACTGGGGGCGCGCCAGGAACATTCCTGCTCGAGTCGGCCGAACATGGCGTGTGGTCACGTTATTCGTTTATTGGTGTTCGCAATCGGGGCACATTGACCCAAACCTCCGACGGATCCGTGTCGTGGTTTTCAGAGGGCGGGTTCGCTGCCACGCCAGGAGAATCGGTGTCGTTTGGTAGTTCTTCCCTGGAAGCTTTGGAAGTAGTTCACTCTGCCTGGAACTCGAAACCCATTCCTGGGCTACCGCCACTAACCTCCGGTTTGGTTGGCGCACTTGCCTGGGACACCATCCGGGAAATCGAGAACCTACCAAACAAACCGGCCCAAAGCTACCCCGCACCAAACATGGTCTTCCAGATGTTTAGCGATTTGGTCATTGTTGACCACCAGGAGAGTAATTTGCTCTTAGTCGCGAACATGTTTCTTGAGGATACCGATGAGGCGGCGGTCGCATCCGTCTACGCCGATGCCGAGCGATGTCTTGCTGCTCTGCGAGAAAATCTGCTTCGTCCGGCAAAGCCATTTCTTGCGGTGCAACACGAGCCCGCTCTCGAGAAGGTCGTGGCCAACTATGTGCAGGCTGACTTCCTTGAAAAGGTGGAGAAGGCTAAAGAATACGTACGCGCCGGAGACGTTTTTCAGGTGGTGCTATCTCAGCGCTTCGACCTCGAGTCTGTCGCATCTGCACTAGATGTTTATCGCGAACTCCGGGCACTAAATCCGAGTCCGTACATGTACCTTTTGAACCTGGTCGACGACCTGGGTTCTTACGCAATCGTAGGCTCCTCTCCCGAAGCTCTGGTGACCGTCAGCGACTCGCGTGCTGTGATGCACCCGATTGCCGGAAGCCGCCCGCGCGGTAGCGACTGGGATACGGACAGCCAGCTCGAAAACGCACTCAAACAAGATTCCAAGGAGCGCGCCGAGCACCTGATGCTGGTTGACCTTGCCAGAAACGACCTACTCAAAGTTTGTGAGCCAACTAGCGTCGCAGTGACCGAGTTCATGCAAGTGCACAAGTTCAGCCACATCCAGCATCTGGTTTCAACGGTCGAAGGTGACGTCCTGGCCGAACGAAACCCAATCGATGTCTTCAAGGCGACTTTCCCAGCCGGAACTTTATCTGGCGCACCGAAGCCAAGGGCCCTCGAAATCATCGACGAACTTGAGAGCGATAATCGCGGCCTGTATGCAGGGGTGGTCGGGTACTTCGATTTCGCAGGAAACGCCGACTTGGCGATCGCCATTCGAACCGCGATCATTCGTGATGGTGTCGCACATGTGCAGGCCGGCGCAGGTATCGTCTTGGATTCGAATCCACAGGCTGAGTACGAAGAGACTCGCAGTAAGGCTGCCGCTCCTTTGCGCGCCGTCGCGGCGGCTTCGGCTTTGGAGAGATTGAGCTGAACGTGAAACGCCTGCTTTATCTCGCCTTAGCGCTGATCGGTCTAGTTGCCGCGCTGGCTGCGCAACCGTGGTTTGAGGTCAAGCTCAATTCAGGAAACAGCCTTCAAGTTGCCGGCCTCGATGCCTATCCAAATTTTGGCCCAACGCTTCTTATGGATGCACTCGCTATTGCACTGGTCTTGTATCTGCATAGACGTTGGGGTGTCGTGTTTCTTTTCGCCTCACTGCTCGCCACCATTCTTGGAGCTCTTTCGCAAATCCCGGCGCTATTCAACGGCGATCTCGCCCTACTCGGACCAACTGTTGAAAAAGCTACCGGTGTAGCCACTTGGATCGCCCAGTTGGAGCAAGTCGTTGTTGGCCACCAGTCAACGTTTTACGGTTACGGAACCTGGTTGCTGCTCGGTGCACTGGTTCTGGTTCAAACACTTGCCATCATTGATGCGCTGAAAAAGGGTAGGGCTGCCATCGCAAAGCGTCGCGCCAAATCGCCTAAGGGGCCGTCGAACCCGAACGACGGCGCACGCGAGCTTTGGCGTGAAACCAACCCAGACAACCAATAAAATAAGAGCAGAACTCAGGAAGGCACCCATGTCAAGCGAACACGCAAACGACCCTGGACACGGCGACTCGATTGCGGCTTGGACCGCAGTAATCGTAATGACCCTAGCCGTGGCTGCCGGCACACTAGCATTCTGGTTCGAACAGTACACGCTCGTTTGGCTTAGCGGGGGAGTAGCGGTTGCCGGGCTCGGTCTAGGCATTCTGCTTTCGAAACTTGGCTTCGGCGTTCACGGCAAGCGTTAGGTGCTAGAGGGCCTTTACGCCGGATCCGTTGCGGATGCGGCGGCGCGCGAACAGCAAACTCCTGCCAGCAAGCTAGAAATACTGATTACCCAGCGCACCGCCTGGATAGATGCGAAAAGTGCTCTGGCCCCGCGCGAAAACATTCACATTCTTGCCGAAGTAAAGCGCGCAAGTCCATCCCGTGGTGATCTAGCTGAGATATCGGATCCCGTTGCACTTGCCAAGACCTACGCCAACAGTGGAGCATCGGCCATATCGGTGTTAACCGAAGAGCGTAAATTCAAAGGGTCATTAGACGATCTTCGCAAGGTCGCCGAGGCCGTGAGTGTGCCGGTGCTTCGCAAAGACTTCATTGAAAACGAGTACCAACTTCTTGAGGCGGCTGCCTTCGGTGCAGACATATTTTTGTTGATCGTGGCCGGACTCGATCAATCAACATTGAGCCGCTTGAAGAGTTTCGGAGAGTCGCTGGGTATGACTGCCTTTGTTGAAACACACTCCGAGACCGAAGTTCTTCGCGCCCTTGAACTCGATGCGAAGCTAGTCGGTGTTAACGCACGAGACCTTTCAACTTTCGAAACAGATCGAGAGCTATTCGGCAAGCTGGTTCACCTATTTCCGGCCGATGTGATCAAGGTCGCCGAAAGCGCAGTTCGCAACGCAGCCGACGTCAAGCACTATCGTGAAGCCGGTGCTGATGTGGCGTTGGTTGGTGAAGCGCTGGTCACGTCTGACTCAAGCGAAACCTTGCGCGAATTTGTGACCATTTGACACACTTTAGGATTTACTCATGTCGAATTTGAGAGATCAGGTTGGCCCATACTTTGGCCAATTCGGCGGACGGTTCGTTCCCGAGTCGCTGATCGCCGCGCTCGATCAACTTGAAGCCACTTACGAGAAAGCGAAAGCAGATCCTGGCTTTGCCGCCGAGCTAGCCGAGTTGCATCGCAGCTACACGGGTCGTCCTTCGATCATCACAGAGGCCCCAAGATTCGCAGCTCACGCCGGTGATGTGCGGATCTTCCTGAAGCGCGAAGACCTAAATCACACTGGTTCGCACAAAATCAACAACGTTCTCGGTCAAGCACTGTTAGCAAAGCGCATGGGTAAGACCCGCATTATTGCCGAAACCGGGGCAGGCCAGCATGGCGTCGCAAGCGCAACTGCTGCCAGTCTTTTTGGCCTCGAGTGCGTGGTTTACATGGGCGAGGTTGACACCAAACGTCAGGCACTAAACGTCGCGAGAATGCAGTTGCTAGGTGCAACTGTCATCCCGGTTACAACCGGTTCCAGAACTCTAAAAGATGCCATTAATGAGGCCTTGCGCGACTGGGTAACGAACGTCGATAACACCCACTACCTGCTAGGCACCGTTGCTGGTCCACACCCATTCCCGACCATGGTTCGCGACTTCCATTCGGTTATAGGTACCGAGGCGCGCCAGCAAATGCTTTCCGAATTCGGTTTTCTGCCTGATGCGGTAGCAGCGTGCGTTGGTGGTGGGTCTAACGCCATCGGAATCTTCCACGCCTTCCTCGATGATGAAAGCGTTTCGCTTTACGGATTTGAGGCAGCGGGCGAGGGCATGGATACCGACAAGCACGCTGCCACACTCAACTACGGGCGACCTGGGGTTCTGCATGGCGCGCGTTCTTACATGCTTCAAGATAATGACGGTCAAACCATCGAAAGTCACTCCATCAGTGCCGGTCTCGATTACCCGGGCGTTGGTCCGGAACACTCCTGGCTTAAGGATCTGGGTCGTGCAAACTATCGCGGGATTTCGGACGCCGAAGCGATGGATGCTTTGCGACTGCTTAGCCGTACCGAGGGAATCATTCCTGCGATCGAAAGCTCTCACGCGCTGGCAGGCGCTTTGGAACTAGGCAAAGAGCTAAAAGCCGGAAGTAGCATCCTGATTAACCTCTCCGGACGCGGAGACAAAGACATGGAGACGGCCGCGCGCTACTTTGGCCTCCTAGGAACTGACTGATGCGCACTCAAGAAAAACTCGCTCAAAACAAAGCCGTTGGCAAAGACTCTCTAATCGGATATTTCCCGCTTGGCTACCCTTCGCTCACCGAATCCATCGAGGCCGCGGTAGCAATGGTCGAAGAAGGCGTTGACGTGCTCGAGCTCGGAATTCCCTACAGCGACCCGGTGATGGATGGTTTGGTTATCCAGGAAGCCACCGAACAGGCATTGCAGTCTGGTTTCAAACTGAGCCAGGTATTTTCCGCCGTCGAACAGGTTGCAAAGCGCACCTCGGCTCCGGTTCTCGTTATGACCTACTGGAACCCGGTCTTGCAGTTTGGTGTTGAGAAATTTGCTAAAGAGCTCAAGCAGGCCGGGGGAGCAGGCTTGATTACCCCAGACCTGATTCCTGACGAAGCAGGCGACTGGCTAAAGGTTTCTGATGAACTCGAACTTGATCGAGTTTTCCTAGCAACACCTAGTTCCACTCCCTCCCGTGTGAAGCGTGCGGCCGATCTTTCGCGTGGTTTCGTTTACGCCGTATCCACAATGGGTATCACGGGTGAGCGCGGTCAGGTTGATCTCTTGGCACGCAAGGTGGTCTCTTCGATTAGGGCAGAAGCACCAACCGCACTCACTGCCGTAGGAATCGGCATTTCATCAGGGGAACAGGCATCTGCGGTAAACGAGTACGCGGATGGCGCGATCGTGGGTAGCGCGTTCGTGCGTGCCTACCAAGACAACGGGCTCGACGGATTGCGCCAAAAGGTGCGAGACATCGTGTCAGGATTGAACAAATAAGAAAGAAGTAGATGAACTCGTCAACTGCTGACTGGACTTGGGGAGACCCAATTCCGAGCCCTACGGAAGCATTCTTCAACATTGGGCCGTTGAACATCCACTATTACGCGATCTTCATTCTCACCGGGATCGTCTTAGCCATCTGGATGGGCAATCATCGCCTCGTAAAGCGTGGCGCCGAGAGTGGACTCATCGTCGACATCGCCATCTGGGCAGTGCCATTCGGCATCGTTGGCGGTCGACTGTTCCACGTGCTTACTCACCTGGGTGACTATTTCGGTCCAGGAATTGACCCGCTCGAATTCCTCTACATCAACAAGGGTGGCCTCGCTATTTATGGAGCGCTAATCTTCGGTGCAGTCGGTGCCTACCTAGGCGCTCGTCGTTCGAAGCTGCGTTTCCTTTCCGTGGCAGACGCTCTTGCGCCGGGAATCCTGCTTGCTCAGGCAATCGGCCGTTGGGGTAACTACTTCAACCAGGAACTATTCGGCAAGCCAACCGATTTGCCTTGGGCAATCATCATCGATCGCCCGAATCCAGCGATTCCAGACGGACTACCTACCGACGCGGTCTTCCACCCGACCTTCTTCTATGAGTTCCTATGGAGCATCGCGGGAGTAGTCATTCTGCTTCTTCTCGACCGCAGGTTCTCACTTCGCTGGGGACGCCTCTTCGGTCTCTACCTGATCTACTATTCGATCGGCCGGTACTGGATCGAAGCGCTCCGTATCGACCCGAGTGACATCTACCTTGGCCTCCGCACTAACCAGTGGTCGGCAGTAGTAGGAATCATCGCTGGTATTGCGCTGATTATGTGGTCTCGACGAGCTCATCCGGGTAAAGAACTTTCTCCTTACCTAACCTCTGAGCCTGCGCTCGAAGACGAGAATTTGGAAGTCGACGAAACCTCGAAATAAGTCGCCTTGGGTTAGACTTTTACCCTCGCAAAGTATTTCGAGCAACGCCTTTTTATCTGGGCCAGTGTTGTCCCTCCTTCGTATTTATTGATTGGAGTTCAGCATGCCTGCTTCGCCGTTTGAGCGCTTTAGTTCAGCGCCAGAGGCGTTTGGCCTTTACGACCCAAGCCGCGATCGCGACGCTTGTGGTTTGGCCATGGTTGCTACCCTCCGCGGAACCGCAGGTCACGACATTGTGGAGACGGCGCTGAATTCCCTTCGAAATCTTGAGCACCGCGGTGCGGTTGGTTCGGATGCCGGAACCGGTGACGGCGCTGGAATCCTCACTCAGCTTCCACACAAATTCCTTGCGAAGTCGGTCGACTTCGAACTTCCGAAACCAGGCGCTTACGCTGCCGGTCTCGTATTCATCGATGAAAACGAACTCGACTCGTTTAAGGCTTCATTCGCCAACCTGGCCATTGAAGAATCGCTGGAAGTTCTCGGTTGGCGTGAAGTGCCAGTAAACCCTGAGGTGCTTGGCGATCTCGCTCGCGAGGCGATGCCATACATCATTCAGGTATTTGTCACCGGCGAACAGCGCGAAATCGAACTGGAGCGTGCGCTTTTCCGCCTTCGCAAGCGCTCCGAGCGTCAGCTGGGTGCGTACCACCCATCGCTTAGCTCTCGCACCATCGTCTACAAGGGCATGGTCACGACACTGCAGCTCGAGCCGTTCTATCCAGATCTGAGCGACACCGATTTCAGCTCGACGCTCGCGCTGGTTCACTCTAGATTCTCAACCAACACCTTCCCGTCCTGGCCACTAGCTCACCCGTTCCGAATGATTGCGCACAACGGTGAAATCAACACGGTCAAGGGAAACCGCAACTGGATGGCGGCGCGTTCTTCGCAGCTTTCGAGCGAAGCACTCGGCGATCTCAAACCACTGTTTCCGATTGTCACCCCTGGTGGTTCCGACTCAGCCTCGTTCGATGAAGTGCTAGAACTCCTTTACCTTGGCGGTCGCAGCCTGCCTCACGCGATGATGATGATGATTCCCGAAGCATGGGAAAAGCAGAGCGACCTCGATCCGAACCGTAAGAACTTCTATGACTACCACTCGATGCTTATGGAGCCTTGGGATGGCCCGGCAGCCGTAATCTTCACCGACGGCTCACTGGTCGGCGCTACCTTGGACCGCAACGGTCTTCGCCCCGGGCGCTATGTTGTTACCGAAGATGGTCTCGTCATTCTGGCATCCGAAATCGGTGTTGCCCAGATTGACCCTTCCAAGATTGTGCGAAAGGGTCGCCTTCAGCCGGGAAAGATGTTCTTGGCCGACACGGTCAATGGTCGACTGATCGATGATGAAGAGATCAAGAGCGAGGTCGCAGCCCTAGAACCTTGGGGCGAATGGCTAGCGGCTAACCGCATCAACCTTGCTGATCTTCCAGAACGTGAACACATCGCCCACACCTCTGCATCGGTTAACCGGCGCCAGCGCACCTTCGGATACACCGAGGAGGAGTTGCGCATCATGCTCGCTCCGATGGCGAAAAACGGCATCGAGCCGATCGGTGCGATGGGGTCAGACACTCCAATTGCGGCAATTTCCGACCGCCCTCGCCTCTTGTTTGACTACTTCGTGCAGCAGTTCGCGCAGGTTACCAACCCGCCATTGGACAGCATCCGCGAAGAGGTCGTGACCTCACTAGGCACCGGCCTCGGCCCAGAGCGCAACTTGCTGAGCGCAACTCCAGAACACGCGCAACAGATCAGCCTCAGCTTTCCTGTTTTGGACAACGACGAACTGGCCAAGATCAAGCACTTTGAATCGCGTCCGGGCGTGGGTAAGTCACAGACCATCAAGGGCCTATACCGAATCGAGGGTGGCGCAGAAGCGCTAGCCGCAAGAATTCGTGAGATCTTCGACGAGGTGGACGAGGCGATCACCGATGGCGCGACCTACTTGATTCTGAGCGACCGTGACAGCAACCGCGACCAAGCACCGATTCCTTCGCTACTGCTCACCTCTGCCGTTCACCACCACCTCATCCGCACGGGTAACCGCACTCGCCTCGGACTAGTGATCGAAGCCGGTGATGTTCGTGAAGTTCACCATGTTGCCGCCTTGATTGGATACGGTGCAGCAGCCATAAACCCGTATCTAGCCATGGAAACGGTGGAGCAGCTAGTCAAGAGCGGAACCATCGTAGGACTGACTGTCGAGAAGGCGCACAAGAACCTCATCAAGGCACTTGGCAAGGGCGTTCTCAAAATCATGTCGAAGATGGGCATCAGCACCGTTTCTTCATACTCTGGTGCGCAGGTTTTCGAAGCCATCGGTTTGAGCCAAGAATTCGTTGACACCTACTTCACCGGAACCACCAGCCAACTTGGCGGAATCGGCATCGAAGTAATCAACGAGGAGATTGCGGCTCGCCACAAGAGTGCCTACCCGCTTGAACGTGCAACCAACCCTCACACCGCACTGGAAACCGGTGGCGAGTACCAGTGGCGTCGTGACGGTGCTCCGCACCTCTTCAACCCAGAGACTGTATTCAAACTGCAACACGCCACCAAGCACAAGCGTTACGACATTTTCCGTGAATACACGAAACGGGTCGACGAGCAGTCGGAACAGTTGATGACTCTTCGTGGGCTTTTCACGCTGCGCGAAGGGGTACGTCCGGCTGTACCAATTGACGAGGTTGAGTCAATTGCCTCGATCGTGAAGCGCTTCTCGACCGGAGCAATGTCGTACGGTTCTATCTCGGCTGAGGCTCACGAAACCCTTGCCATCGCGATGAACCAACTCGGCGCCAAGTCGAACACTGGTGAAGGTGGCGAAGATGTAGAGCGCCTGCTAGACCCAACGAGACGGTCAAGCATCAAGCAGGTAGCGTCGGGACGCTTCGGTGTAACCAGCATGTACCTGACGCACGCTGACGACATCCAGATCAAAATGGCTCAAGGAGCCAAGCCTGGCGAAGGCGGCCAGCTTCCACCTAACAAGGTTTACCCGTGGATCGCGCGCACTCGACACGCGACCGCCGGTGTTGGCTTGATTTCGCCACCACCGCATCACGATATCTACTCGATCGAAGACTTGAAGCAACTTATTTTCGACCTGAAGCGAGCAAACCGCGAGGCTCGAGTACACGTCAAGCTGGTGAGCCAGGTTGGTATCGGAACCGTGGCAGCCGGAGTCGCCAAAGCCAAGGCCGACGTCATCTTGGTCTCTGGCCACGACGGAGGAACCGGTGCCTCGCCACTTAACTCGCTGAAGCACGCCGGTACTCCGTGGGAACTTGGTCTGGCTGAAGCCCAGCAAACACTCATGGTGAATGGCCTTCGCGGACGAGTGTCGGTTCAGGTTGACGGCCAAATGAAGACCGGTCGCGACGTGGTTATTGCTGCGCTTCTGGGAGCAGAAGAGTTCGGCTTCGCAACCGCACCCTTGGTGGTTTCCGGTTGCATCATGATGCGCGTCTGCCACCTAGACACCTGCCCGGTCGGTGTCGCAACGCAAAACCCGGAGCTTCGTAGCCGCTTCACCGGAAAGCCAGAATTCGTTGTTAACTTCTTCGAGTTCCTAGCCCAAGAGGTGCGCGAGTACCTATCTGCTCTCGGCTTCCGCACCCTGGATGAAGCCATTGGTCACTCCGAACTTATCGACGTGAACCGCGCCATCCACCACTGGAAGGCAGATGGACTTGATCTAGCACCGATTCTGGCGGCTCCAAGCTTGCCGGCATCTTCGCCTAAACGCAGGGTGACCAGCCAGGATCACGAGCTTGAGAAGCACTTCGATTTCAAGTTGGTTGACGCCGCGTCGTTGGCGCTTGAAGATGCGGCTGCGGTGAAAATTGAGCTTCCAATCACCAACGTCGATCAAGCCGTAGGCACACTGCTAGGTAACGAAGTCACCAAGCGCTACGGTGCAGATGGCTTACCAGAAGCGACCATTGACATCAGACTTCGAGGCGCTGCCGGACAATCGTTTGGTGCGTTCGTGCCTCGCGGAGTGAAACTTACTCTCGAGGGAGACTCTAACGACTACGTCGGCAAGGGCCTTTCTGGGGGAATCATTGTTGTTCGCCCAGATCGCGACTCGGTCTACGCAGCCGAGAAAAACATCATCGCCGGAAACGTAATCGGCTACGGGGCAACCTCGGGCAAGATCTTCCTGCGCGGCATGGTTGGTGAGCGATTCTTGGTTCGTAACTCTGGGGCAACCGCGGTTGTCGAAGGAGTTGGAGATCACGCTCTCGAGTACATGACCGGCGGTACCGCCGTGATACTCGGACGTACCGGGCGCAATCTCGGCGCCGGCATGTCAGGTGGTCAAGCGTTCGTTTACAAGTTGCGCGCCGACCGTATCAACGCGGAGTCACTGGCAGCAGGGGAGCTGCACCTTCGTGAACTTGGTGATGCCGAAGCTGTTCAACTCAAGACTCTGCTTGAAGAACACGAGTCGCAGACCGGTTCACTCTTGGCTCAACGTTTGCTGGCCAACTGGAGCGAGACCTTGAAGGACTTCACGCAACTGCTACCAAGTGATTACGCAAGCGTTCTAGAGATCCGTGCGAATGCGGTTGCCGACGGCGTTGACCCGGACGGCGAAGAAACTTGGGCCAAGATTTTGGAGGTCACCAATGGCTGATCCACGTGGGTTCTTGAAAATCACCGAGCGCGAGACCGCAGCAAGACGTCCCGTTGACGTTCGCATCATGGACTGGAAAGAGGTCTACGAACGTCGCGATAAGGGGGTCATCCAGCAGCAGGCGTCACGCTGCATGGACTGCGGTGTTCCTTTCTGTCACCAAGGATGCCCGCTGGGCAATCTCATCCCCGAGTGGAATGATCTCACTTGGCGCCAAGACATCAAAGGTGCGATTGAGCGCCTCCACAAGACCAACAACTTTCCTGAGTTCACCGGCCGTTTGTGCCCAGCGCCATGCGAGAGTTCGTGCGTCTTGGGCATCAACCAGCCTGCCGTCACCATCAAGGAAATTGAAGTTTCGATTATCGATGACGCATTCGATGGCAATCTTGTTCAACCACACCAACCAGAACGCCTGACCGGAAAAACCGTTGCCGTGGTCGGCTCTGGACCTGCTGGGCTAGCGGCCGCACAACAGTTGACTCGCGCGGGACACACCGTCGCTGTCTATGAACGGGATGACCGCATCGGCGGACTTCTGCGCTACGGAATCCCAGATTTCAAAATGGAAAAAGTTCACCTGGACCGTCGACTCGCTCAGATGGAGGCCGAGGGTACCCGTTTCCGCACCGGCGTCGAAATTGGTCGAGACATCACTTGGAACGAACTCAAGTCGCGTTACGACGCAGTTTTGGTCGCCACTGGCGCAACCGTTCCGAGGGATCTTCCAATCAAGGGTCGCGAACTCGATGGCGTCCATTTCGCCATGGAATACCTAACTCCGGCCAACAAGGTCGTGGCGGGGGATGAAGTTAGCAACCAGATTCTTGCAGGCGGAAAGCGAGTCGTGATTCTTGGTGGCGGCGATACCGGAGCAGACTGCCTCGGAACCGCAACCCGTCAAGGTGCAATCTCGGTTACGACACTTGCCATTGGTGCGCAGCCGCCGAGTGAACGTCGAAACGACCAACCATGGCCAACCTTCCCAACGTTGTTTGAGATTGCCAGCGCACATGAAGAATTCGGAACTCGCGAATACTTGGCCTCCACCGTTGAATTCGTTGGCGAGAACGGAAAGGTGACTGGAGTTAAGGTTGCCGAAACTGAATTCGTTGACGGTAAGCGAGTGCCGAAAGCCGGCACGGAGCAGGTTATTGAGGCCGACTTGGTGTTGCTTGCCTTAGGCTTTACCGGGGCTGAAACCACCAATCTGGTTGATCAGGTTGGAGTTGAAACAGACTCCAAGGGCAACATCGCTCGTGGACAAAACTGGGCATCCAATCGAGATGGCGTGTTCGTTGCCGGCGACGCCGGTCGCGGACAGAGTTTGATCGTCTGGGCAATCGCCGAGGGACGCGCAGCAGCCGCTGCGATAGATGAGTATTTGGAGGGTTCGACCGAGCTTCCGGCTCCGGTTAAACCAACCGACAAACCGATTTCGGTTTACAACTAGAGACGTTTTGACACCAGTCAGAACAATAGATTGAGGATGAAATGAGACGCGCAAAGATCGTTGCAACCCTAGGGCCAGCAACCTCAAGTTACGAGAACATTCGCGCCATTGTTGAGGCAGGCGTCGATGTCGCCCGTATGAACCTGAGCCACGGTTCTTACGATGTGCACGAAGAGGTCTACCGTAATGTCAGAAAGGCCGCTGCCGACACCGGAAAAGCCGTTGGTATCCTCGTCGACCTGCAGGGGCCAAAAATCCGCCTTGGGCGTTTTGCCGACGGTCCGGTAATGCTCGAAAAGGGCGCTACCTTCAAAATCACCATCGAAGACGTTCAGGGTGACGTAAACATCTGCGGCACAACCTTCAAGGGGCTTCCAGGTGACGTCAAGCCAGGCGACGTACTCTTGATCGACGACGGCAAAGTCGGTCTTCGCGCGACCGAGGTTAGCGCAACCACCGTTACCACGGTGGTTGAAGTTCCTGGGCCGGTAAGCAACAACAAGGGCATTAACCTTCCGGGTGTTGCAGTCAACGTGCCAGCCCTTTCGCTAAAGGATGAAGAAGACCTTCGCTGGGCGTTGCGTCTCGGCGTCGACATCATCGCTCTTTCGTTTGTGCGTAATGCATCAGACATCGTTCGCGTGCACGAAATCATGAAGGAAGAGGGTAGCTATCTTCCGGTTATTGCCAAGATTGAGAAGCCGCAAGCTGTTGAGGCCCTCGAAGAAATCATCGATGCTTTTGACGGTGTCATGGTTGCTCGTGGTGACTTGGGCGTTGAGCTCCCACTCGAGCAGGTTCCACTAGTTCAGAAGCGTGCGGTTGAACTATCGCGTCGTTGGGCCAAGCCGGTTATCGTGGCAACTCAGATGCTCGAGTCGATGATTGAGAATGCTCGTCCAACCCGCGCCGAGGCCTCCGATGTTGCCAACGCCATTTTGGATGGCGCGGACGCCGTCATGCTCTCTGGTGAAACTTCGGTTGGTAAGTTCCCGGTCGAGACCGTTGCCACCATGGCCAAGATCGTCGAATCCACAGAAGAAAACGGCATGGATCGTATTCCACCACTGGGCACCCGCCCACACACCCACTCGGGTGCAGTTTCGCTAGCGGCAGTAGAAATCGCGGAGCTACTCGGTTCGAAGTTCGTTTGCGTGTTCACCGAAAGCGGAGACTCATTCCGACGAGTTTCACGCCTGCGCTCGGCAGTGCCGACCCTGGCATTCACGCCAAGTGAAGTTACTAGAAACCGACTCGCACTTTCGTGGGGAGCCCAGACTCACATCGTCGAAAAGGTGACTCACACCGACGAGATGATGCACCAGGTTGACCAGATTGTTCTTCGCGAGGGTCTTTGCCAGATCGGTGATGAAGTCGTTGTGGTCGCTGGAACCCCTCCAGGCATCCCAGGTTCGACCAACTCTCTGCGTGTGCACAAAGTTGGTGACGCAGCCGAGTTTGCGGCAAACTTCGCGCGATAGTTCGCGTAAAAGTAAAAAAGTGGCGGGGGTAACCTCGCCACTTTTTTTGTGCCGGAAGTGGGATTCGAACCCACACGCCCTTTCGGACAAAGCATTTTGAGTGCTCCGCGTCTGCCGTTCCGCCATTCCGGCTGGCACAACCCTCTAAGTCTAACTAATGTTGCGAAGCCTAGATGTTCGCGAAATCCTATAAAGTAATGCCCATGTCAGAAACCACAGGGAGAACGGCTCTAGTAGCCGAAGACGAGGCAATCATCCGACTCGACATCGTCGAAACCCTGCGCGAAGCGGGCTTTGATGTTGTTGCAGAGGCAGGCGACGGCGTGCAAGCGGTTGAACTGGCTAAACAGCACAAACCAGACATCATCGTCATGGACATCAAGATGCCTAACATGGACGGCATTGAAGCTGCCGAGGCAATCCGTGAGCTCAAGATTCCCGTGGTTTTGCTAACCGCATTCAGCCAGAAAGAGCTGGTCGAACGAGCATCCGAGGCTGGTGCCATGGCCTATGTAGTCAAACCATTTTCGCCGAACGATTTGCTGCCCGCTATCGAGATTGCTCTGAGCCGTCACGCTCAATTCGCTGCACTTGAACACGAAATCGCAGACCTTAGTGAGCGACTCGAGACTCGCAAGTTAGTAGACCAGGCAAAGGGACTACTGATTTCAAAGAGCCTGGTTAAAGACGAGCCAGACGCATTCCGCTGGATTCAAAAGTCGTCGATGGATCGACGTCTAACGATGGCGCAGGTAGCCAAGACTGTCATCGAACAGCTAAGCGATAAACCAAAAAACTAACTAGCGACGATCACGCAAGAGATTCGTGATTCTCACGGTCGAAAGGCGAGTTCCTCTTTCATCCTCGATCTTGATCTGATGAACCGTAAGAGTGTTGCC
>JBJTMF010000035.1:0-2500 GCA_046063405.1 Microbacteriaceae bacterium
ACGTGAGACGCCAGGTTTGAGATTCTTAAACTCGGCGGTCAGCATCGAGTGCAACCATTCGAGACGATCTTCGCCACCGATGCGAATGACTCCCGAGTCCAGCTCGACGACTGCTTTGCCGGCAAGCAATTTGCGCTGTTCAACCAACGAATTGGAGAAGTGCTGCGCTGAAGGCACGGTTACTCGACTCGTTCGAGGCGAGCCGAAGCGTGAGACTTTAGCTCGCTTCCCGGCATCGCGATGTCCCAGGCCCAAAGCAGCGCGCCTTCGACCAATCCGTAGATGCGAGTCGAGTGCCGGTAGGTTTTAGCGCCATCAAACGCGATTCCCTGGGCAGAAGCCAAGTGGATTCGAGCGTTCTTCACAAAGCCGTTGTAGAACTCGGCAACACCACCGGGATGCAGTGTCGACACGTGCAGAGCAAAGCCATCATCGGTGCGCAAGCGATCGAGATCTTCGTGCGAAGTAATCGAAGGCGATCCTTCGCCGAGCAAAAGCCCTGGACCATGATCGGCTTCCTCGCTCGAACGCGCAATCTTCCAGAAGCCGAGTTCGTTAGGCAATACCGTGTCGTCTGAAAGTCGAACCGAAGATGAGTAACTGAGCGCGCCGAGGCCGTTATCGGCAAATTCAACGGTTTGGAAAAACTCGTGTTCGGTGGCTGGCCCCTCGGCGCCATCCGCTTTATAAGAAATGACACCGCTACCCTGCCACTTGCCAACCAAAAAGGCGAGTGGGGTTAGTTCGATGGGTAAACCATCGGGAAGAACGAACAACTTACTGCTGACCCTTGAAGAGTTTGTAAATGACCAGTGACGATACGGCTGCGATGGCAAGACCGGCTAGAACGAGCAAACCGGTGAAGAAGATTTCGACTGCGAGAATCATGGTTCGAGTTTACCTAAGTGGGTTGGGGATTCGATTATGGAGCGAGAAACAGGTAGATGCTGGCGAGGCTGAGAATCAGGTAAGAGCCGCCGGCGACATAGATCAACTCGCGAACGATGCCAGTGGCACTGGCTTTTACAAGGTGGATCAGACTCACCGCGGCAATTGAAGAGGCAAGAATTGCGCCGTACCAAGCCAGCGCTTCGGAATGGTCTTCCATGCCGGTAACCAACACCGTGGCGACGATCACGAATAACCAAATCGTCGAAATCTGAACCCAGGCTCTCTTCACGTTTATATGATGCCTTACCGCGATGCCCGTTGTTGAGTAAACTTTGAACAAAACCTAGGGAGAAAAGTGGCACAACTTTTGGTTTTATCGGCAACAGCCGAAACCGAAGTCTTGCCTGCCCTGTCGCTACTGCCGCACCGAGTGCGTCACATCCTCGCCGAACCGGCAGCCCTCGTAAATGCACCGGCCGTTGACCTCATCTTTCTGGATGCGCGAAAAGACCTAGCCGGAGCAAAGTCGCTGTCGAAGCTACTACACACAACCGGGCTATCAGCGCCACTGGTTCTAGTGCTGACCGAGGGCGGCATGGCAGCGGTCTCTGGGGAATGGGGAGCCGCCGACATAATCCTCGAATCCGCCGGCCCAGCCGAGATCGACGCGCGAATCCGTTTAGCCATCGAAGCCGCTAACGCCGAGATGATGGGCGACTCTACGATCGCAACCAGCGGCATTGTGATCGATGACGCAACTTATTCGGCAAAAGTTCACAACAAACCGATGGACCTAACCTTCAAAGAGTTTGAACTGTTGCGCTTCTTGGCGCAGCATCCGGGGCGCGTATTCAGCAGAGAGCAGTTGCTGAGTGAGGTTTGGGGGTACGACTACTTCGGAGGCACTCGCACCGTTGACGTTCACGTTCGACGCCTGCGCGCCAAACTCGGTGACTTGGAGTCGCTCATCGGCACCGTGCGAAACCGCGGCTACTGCTTCAACCTTTCCAAAGATGACCAGCCAGCGGCTGCGCCGACTGCACAGCGCTAACCACCCGTTTACCCGCCGGTAAGGCATTCGTGGCAGGATTACAGGTATGTCTGACGAAACCATGGCCATCGATCTGCCGGATTTCAGCGACCTCCCCGACGACCGTTTTCTCGATCGCGAACTGAGCTGGCTGGCGTTCAACCAGCGCGTACTCGAACTCGCCGAAGACTCGAATTTGCACCTTCTCGAGCGCGTGAACTTTTTAAGCATCTTCGCCTCCAACCTCGACGAATTCTTCATGGTGCGCGTTGCCGGTTTAAAACGTCGAATTGCTACCGGATTGGCAGTGCGTTCGGCATCTGGGATGGAGCCACAGGAAGTACTTACCGCAATCAGCACGGAAGCACACCGTTTGCAAGCGCGCCATGCCGAAACCTTCAAACAGGTATTGGAGCCGGGTCTCAAGGAAAAGGGAATCGAGCTTCTAACCTGGGGTGAACTTTCCGAAGATCAGCAGGTAAGCCTCAAGCAATACTTCGATAACCAGATTTTCCCGGTTCTGACTCCCCTTGCCGTAGACCCGGCTCACCCGTTCCCATACATTTCGGGCCTCTCGCT
>JBJTMF010000036.1:0-3991 GCA_046063405.1 Microbacteriaceae bacterium
GTGCAACCAACTCCGAAACGGTGTTGATGCCTTCACGCTTTTGGCAGTTGTAGCTGCGAACGGTTAGCTCGAGCTCTTCGATTGGCATGGCCAACTCTGGGCTGAGGGCAGCCTCAACTGGAGCAGCGCCAAGTTCGATACCTTCGGCGTCTTCGTTCAGGCTCTTGGCCAGACCGAACAACTCAACCAGGGTGCTACCGGCCGAAGCAACGGCGTCGGTTGGGCTGATCGAAGGCTTGGTTTCGACGTCGACGATTAGCTTGTCGCGCACTTCGTCAACCGACTTCGAGCCGAAGTTGCGGATGTTCATGAGCTGGTCTTCGGTGAGTGCAACCAACTCCGAAACGGTGTTGATGCCTTCACGCTTTAGGCAGTTGTAGCTGCGAACGGTTAGCTCGAGCTCTTCGATCGGCATGGCTAGCTCTGGGCTGAGGGCTGCCTCAACCGGAGCGGCACCAAGTTCGATACCTTCTGCATCTTCGTTCAGACCCTTGGCCAGACCGAATAGCTCAACCAGGGTGCTACCTGCCGAAGCAACAGCATCGGTTGGGCTGATCGAAGGCTTGGTCTCAACGTCAACGATTAGCTTGTCGAAGTTGGTGAACTCACCGGCACGAGTTGCCTCGACGCGGTAAGCAACCTTTAGAACTGGCGAGTAGATCGAGTCAACCGGAATTAGACCGGCTTCTTCGCCCTGCGAGCGGTTCTGAGCTGCCTGAACGTATCCGCGGCCGCGCTCGATGATGAGCTCAACTTCGAACTTTGCCTTGGCGTTGATGGTTGCGATAACTAGCTCAGGGTTGTGAATCTCGACACCTGCAGGAACGGTGATGTCTGCTGCAGTTGCAACACCGGCACCGGCCTTGGTTAGGCGAGCAACTACTGGCTCGTCGTTCTCCGACGAAACAACTAGGTCCTTGAGGTTCAGGATGATCTCGGTGACATCTTCCTTTACGCCCTCAATGGTGCTGAACTCGTGAAGAGCGCCAGCGAAGCGAACGTGCGTGACTGCTGCACCTGGAATCGACGAAAGCAGGGTGCGGCGAAGCGAGTTGCCTAGGGTGTAACCGAAGCCAGGCTCCAGTGGGTCGAGCGTAAAGCGCGAACGGGTGTCAGAAATCTTCTCTTCGTGAAGGGTTGGGCGCTGTGCAATTAGCACTGTTGTTTCCTTTCGTAGGCATCCACTATTTGATACCTAGTGTTGGTTTTGCCGCGCAGTGGCCACTACGCAGCTTTATTCAGTTGAGTTTTGAAACTGGATGAAGCTTGAGTGCTGAAAAGCGTTAGATACGACGACGCTTCGGTGGGCGGCATCCGTTGTGAGCCTGTGGGGTCACGTCGCTGATCGAACCGACCTCTAGGCCAGCTGCTGCGAGCGAACGGATTGCGGTGTCTTTACCCGAGCCTGGACCCTTCACGAACACGTCAACCTTCTTCAGGCCGTGCTCCTGAGCCTTGCGAGCGGCCGATTCGGCTGCTAGCTGAGCGGCGAACGGGGTCGACTTGCGCGAACCCTTGTAGCCAACGTCACCCGACGACGACCACGAGATAACAGCACCGGTCGAGTCGGTGATCGACACGATGGTGTTGTTGAAGGTCGACTTGATGTGAGCCTGACCTACGGTGATGTTCTTCTTTTCTTTGCGACGCGGCTTACGAGCTGCGGAGCCGGCCTTAGCCTTAGGTGCTGCCATTTGTGCTTTCTCCTAAATTCTTCTAATCAGAATGGACGCTAGAGCCGGGGGCTACTTGCGTGCCGCCTTCTTCTTGCCGGCTACGGTGCGCTTTGGACCCTTACGGGTACGTGCGTTGGTCTTGGTGCGCTGGCCACGAACTGGGAGGCCCTTGCGGTGACGGATACCCTCGTATGAACCGATCTCAACCTTGCGGCGAATGTCGGCTGCAACGTCACGACGGAGGTCACCCTCTACCTTGTAGTTGCCTTCGATGTAGTCACGAATGGCAACCAGCTGGTCGTCGGTGAGGTCCTTGACGCGGGTGTCTTTGTTGATTTTGGTTTCGGTCAGAATCTGGACCGAGCGAGTACGGCCAATACCGTAAACGTAGGTTAGTGCGATTTCGACGCGTTTCGCGTCTGGAATATCGGCTCCGGCAACACGTGCCATTGGATTTCTCCTTGTTGTTTAGAAGGTCTGCAGCAGCGCATCCCGAACCTTTTGATTCAGGCTCCGGCCTTCTCCGGAGGTGACATCTTGGGCTTTGTGGCCGTCGATGTTGCGTTGCCTTTTTGTTTTATTTAGTTGTAAAACTTGTTGAAGCTGATTAGCCCTGACGCTGCTTGTGGCGTGGGTTCTCGCAGATCACCATGACGCGACCGTGGCGACGAATGACCTTGCACTTGTCGCAAATCTTCTTGACGCTTGGGTTTACCTTCATGTCTCTTACTTCTCTTGGGGTTCTTGCGAACCGGTTTTCAAGTCTTTATTTGTAGCGGTAGATGATGCGGCCACGAGTCAGGTCGTATGTGCTCAGTTCCACAATCACGCGGTCCTCTGGGAGGATTCGGATGTAGTGCTGGCGCATCTTTCCCGAGATGTGCGCAAGGACTTTGTGACCGTTGGTTAGCTCGACCCGGAACATTGCGTTGGGTAGAGCCTCAACTACTGTGCCTTCGATCTCGATGACACCGTCTTTGTTGGCCATAAACTCACTTATCTACGTCGCTTGTTGGTGTCTAAGACGCACGCAAAACACCCAAACCTTGGAATAGGGATTGCGTGCAAACACACCGAAGTTCAATCTTACGGATATCCGCCGTATTTTGCTAATTAAACTTTCGAGGATCAACCGGGGTTACTCCGAATGCTGCCAGCTTCGAGGCTCCGCCATCCGGTGCCGTCAAAACCCAGATTCCACGCTCATGAACGGCAACGCTGTGCTCCCAGTGCGAGGCATCCGAACCGTCTTTGGCACTCACGGTCCACTCGTCGTCGAGGATCTTCACCTTAGGGCTGCCGAAGGTGACCATCGGTTCGATGGCGATACACAGGCCCGGCAGCACTTCTGGGCCCGAAAAGCGGGTCTTGTAGTTGAAAACCGGTGGATCTTCATGCATCGAGCGACCAATACCGTGACCGATGTAGTCTTCAAGAATTCCGTAGCGACCGGCCGAACGAATGTAGCGCTCGATGGCCTCACCCACCTCATTCAGGCGTTTGGCCGAGGCGAGAGCAGCGACTCCCGCCCAAAGCGACCCTTCGGTTACCTCGCTCAGTTTGGCGCGATTCGCCAGAACGGCTGCGTCTACTCCGGCCGCCTCGCCTCCTGGCACGATCACGGTGATGGCACTGTCGCCATTCCATCCGTCAGAAGTTTCGGCGCCACAGTCGATCGAGATGATGTCGCCGGCTTGAAGCGCGCGGTTAGCCGAAGGGATGCCGTGCACAACCTCATCGTTGATGCTCGCGCAGATGGTGTGGCTGTAGCCCTCGACAAGTTTGAAGTTGGAATGCCCACCGCGCTTGGTGATCTCAGCCTCAGCGATGGCATCGAGTTCGAGAGTTGTGACTCCAGGAGCAATCGCCTGATGCACCGCAGCGAGTGCAGCCGCAGTCATTTCGCCGGCCTCGCACATGCGCACGATCTCGGCTTGAGTCTTTAGTGTGTAATCGCTTCTAGCCATTGGGCCGATTAGTTAGCGCTGTTTCGAGCGTCAAGCGCTTCGATGATGCGAGCGGTTACCGCGTCAATTGCGCCGAGTCCGTCAACCATAATCACCAGACCGCGTGCGGCATAGACGCTGATCAACGGAGCGGTTTCTGCTTCGTAAACTTCGAGACGACGACGAATAACCTCTTCGGTGTCATCTGCTCGACCCTGCTCGATGGCACGGTTTAGAAGACGGCGAACGACCTCGTCGGTGTCGGCGGTCAGCTGGATTACGGCGTCAAGCGCGAGTCCGTCGGCCTCAAGAATGTTGTCTAGCTCGCCAACCTGGTCAGAAGTGCGAGGGTAGCCGTCCAGAAGAAAA
>JBJTMF010000037.1:0-7518 GCA_046063405.1 Microbacteriaceae bacterium
GGTAGGTCTTGGCCAACTTCAGCGCCGCGCCCGCATCTACGATTCCGGCACCACACAAAGACACGGCGTTGTCGGCGACGTAATTGGCGGCTGTGGCTGCGCATCCGGTGTCTGGTTTAAACGCCTGAACACTTTTCAGGATCACCTTATAAACATCGTCCGACGAGAAGTCGGGTCTCAGCGAGTAGATAAGCGCGACCACTCCCGAAACCACAGGAGCTGCCATCGAGGTTCCCTCTTCAAGTCCGTAATCAGGCTCTCCTGGAACGGTGGTGCCATGATTCCAGGTAGAAAGAACCATTCCGTCTGAACCATCAACGGCTTCGTCGCTCAGTGTCGAGTCACCACCGGGTGCAGAGAAATCGACACCATCGCCGTAGTTGGAATAGCTAGCGATATCACCATTTACAGCAGTTGCTGCGACGTTTATGGTCGGATAGCAGTTTCCAGGATAAGAGCGGGCAGCCTCGAAGGATGCATTTCCGGCCGCTGTCACTGGGGTGGCTCCGGCATCCCAGGCTGCGCGCACGGCCGCTTTCGTGCCGGCATCACATCCGCTGGTGCTGTTGGTGCCAATGGACAGATTGATCACCTTGGCGGGATTCAAGTTCTTGGGCACACCGGCGACATCCAACCCTGTTGCCCAATGGATAGCGGCGATTAAGTCAGATGTCTCACCGCCAGTGGTTCCCAAAACACGGACCGGCAAGAGCGACACATTTGGCGCAACACCTCGCACACCGGTCGAGTTTGCCGACGCTGCAATGATTCCTGCGACGTGGGTTCCGTGCCACGAAGAGTCATATCGAGAATCCCAATCGCCCTGGTCTAGCGGGTTGGCGTCCCAACCATCACCATCTCGCGCCGACTGGGCATCAGAGATGAAGTCGTAACCGGGTAACACTTTTGAATCGAGATCGGGGTGACTCGTGATGCCACTGTCTAGAACCGCAACCACAACACTGTTCGAACCCTGACTGATGTTCCAGGCTTTGTCGGCGTGAACCGAATATTGGCTGTAGAGATGCCACTGGGTGCCGTAAAGCGAGTCAGAAACTTTCAGCGTCGTACCGCTTCCGACGCTGTTCTGAGCCTTGACCTGAACAGTGTATGGAATGTTGCTCTCGAGAGCATCAAACAGGCAAGACGATGCAGTGGTTACACAACTCTGTGAGATGCCGCGAGGGTCGGTCGCAGTCACCGTGTACTTGACAGCGTCACCGCCACGCTGGTTGATGCTCTGTTTTTGCCATATGACCGTTTCACCGTCGAAGACCACGTTGGCAGTGGTTAGCTCGGGAGCTAGAGGAGCGACTTTAGCAACCAATTGACGAGAGGTTGATGGTGCACCGATTGCGATGCCGGCCGAGGACTTCGTGATGGCTCGAACTCTGAAGTCGGTGAGCACTCCAAAGGTGATGCCTTTATTTGCATATGCAGAAAGTTTGGTCGAAGCGGTATTAGAAATCGATACCGTCCAGGTTTTTGAGGTTGCCCGTTTTGCTTCGATTCGATAACCCACCACTCGAGCGCCGAAGAGGCTCGTGGGAGCGGTCCAGCTGAGTTTCACTCGCACCTGTCGCTGCGCGTTTGATGCCAGCGCATTGCTCACTCGAACCGAACCAACTGCGCTTGCGCCTCGCTGCACTGTAAGAGGCCTGAACCACGAAACGTTTTGTGCCACCTCTGAAATGCTCAACTTACGAACCGGGATGCTGGCCAGATCGTAAGAAAGTTTTTGGTCTAATTGGGCGGTGGAGATTCTGGGATCACGCTTGATGCCATCCAGAGCAATCGCGCTCTGGGCATCCGTGAGAGTTGTCTCAAAGTCGAGTGCGAACAATCCGCCACCTAGCGCGCGGGCTTTCGCGAGGGCAACCCCAGCGGCATTTTCTCCGGTTGTGCTGCCGTCTGGAGCGATGCGTGAAACACCTGGCTGATATCTCACGATGAGCCCCGTTGATGTCGAAACAGTAGGCGCCTGATTCGTCTGAATTGCCGAGGCGTGTGCTGGAAGCGTGCCGAAACCGGTCGCCAGAATCAATGCGGCGGTGAGGGCTTGAAAACTTTTTCGCACAGTTCGACCCTATCTGTAGGGTCTGTCATTGGGCTCTGGTAATCCAAAGCGTCAAGAAATTCTCAGGAAAATCTGACTACAGCGACTTCTGCATCAGCACGGTGCCGAGCCAACGCCCAAACTTGAAGCCGACCTTTCCGAGGTGGCCCTGATGCTTGAACCCGAAACGTTCGTGCAGCGCGATCGAAGACTCAGCGCCCTTATCGCTGATCACAGCGACGATTTCTTTGACGCCATTGGCCTTCGACTCCTTGATGAGAGCTTCAAGTAGGCGCGATCCGAGCCGCTTTCCGATGGCTGCCGGCTTGAGGTAGATGCTGTTCTCAACGGTGCGCCGGTAGGCCGCCTTCTGTCGCCATGGAGCCACATAGGCGAAGCCGAGCACTTGCCCGCTCGCGCTTTGGGCAACCAAAAAAGGAAGTTTCAAACCTTCGAGGTTCTCTAGTTTTTTGTGCCAATCCTCGAGCGGCATCGGTTCAAGATCAAAGGTCACCACAGAATTGCGAACGTAATAGTTGTAGATTTCGGCAACCTGTAGCAGGTCTTCTTTGGCGGCGGCACGAATTGTCGTTTCGCCTTCAATCGGCTGTTCACCAGTGGCTTTTTGCCGACGCACCAAGCGCCAGCGGGACTCAGAATCTAGTGGCATGTTCTCTCTCTTAACTCGCCTGCAGTCGGGTGACTAACAACACCAATCTATCGGCTGAATGCCTCGCTGCCGAAGAGCTTCATTCACTCGCGAAAAAGGCTTCGAACCGAAGAATCCGCGATGGGCAGATAACGGGCTCGGATGCGCCGACTGGATCAGTGCGGTTTCGACAAGTCGTTCGGCAGCGGTTTTTGCCTGAGCTCCCCATAACACTGCGACCAGAGATCCAGCGTGACGGCGTGACAACTCTTCTAGAACTCGATCGGTGAACGAATCCCAACCAAAATTCGCATGTGAGCCCGCCGCGCCGACCTCGACGGTGAGGTGCCGATTAAGCAAAAAGACACCCTGCCGAGACCACCGAGTCAGATCGCCGCCAGCGGTCACCGTATCGCCAAGATCATCGTGCAGTTCGCGCAAAATGTTATTGAGGCTGCGAGGCATAGCGCTCTCTGCCGCAACCGCGAACGCCAGACCAATCGCGTCGCCAGGGGTCGGATACGGATCTTGACCAAGTATCAACACCTTGACCTCGTCGATGGCTTGCTCAAAGACGCGCATCACCAAAGGCATCGGTGGTGCGAACACGCTCGCACTTTTTTGAAGCCGTTGTTCGATGGTCTCGAGCGCTTCACGCTGATCGGCGAGCGCGGCTTGCCAACTCGGGTGCATCACCTCAAAGAACATGAATTCAAGGTAATGCCTCAGGTGTTAGTCTGGCGAAGTATCCAACGAAGGAGCCGAAATGTTCTACAAAGAACTAGCCGCCTACGCCGAACACCACAGCGAACTTTTGCAGGGGATTCGGCGAGATCTGCACCAGATCCCTGAGTTCGGCCTCGACCTTCCAAAGACGCGGGCTCGCGTAATCCAGTCGATCGACGGCCTCGGTGAAATGCACTTCAGTGAGCGTCAATCCAGCATCGCCTTGCTGATTCGCGGATCTCAGCCTGGTCCCACCGTTTTGCTTCGAGCCGACATGGATGCCCTCGCTGTCACCGAAGACACCGGCCTGGAGTACGCATCGACCAATGGATACATGCACGCCTGCGGCCACGACCTGCACATGGCAATCGGAATCGGTGCTGCGCACATCATTCACAGCCACCTCGACCAACTCAAAGGCAACGTCGTGGTTTGGTTCCAGCCGGGCGAAGAAGGTCACGGCGGCGCTGACATCATGCTCGAAGAAAACATGCACATGATCTCAGGTGACAAACCGATCGCCGCCTACGGTATCCACGTCACCTCCTCGTGGCAGCCGCCTCGCACTTTCGGAGCAAAGTCGGGTGCCTTGATGGCCTCGGCCAGCGACATGATCGTCACCTTCCGTGGACGCGGAGGACACGGCTCTAGCCCTTGGATGTCGAAAGACCCAATCTCGGCGATGAACGAAGCCATCAGCGGTCTGCAAACTATGATCAACAAGCAATTCAACGTCTTCGATCCAATCGTTGTAAACGTTGGCTGGTTGCGTGCCGGCGACGAACACACCACCAATGTCATCCCTGAAACCGCTTCGTTTGGTGCGACCGTTCGAACCTTCTCCCCCGGAATGCTCAGCGTTTTGAGACAACACACGACCCAATACCTCGAAGGCATCGCCAACGCATTCGGGCTGCAGGTCGAAATCGACTACGGCCAATACGCCACCGAAGTTGTTATGAACGACCCTGAAGCCACCGACCGCGTTCGCAAGATCGTGCGTGATGTGTGGGGCGAAGACCACTGGATGGAATGGCCACACCCGATCGCTGGCGCCGAAGACTTCGGCTCCGTGGTTCGCGAAATCCCAGGCGCATTCATCTTCTTGGGTGCGTCTCCAGATCAAAACGGGTGGCAAACCGCGCCATCGAACCACTCGAACAAGGCCACCTTCGATGATTCGGTGGTTGCTTCAGGAAGCGCGCTCTTGGCATCGTTGGCTTTCGAGGTGCTCGACGAGGCTAGTCGCGCGTAACAAGCCGTCACAGTGTTACCCACTGTTGCGCTCCAAAGTTGAGCGGTCATTAACCCTGCCCTAATGTCGAACAAACTTCAGATTCGACCAAAGGAAAATCATGGCCAACGATCCAGCCAAGTGGGGCTTTGAAACCACCCAAATTCATGCGGGTGCTGCTCCAGACCCAACCACCAACTCCCGCGCGGTTCCGCTCTACCAAACCACCGCTTACACCTTCAATTCGAGCGAACACGCTGCAAAACTTTTCGGTCTTGCTGAATTCGGAAACATCTACACCCGAATCATGAACCCAACGCAAGATGTGGCCGAGAAGCGCATCGCGGCTCTAGAAGGCGGAACCGCGGCTCTGCTATTGGCATCCGGTCAGGCTGCAGAAACGTTCGCGATTCTGAACATCGCCCAGGCCGGCGACCACATCGTCGCCTCGTCGACCATCTACGGCGGAACCTACAACTTGTTCAAGTACACCCTGCCAAAACTAGGCATCACTACGACGTTCGTCGAAGACCAAGATGATCTAGCTGCCTGGCAGGCAGCCGTGCAGCCAAACACAAAGGCATTCTTCGCCGAGACCATCGGAAACCCGAAGGTCAGCATCCTCGACATCGAAGGCGTCGCCAAGGTCGCACACAAGAACGGGCTTCCGCTAATTATCGACAACACCGTTGCCACTCCCTACCTGGTTCAGCCACTGAAGCACGGCGCAGACATCGTCGTGCACTCGGCCACCAAGTTCTTGGGTGGACACGGCACCGTGGTCGCTGGTGCGATCGTGGATGGCGGAAAGTTCGAATGGTCGAAGAGCGACAAGTTCCCAGGCCTCACCGAGCCCGACCCTTCGTACCACGGTGTGAACTACACCGCTGCGCTTGGCGATGCAATTGCCTACATCATCAAAGCTCGCGTGCAGTTGCTTCGCGACATCGGCGCTGCCGTTGCCCCGAACAACGCCTGGCAGCTGCTCCAGGGCATCGAAACCCTGAGCCTTCGAATTGAGCGTCACGTTGAGAACGCCCAGAAGATCGCCGAGTGGCTAGCGAAGCACCCTCAGGTTGAGAGCGTCAACTACGCGGGCCTCAAGTCGTCACCATGGCACAAGGCCGCCAAGAAGTACGCACCGAAAGGCGCCGGAGCGATTGTTTCGTTTGAGATCAAGGGTGGCGTTTCTGCTGGCTCGAAGTTCGTAGATAGCCTCGAACTGTTCAGCCACGTGGCTAACATTGGTGATGTGCGTTCGTTGGTTATTCACCCAGCGAGCACCACGCACTCCCAGCTGACACCGGAGCAACAGCTCACCACAGGTGTTACGCCGGGACTCGTTCGCCTTTCGGTTGGACTCGAATCTTTCGATGACCTCATTTCCGACCTGAAGGCCGGTTTTGAGGCGGCAAAGAAGTAGTTGGAATTTCAAACCTCTGAGGACTCCGTTCCTTCCGGTTTCATCACGGATGAGCTCTCCCGACAGCTAGTCGGTAGGCCACCCGCGACTGGAGCATGGCGAGACGGAGACCCAGCGGGTGACCGCCAGTTTGCGCCCCTACCCACACTCAAGTTGGGTAGCGGGCGCGAACTCGTTTCTGCGCGAATCGCTTTCGAAACTTGGGGAAGCCTAAACGACGACAAGTCCAACGCCGTTTTGGTGCTGCATGCTCTCACTGGAGATTCGCACGCCGTGGGTGCGGCCTCGAAAGCGCATCCGACCGAGGGCTGGTGGAGCGAAATCATCGGCCCTGGTCTGGCCATCGACACCGATAAGTGGTTTGTCGTCGCGCCAAACATTCTTGGCGGATGCCAAGGCTCAACCGGCCCGGCCTCGCTCGATAGGCAAGGTCGCGAGTACGGATCTCGTTTTCCCTACCTAACCATTCGCGATCAAGTTGCCGCGCAGCACAGCTTCAGCCAAGTCATCGGTATCGATTCTTGGCATGCGATCATCGGTGGCTCGATGGGCGGCATGCATGTTCTCGAGTGGGCCATCGAGCACCCGCAATCGGTAAAAAATATTGCTGTGATTGCGACTCCCCCAGTTTCCACAGCCGATCAGATCGCTCTCAACTTTGTCCAGTTAGAGGCAATCAAGACCGACCCTGCGTTCAACAAAGGGCACTACTACGACGCCAAAGCCGGATTCGGTCCGCACCGCGGACTCGCGCTAGCCAGAAGAATGGCTCTTTTGAACTACCGCTCCCCTCACGAATTGAACGACCGCTTCGCACTTACCTGGCAGAGCGACATCAGCCCGCTCGGCGCTGGCGGACGCTGGGCTGTCGAGTCTTACCTGGACTTCCACGGCAACAAATTCACCAGACGCTTCGATGCCAACTCTTACATCACCCTGGTAGAGGCGATGAACTCGCACGATGTCGGACGCGACCGCGGCGGAGTCGAAAAGGCACTGGGCAGCATCAAGGCCCGCGCACTGGTTGCCGGCATCGACAGTGACCGACTTTTCCCGATTTCCGGACAACAGATCAGCGCCGATCACATCGGTGGTGAGCTGGTTGGCGGTGGTTTACGAACCATCGAAAGCGAATTCGGTCACGACGGCTTCTTGATCGAATTCGAAAAAGTCGGCCCGTTACTTCGCGAACTTCTAGAAGGCTAGGGCCTCTTGGTTAAAGCCGAGAGTCTCAGGTTGGCGTAAACCAGCGCTACCAGCAGCAGCAGATTGCGCACTTGCAGAATCAGGGTCTCAAGCAAGCTGCCTGCCAGAATCGCGTCGTAGATCAGCGGATACACCAAACCGGTTAGTGCAGAAATAGAAAGCACCAGACCAAGCGCTGGCATAAAGTTTCTAGCCGAAAGTAGCAATCCGAAGATTGCAGCAGC
>JBJTMF010000038.1:0-12586 GCA_046063405.1 Microbacteriaceae bacterium
TGCTTGGTTAGGCTGCCTCAACGATGTTGACCACGCGACGGCCACCCTTGGTGCCGAATGCAACAGTGCCGGCTGCGAGAGCGAACAGAGTGTCGTCTTTGCCCTTGCCGACATTGGCGCCTGGGTGGAAGTGGGTTCCACGCTGACGAACGATGATCTCGCCCGCGTTGACGATCTGGCCAGCGTAACGCTTAACACCTAGGCGCTGTGCGTTAGAGTCGCGACCGTTGCGGGTAGAGCTAACACCTTTTTTGGATGCCATTTTGGGTCAGTCCTTTACTTGATCTCGGTGACCTGAACGCGGGTTAGGTCCTGACGGTGGCCCTGGCGCTTCTTGTAACCGGTCTTGTTCTTGTATTTCTGGATAACGATCTTTGGGCCACGTAGGTCGCCGAGAATCTCGGCGGTGACCTGAACCTTGGCAAGTGCCTTGGCATCGGTGGTGACCTTGTCACCGTCAACCAGCAAAATAGCTGGAAGCTGAATCTTGCCGTTAGCGTCACCCTTTACGCGGTCAAGCGTAACGATGGTGCCTACCGACACTTTCTCCTGGCGGCCGCCTGCGCGGACTACTGCGTAAACCACAGATCTACCCTTTGTTCTGAAGACTTATTTGGCCCAGCCGAGATGCGGCGAGCAACAAGGTTCGAGTTTACCCTGCTTTGACGACTCGGTCAAACCAATTTAGTCAGTGTTTTGCGATGAATCACCAGTGGTGATGGTGTTAGTCGTAACTCGTCTTGATTTACGACGGCTTTGTCCCGGTGCGGTTGGCTCCGGTAATGCTTCCAAGACGGCATCCAGTGCTGTCGTAACCTCGGCTGGATCAGCCTTCTCGGTCGTGTTGACGGCAGGAATCATTGATTCTTCACCGGCAGCCTCGTGAGCGGCAATGGTCGATGCGGCAATCTTTGCTACAACGCTGTTGATTTCGCTTGCGCGCTCAGGCGTGACAACCTTGGCAACTTCTTGCTTGGCAGACTTGCGGCGGTCCTTCTTTTCTTGACGGTCCGACTTTGCTGGCTGCTGTTCGTTGGTTGCCTTGTGGCGCATGTGCGGCTCGTTGTGCACGATGATTCCTCGACCGGCACAGACCTCACAAGCCTCGCTGAAAGTTTCAAGCAGCCCAAGACCGAGCTTTTTGCGGGTCATCTGCACCAAGCCAAGCGACGTAACCTCGGCTACCTGGTGTTTGGTTCGGTCGCGGCTTAGACATTCCATCAAGCGACGCAGAACAAGGTCACGGTTTGACTCGAGAACCATGTCGATAAAGTCAACGACGATGATTCCGCCGATGTCGCGAAGACGTAGCTGACGGACGATCTCTTCGGCTGCCTCGAGGTTGTTTTTGGTTACCGTTTCCTCGAGGTTTCCTCCAGATCCGACAAACTTGCCGGTGTTCACATCGACCACGGTCATGGCTTCGGTGCGATCGATCACCAAGGAACCACCCGAAGGCAAATAAACCTTGCGGTCGAGGGCCTTAGATATCTGCTCACCGATGCGGTACTCATCGAACACATCTTTAGGGCCGTCATATTTCTCGACACGTTCAAGCAAGTCTGGAGCGACAGCAGCCAGATAGTTGTTGATGGTTTCAGCGGCATCATCCCCAGAAATGATCATTTTCTGGAAGTCTTCGTTGAAAACATCACGAACAATCTTGATGAGGAGGTCTGGTTCTGAGTGAAGTAGAAGTGGCGCTTGCGACTTCTGAACCTTGGCCTGGATGTCTTCCCACTGCTTTTGAAGTCGTTCGACATCGAGGGTCAACTGCTCTTCGGTGGCACCTTCGGCCGCAGTTCTGACGATGACACCGGCATCTTCAGGAAGGATCTCTTTCAGGATCTTCTTGAGGCGGGTGCGCTCGGAATCAGGGAGTTTTCGTGAAATGCCGTTCATCGAACCGTTCGGCACGTAGACCAAGTAGCGGCCGGGCAGCGAAACCTGCGAGGTTAGGCGTGCGCCCTTTTGGCCAACCGGATCCTTGGTGACCTGAACCAACACAGTGTCGCCCGACTTCAGAGCAAGTTCGATGCGCTTAGGCTGATTACCGGTTTCGGCTAGTTCCCAGTCAACTTCACCCGAGTACAAAACGGCGTTGCGGCCGCGACCGATGTCAACGAAAGCTGCTTCCATGCTTGGAAGAACGTTCTGAACCTTACCCAGGTACACGTTGCCGATCAGTGAGGCTTCGGCCGACTTCGCGACGTAGTGTTCTACCAAGACCTTGTCTTCGAGCACACCAATCTGAATCTTCTGATCCTTCGATCGAACCACCATTGCGCGATCAACGGCTTCACGGCGAGCGAGGAACTCACTCTCGGTGATCACCGAACGTCGGCGGCCGGCATCGCGGCCGTCTCGGCGGCGCTGCTTCTTGGCTTCGAGTCGAGTCGAACCTTTCACACGTTGCGGTTCGTTGCTTGGTGCTTTTGGTTCGCGTGGTGTGCGCACCTTGACGACAACGTTGTCTGGCAAGTCATCGGTGTTTACCTGCTCACCTGCACGACGACGCGAGCGACGTCGCAGGTGGCTTTCACCCTCGTCAGGGGCATCGACGATTTTGCCGCGCTTCGGATCAACAACTGGAGTCGGTAGATCTGGCGCCTGGAACAACAGCGATGTTGCCGAAATAGCCGGTGGTGCCTCGACGGTCGCTTGTGTTTCCTGGTTCTTCTTGCCTCGACCCTTGGCTTTGGTTTCAGTTACCGGTGCGACTTCAGCCGCCGCAGGGGCATCCGACTTTGCACGCGAACGCGAACGCTTAACCGGGGTTTCGTTTGTTTCGACGACTATCTCGTCGGTAGTTTTCTTTTTCACCATTTCTGGTGCACTCCAAGCCGCCTTTGGGCTGTGCCACACAACAGCCCGAGGGCTTCAAATCTATGTGCCATTCACTTTTGTGAACGACTAAAACTCAGGTCGATTGGCTTTCTACTTCTAGGCGCTTGCCCGATGGGTCTTACAGCTTCCTGAAACTTGCAATCGAAAACTTTCGTCGCTTTCGGTGTGGCCGAAGCAACTTCCTCAAGTATGGCACCCATAACCCGAAAAGTCACCTAGGTTGCGTGCCATACTGAAAAAGTGAGTGTTGTGAATGACGTAAAGACCATAGATTCGCCAAGCAAATCGGTTGCCATAACTCTGATCTGGACGGGCATCCTTGGCTGGATCGCGAGCTTCTCACTCGTGCTCGAACGCATCCACGTCGCCACCGATCCCAACGCCACGCTGTCTTGCGACATCAATCCATTCATTTCCTGCAAATCGGTCATGCTTACCGCTCAGGCGAAGCTGTTCGGCTTCCCGAACCCATTAATCGGGTTAGCGGCCTTCTTTGCTCCCGTGATTATCGGCGTGGCAATCTTCGCCGGGGCTAGATTCGCAAAGTGGTTCTGGCGCTTGTTCACTGTTGGCGTGAGCCTTGGCTTTGTCTTTGTGATTTGGCTCTTTACTCAAAGCACCTTTGTGATCCACGTGCTTTGCCCCTACTGCATGGTGGCCTGGATCGCTATGGTACCGATGTTCTGGAGAGTGTTCCTGTGGGCAGCCGCCGAGGGCGTAATCGAAGTGCCGGTGCGTACCGTTGGATTCTTTGTGCGCTGGGCCGACTCGGCCTGGATGTTTACTATCATCACCGAGTTACTCGCAGTGGTGACCATCGTGCTCTCGTTCTGGAGCTTGTGGCCAATCCTGTTTAAGTAAGCTGCGACTCTTCGATTAAAACCAGAGCGCTAATTCACGCTCGGCCGACTCAGGTGAGTCTGATCCGTGTACCAGGTTTTGCACAACCTTGGTTCCCCATTCACGACCAAGGTCACCGCGAATGGTGCCCGGCGCAGCTGAAGTCGGGTTCGTGCTGCCAGCCAGCGAGCGGAAACCTTCGATTACACCGTGACCTTCAAGTCGGATAGCTACGACCGCGCCCGAAAGCATAAATTCGACAAGCGGCTCAAAGAACGGCTTACCCTGGTGCTCGGCGTAGTGCTCTTCTAAAAGCGAACGGGATGCGTCGAGCTTCTTCAGGTCGGCAACCACATACCCCTTTGCCTCACAGCGACGAACGACCTCACCGATTAGATTGCGCTTGACGGCGTCCGGCTTGATCAAAACCAAGGTCTGCTGGAATTCACTCATTACTTGTTCTCCGTGTCGTCGAGTCGATAAATCTGGGGTGCACTTCCATTCTGCCCGCCAATTGGCCCGTTGGCTTTCTCCCAAGCGATTCTGGCGGCGTCAATGGTGCTACCGGCCAGCATCGCCCAGATCCAGAGGCTCAAGAAGATGATGGCCAGAATTATGTAGAAGATTCCCGCAGCGCTTTGGGTGGCAATCACAATGCTGAGCACGAGAAGTGTGATCTGAAGCATCCAACCGATGGAGTATCCCCAGGAGCGGCTTAGCACTCCCGGCAGAATAATCGAGAGAAAAGAAAGTGCGAGACCGATGCTCCACACCGTTTGTGGCTCGCCGATTTTCAGGCCGAAAGCAACCAGCGTGCCAAAAAAGATTACAAACGCCTGAAAGGCGAGCACCATCGATCCGAGAGTGCGCTTGGTAGACCTATTCTTCATCTTCTTCCATTCTCAAATCTTTGAGCACATCGCCCACCATACTCACCGAGCCGGTTACCAAAATTGCGCCGTCATCGACGACCACTTCGTGAGCCAGCTTCAGAGCTTCGGCAAGTGTTGCGCGGCTTGAGACGCGGTCAGCGCCAAAATGCTTGATGGCAAGTTCGGAAAGATCTTCTACCGGAAGGGCTCTCGGCGAACTCGACTTGGTGACGATCACGTGATCGACCACCGGCGCCAGTTCTTGGAGAACTCCTTCGGCATCCTTGTCGGCAAGAACACCGATAACCGCAACCACATTTGGGGAGCCAAAGTAATGCACGAGCGAAGCCGCGAGTGACGCCGCTCCGTGCGGGTTATGCGCCGCATCCAGAATGGTCAGGGGTTCGCGAGAAATAACTTGGAGTCGGCCGGGTGAGCTGAAATCGGCTACAGCGATGCGCAGAATCTCGTCGTTCAACAAAGTCTCTCCCCCGCCCAGGAAGCTTTCTACCGCTGCTATAGCGAGGGCCAGGTTCTCGGCCTGATGCGATCCGTAAAGCGGAAGATAGAGGTTCTCGTAGCGACCAGCGAGGCCAGAAACGGTGACACGCTGCCCTTGCCCGTCGATACCGACAGACTCTACCGAGAAGTTCTCCGGAGCAAACTTTGCGGCTTGGGCGATGGTCTGCGCCTTCTCTTGAAGCACGGAGAGCGCATCTGGGTGTTGAGTACTCGAAACCACGATCGATTCGGGCTTGATGATTCCAGACTTGGTGGCGGCAATCTCACGAATGGTCTCGCCTAAACGTTCGGTGTGGTCTAGGTCGATTGGAGTGAAAACGGCCACATCACCGTCGGCGACGTTGGTTGAGTCCCACTCGCCGCCCATACCTACCTCGAGAACCAACACATCCACCGGAGCATCTGCGAACACGGCAAAACCCAGCACAGCAAGAGCCTCGAAGAAGGTGAGTTTCGTGTCTCCAGCGGCTTCAAGCTCGGCGTCCACGATTTCGAGAATCGGAGCGATATCGGTGTAAACCGCAAAAAGTGTTTCGTTTGAAACCGGCTCACCATCGAGACTGATTCGCTCGTTTAAGCTCACCAGATGCGGACTGGTGAAACGACCGGTTCGCAACCCGTACTCGCGCAAGATTCGCTCGATGAATCGAGTTGTCGAGGTTTTTCCATTGGTACCAGTTACGTGTATGACGCGGTAGGTCTTCTGCGGATCTCCGAGCAATTCAACGGCGCGGCGAGTTGGCTCGAGACGAGGACGCAACTTGTTCTCAGGGATGCGCTTTACTAACTCGTCCTCAACGAATTGAGCCTTGGTTGCCCAGTACTTCTCGTCGCTCAAAGCTTGATCACCGATACGGAAATTGTCTGACCATCGCCAACCGCAACACCATCGGTAACCTTCGCGGTGTGCAAGGCATACTCAAGGGCGAGAGTCTCGATCTTGATTAGGTCGATGTGCTCCTGGCAAGCAGCAATAACTTCATCGTCGCCGGTTAGTTCGAGGCGGATGCGGTCGCTGACGTCGAAACCGGCATCTTTACGTGCTTGCTGAATCTGGCGCACGGTGTCTCTAGCCAAACCTTCATCAGCCAACTGCTTGGAGATTTTGCCATCGAGAATCAGGAAGCCTCCCGAGGCCAAAATGCCGATCAGATCGGTTGGTGTTTCATCGGTTCCGGACGCCAGGTCAGCCACCAAATCGAGTTCGTATTCGCCCTCAACCAATTCGACACCACCGGCAGTTACCTTGCCGTCTACCTGTGACCAGTCGCCGGCCTTCGCGGCTTGAATAACGCTTTGCACGTTCTTGCCGAGACGAGGCCCTGCAGCGCGCGCATTCACGGTAAGTCGTTTGACGACACCAAACTCCGAAGAACTCTCCAGCGAGAGTTCAACCAGTTCGACACTCTTGACGTTAAGTTCGTCGGCGATGAGTTCGGTGAAAGGCGCTAAGGCGTCAGCGCCGGCGGTTACCACGGTCAATTTGCTCAGCGGCAGACGCACTCGCAAGTATGCTGACTTTCGAAGGCTCAAGGCAACCGAAGAAACCTCGCGCACCTGATCCATTGCTGCTACCAGAGCTTCATCGGCCGGAAGCACCGAAGCGTCTGGCCAATCTTCGAGGTGTACCGAGCGGCCACCGGTGAGTCCACGCCAGATTTCCTCGGAAACCATTGGGAGCAGCGGCGCGGCCAGGCGGCAGAGAATCTCTAGCATCGTGTAAAGCGTGTCGAAGCCTTCGGTCGAACCTTCCCAGAAACGGTCGCGCGATCGACGAACGTACCAGTTGGTTAGCACATCCGAAAAGTCACGAAGTCTGGCGGCAGCGGAGTAGCTGTCGTAGTTGTTGAAGTCTTTTTCGAGTTCTTCAATCAGGTTTCGAGTCTTGGCGAGGAGGTATCTGTCGAGCACATCCTTGCTCGAGTAGTCAACCTTCGCTTCGTATCCGGCAGCGTTGGCGTAGAGCGAGAAGAAGTAGTAAGTGTTCCAAAGCGGAAGCAGGAATTGACGAACACCTTCGCGAATGCCCTGCTCAGTGACGATCAGGTTTCCGCCACGCAGAATCGGGCTGGAAAGCAAGAACCAGCGCATCGCATCTGCACCGTCGCGGTCAAATACCTCGTTCACGTCCGGATAATTCCTTAGCGACTTGGACATTTTCTGCCCGTCATTACCAAGGATGATTCCGTGCGAAATTGCCGACTTGAAGGCTGGTCGATCGAACAGCGCAGTAGACAAAACGTGAAGTGTGTAGAACCAGCCGCGGGTTTGACCGACATACTCAACGATGTAGTCGCCAGGGTTGTGGGTCTCGAACCAGTCGCGGTTCTCAAATGGGTAGTGAACCTGAGCGAATGGCATGGAACCCGATTCAAACCAGCAGTCGAGAACTTCTGGAACACGACGCATGGTCGACTTGCCGGTCGGGTCATCCGGATTTGGACGCGTTAGATTGTCGATCGTTGGGCGGTGGAAATCATCAATTCGTACACCAAAGTCAGCCTCTAGCTCGTCAAGCGAACCGTAAACGTCGAGGCGCGGGTAGTTCGGATCGTCCGACTTCCAAACCGGAATCGGCGCACCCCAGAATCGATTTCGGCTGATTGCCCAATCGCGGACGTTCTCGAGCCACTTTCCGAACGAACCCTCTTTGGTGTGCTCCGGAGTCCAGTCGATTTGCTGGTTGAGTTCGAGCATGCGATCACGCAAGGCCGTGGTCTGAACGAACCAACTTGAAACCGCTTTGTATATCAGCGGATTCTTGCAGCGGTAGCAGTGCGGGTATGGGTGGTCATAGGAAGCCTGCTTGAACAACCTGCCCTTGGCCTTGAGCTCGCCAATGATGTTCTTGTTGGCGTCAAAGACGTGCTGCCCGGCAAAATCGGTGATCAGGTTGTTGAACTCTCCGCGCTCGTTTACCGAAATGTAAACGGGAATGCCGGCTGCTTCACAGACACGCTGATCATCCTCACCGTATGCGGGAGCCTGATGCACGATTCCGGTACCGTCGTCGGCACCGACATAGTCATCCACCAAAACTTGCCAAGCGTTGGCAGTCTCGAATTTCGACACATCTTTGTAGTAATCGAAGATTGGTTCGTAACGAAGACCCTTTAGTTCAGACCCTTTGACGACTCGCTCGATCGCAGCCAGGGCTTCTTCGACCGAATCAAACCCCAGTTCCTTCGCGTGCGCTCCGACAAGACTCTTAGCAAGCAGATACCCCGCAACTACGGCATATTCGATCTCAGGGCCGACTGCGAGAGCAAAGTTGGTTGGAAGCGTCCACGGTGTGGTCGTCCAGGCGAGCAGTTTGACGCCATCGAAGCCTTGACCAGCCAGCACGGGGAAGGTCACCGTGACGGTCTGATCTTGACGGTTGCGATAGACCTCGTCGTCCATTCTCAACTCATGGTTCGAAAGCGGCGTTTCGCATCGCCAGCAGTATGCCAAAACCTTGAAACCTTCGTAGATCAAGCCCTTGTTGTGGAGCTGCTTAAATGCCCAGAGGACGCTCTCGGTGTAAGAGGTGTCGAGGGTCTTGTAGTCATTATCGAAGTCAACCCAACGCGCTTGGCGGGTGACGTAGGTGCGCCACTGATCGGTGTACTTGAGCACCGAGGTTCGGCAAGTGTCATTGAACTTGTCGATGCCAAACTTTTCGATTTCGAGGCGACCCGAAATTCCTAACAAGCGTTCGGCCTCAACCTCCGCTGGCAGACCATGTGTGTCCCAGCCAAAGCGTCGATCCACGCGGTAACCCTGCATGGTCTTGAACCTTGGCACCATGTCTTTGGCATAACCGGTGAGCAGGTGACCGTAGTGTGGCAAACCATTCGCAAAAGGAGGGCCATCGTAGAAAACGAACTCTTCGGAGTCTTTGCGCTGCTCGATTGACGCCAAGAAAGTGCTGTCTTTTTCCCAATAAGCCAAAATGTCACGTTCCACCCCAGGGAAACTTGGGCTTGGGTTTACGCCTTCGCTCGTGGGCTTCGAACCGTGATTGATTTTGGGGTACATGCGTGCTTTCGTGAAGTGTTACAAGACTCAATGTTAACCTTATACAAACCCCTATTTTGGAGACTTAGCGTGACCACTGCCTCATCCGAGAGCCCACTTCTAGCATCGGCAACGACCCCGGAGAAGGCCACCGTCGAAGGACTCGAAGAAAAGTGGTCAATCCGCTGGGAAGAATCAGGCGTATACCGCTTCAATCGCGAGGCCACACGCGAGCAGATCTACTCCATTGACACTCCCCCGCCGACCGTTTCAGGTTCGCTACATGTCGGTCACGTATTCAGCTACACCCACACCGACGTCGTCGCCCGCTTCAAACGAATGACCGGTTTCGAGGTTTACTACCCGATGGGCTGGGACGACAATGGCCTCCCTACCGAGCGCCGCGTGCAGAACTACTTCGGCGTTCGCTGCGACCCGACCCTGCCATACGTAGAGAACTTTCAGCCGCCCTTTGAAGGTGGCGACAACAAGTCGTCGAAGGCGGCAGACCAAATTCCAATTGGTCGCAAGAACTTCATCGAGTTGTGTGAGCGCCTGACGCTTGAAGATGAGAAGCAGTTCGAAGCGCTTTGGCGTCGCCTCGGCCTTTCGGTCGACTGGCAGCAGACCTACCAAACCATTTCGCCGGATGCCGTTGCCGTCTCGCAGAAGGCCTTCATCGAGAACCTAAAGCGCGGCGAGGCATACCAGTCGATGGCTCCGACCCTTTGGGACGTCACATTTAGAACCGCGGTGGCTCAGGCCGAACTCGAAGACCGTGACCAGCCTGGCTCGTACCACCGCCTCGGTTTCGATGGCCCGGAAGGAAAGGTCTTCATCGAGACCACCCGCCCTGAGTTATTGGCCGCCTGTGTTGCCCTCGTTGCCCACCCGGATGATGAGCGCTACCAGTCGCTGTTTGGCAAGACCGTTAAAACTCCGCTCTTCGAGGTCGAGGTTCCGGTTGTTGCCCACCGACTAGCGCAAATCGACAAGGGTTCTGGAATCGCGATGATTTGCACCTTCGGTGATGTCACCGACGTGATCTGGTGGCGCGAACTAGACCTGCCGAACCGCGCCATCATCGGATTTGACGGTCGCATTCAAGAAACCGCACCAGAGGGCATCGAAACCGAACGAGGGCTCGCCGCGTTTGCCGAACTTGCCGGCAAGACCGTTTTCTCGGCCAAGACTCGAATCGTAGAAATGCTTCAGGAATCCGGAGACATGATCGGCGAGGCCCGACCAATCACGCATCCGGTGAAGTTCTTCGAAAAAGGCGACAAGCCGCTCGAAATCGTTTCTACGCGCCAGTGGTACATCCGCAATGGTGGTCGCGACCCGAAGCTGCGCGAGGCACTAATTGCCAAAGGCAAGCAACTCAAGTTCCACCCTGACTTCATGCGCGTGCGCTACGAGAACTGGGTCAACGGACTCACCGGAGACTGGCTAATCTCGCGTCAACGCTTCTTCGGAGTACCGATTCCGGTTTGGTATCCGTTGGATGCGAACGGCGATGTTGTCTTCGACCAACCACTCGTACCTGATGTTGCGTCACTGCCAATCGATCCGTCGAGTGATGTGCCGGCTGGGTATACCGAAGCTCAGCGCTCTCAACCTGGTGGTTTCATCGGCGAGGTCGACATCATGGACACTTGGGCGACTTCTTCGCTCACTCCTCAGCTTGCCGGTGGATGGATTTCTGACCCAGAAAAGTACGCCAAGGTTTTCCCGTTTGACTTACGCCCACAGGGACAAGACATCATTCGCACCTGGCTCTTCTCGACCTTGCTTCGATCGCACCAAGAGAGCGATCAGTTGCCATGGAGCAACGCAGCCATCTCTGGCTGGATCCTCGACCCAGACCGCAAAAAGATGTCGAAGTCAAAGGGCAATGTGGTTGTCCCAGCCGAGCCGATTGACAACCATGGCGCGGATGCCGTTCGTTATTGGGCAGCCGCTGCTCGACTCGGAACCGATGCTGCTTTCGATGAGGGTCAGATGAAAGTCGGTCGTCGCCTAGCGATCAAGGTTTTGAACGCAGCAAAGTTTGCTCTATCTTTCGAAGTGCCAGCCGGATACGGTTCGGTCACCGAACCGCTAGACCAATCAATGCTGTTGGCCCTTGCTGAGGTTGTTCGCGAAGCCACCAGTGCCTTCGAGTCATACGACCACACGAAGGCGCTTGAAGTCACCGAGGGTTTCTTCTGGAAATTTACCGATGACTATCTAGAACTCGTAAAAGAACGTGCCTACGGGCAGGGCGGTGTTACCGAAGAAGAGCAAGCCTCGGCAGCCATTGCCCTGCGTCAAGCTCTGCACGTCATGCTTCGTCTATTTGCGCCGTTCCTGCCATACGCAACCGAAGAGGTTTGGTCTTGGTGGCAGAAGGATGCCGGGTCGATTCACCGAGCCACCTGGCCAAAGCCCGAAGAACTGACTGCCTCGCTCGACAAGGCTCACGCCTCGCTGCTGGCACTTGCATCGATTGCGGTCGGCGGCGTTCGTAAGGCAAAGTCAGACGCTCAGGTTTCGATGCGCGCAGAGGTTCAAAGCGCCACGCTCAAAGCTCCCGCTGCAACGCTTTCTGCAATCCGCCTGCTAGCTGGAGACTTGCGTTCGGTAGGGCGTATTTGGGAAATCAACTTTGTGGAAGGCGACCAGGTCGAAATGACCGACGTTGTACTGGCCGAGGTCACCCCCTAAGCAGTTCTTCGGTTTTGCGAGCCTAAAAGCCAAGGCATAGGCTAACGGCATGACCTTCAACGAAGAAAACCCGTTTGCCCACCGCTCCACGCTTCCGTACGAGCTTCCTCCTTTTGACAGGATCGCAAACGAGCATTACCTTCCGGCGTTCTATGCGGGATGCGAGGCGCACCTGGCCGAAATCGATGCCATCGTGGCTCAGCCATCAACAACCTTTGAAAACACCATCGTCGCTATGGAGCGAGCTGGAGCGCTTCTAGGTCGGATGCTCTTCGTCTTCTACAACAAATCATCGAGCGATACCTCAGACGAACTCGACGCTATCGAAGCCGAGATAGCTCCAAAACTTGCTGCTCATCAAGATGCCATCCACCTGAACCCAGAACTCTTCAAACGCATCAAGTCGCTACACGAAGACAAAGACCTACTGCTGCTCGATGCCGAATCGGACTGGCTACTGGAGCGTTACTACCGCGATTTTGTGCACGCCGGAGCACATCTAACCGAGCAGCAGCGCGAAACACTGAAGGGCTACAACGAACGTCTTTCGGTTTTGCAGACTCAGTTTGACCAGCGCCAGCACACCGATGTCAATGACCTTGCCATCGTGGTCGACTCGATTGAAGAACTTGATGGGCTAAGCGAAACCCAGATTGCGACACTAGCTGCTGCTGCCGACTCACGTGGCCTTCTTGGCAAGTGGGTCATCCCGATGGTGAACTACACGGGTCATCCACTCCTTTCCTCGCTGACCAACCGTTCGCTTCGTGAACGAATCATGCGAAATTCGCTAAGCAAGG
>JBJTMF010000039.1:0-9390 GCA_046063405.1 Microbacteriaceae bacterium
ACTGGCCGCCGTCGGCTTCTACCTGTCCGGCCACCCGCTGGAGGACATGGCCCCGGCGCTGAAGCGCAAGCGCGTCACCTTCGTCGCCGAAGCCACCGCCCTAGCCGAAAATGCAGAATTTGCCCGAGCAGTAATCAAAGCCGGACTCATCTGGATCGGCCCAAGCCCAGAAGCCATCGAGCGACTCGGCGACAAAGTATCTGCCCGCCACGTGGCCGAAAAAGTGGGCGCTCCGCTGGCCCCAGGCACCATCAACCCGGTTTCGGGTGCTCAAGAAGTTTTAGATTTTGTAAAGATTCACGGCCTGCCAGTTGCCATCAAGGCTGCCTTCGGTGGTGGCGGTCGAGGCATCAAGGTTGCCTACAAGCAAGAAGAAGTTCAAGAACTATTCGAGTCGGCAACGCGTGAAGCGATCGCGGCATTTGGTCGCGGTGAGTGTTTCGTCGAGAAGTATCTAGAGAAGCCTCGCCACGTCGAGACTCAGTGCCTTGCCGATGCCTACGGCAACGTGGTCGTGGTTTCAACTCGAGACTGCTCGCTGCAGCGTCGCCACCAGAAGCTCGTCGAAGAAGCTCCGGCTCCATTCCTAACCGCTGACCAGATCAAGCGTCTTTACGACTCTTCAAAAGAGATTCTGAAAGAGGTCGGTTACCAGGGTGCAGGAACCTGTGAGTTCCTTGTTGCTCAAGACGGCACGATTTCGTTCCTCGAGGTGAACACCCGTCTGCAGGTTGAACACCCGGTCAGTGAAGAAGTCACCGGCCTCGACCTTGTTCGCGAACAATTCCGTTTGGCCGAAGGAGGAAAACTCGACTACGCGGATCCGGAGATTCGTGGGCACTCGTTCGAGTTCCGTATCAACGGTGAAGATGCCGGCCGAAACTTCATGCCAGCTCCCGGCCCGGTCAAGGTGTTCAAAGCACCGAGCGGACCTGGCGTTCGCGTTGACACCGGTGTCGACTCTGGCGATGAAATCTCGGGTTCGTTCGACTCGATGGTTGCCAAGCTGATCGTCACGGGAGCAACCCGCGAGCAGGCGCTAGAGCGCAGCCGTCGCGCGCTTGCCGAAATGCAGGTCGAAGGTTTGCCAACCGTGCTTCCGTTCCACCGCAAGATCGTGAACGACCCGGCGTTCATCGGTGACGCTGCCGCCAACAAGTTCGGCATCTACACCCGCTGGATTGAAACCGAGTGGACCAATGACATTCCAGCCTGGGGAGGCACCCACGAGGATGCCGAGGCTCAGGCACCACGCACCAACGTCACCGTCGAGGTTGGCGGCAAGCGCATCGAAGTCTCGCTACCAGCGCGATTGGTTGGCTCGGGCGGCGGGGCATCTGCCGGCAAAGCAGCACCAAAGCGCAAGGCTGCGGCAGCCGCATCCGGAGGTAACACCGGCAGCGCCCTAAAGGCACCGATGCAGTCAACCGTGGTGAAGATTGCTGTCGAGGTTGGTCAGGATGTCGTCGAAGGCGAACTCGTTGTGGTTCTCGAAGCCATGAAGATGGAGCAGCCGATGACCGCGCACCGCGGCGGCAAGATCAAGTCGATCGGAGCAGCCGTCGGTGAGACAGTACCTGCCGGAACCGTGCTCCTCGAGTTCGAAGACTAGGGCTCTTTCTTTCTCGAACGGGTAACAAGCCGATAGGTTTGAGCCATGGATAACTTGAACCTCGTTTGGGCAATCATCACCTACACCTTCTGGGCGATTCTGCTCATCGCCGTGCTCACCTCATCGCTGCGCATCGTAAATCAGGCCACCGTCGCGGTGGTTACCCTGTTCGGAAAGTATCGTCGTGTGTTGCGACCGGGGTTGAACGTTTTGATTCCATTCTTTGAGCGCATCAACCGCGTAGTGCCGATTCAAAATCGCACCGAGCAACTGCAGTTCAAGACCATCACCAACGACCAGGCCGTTGTTTACTTCACCGCCACCGTGATATTTACCGTCAGCGACCACGAGCCAGAAACGGTAAAGACCGTTGCGTTCAAATTCATCGACCAGAAGTCGTTCGACGTGGCGCTGCTGAGCGCTGTCGAAGCATCGGTTCGCGAATTTGTGGCAACCCGCAAGCAGTCTGAAGTTTTGGGCCTTCGAGCCGAAATCGTAAATCACGCCAAGTCGACCCTCGACGAGCAACTCTCTGGTTGGGGCTACACGGTTATCGACCTGCAGATCACCGAACTCTCATTCGACAAGGAGGTCACCGACTCGATGGCTCGTATCGTGGCCGCCACCAACCAAAAGATTGCTGCCGAGGCCGAAGGTCAGGCGCTATTGATCACCAGAACCAAGGCTGCCGAAGCCGAAGGTGCCGCGATTCGCATCGCCGCCGAAAACGAAGCCACGGCTGCTCGCTTGCGCGGTGAAGGTCTGGCTATGTTCCGTAAGGCACTTGCCGAAGGTTTTGGAGAATCGGCAGAAATGCTAGAGAAGCACGGGCTCGAACAGCGCTGCTGGCTTTCTCGATGTGGACCGAAACTATTCGCGACGCCGCCAAGGAAGGCGCTGGAAACACCATCTTTATCGACGGCAACATCGGCACCGGAGACGACGCCATGCGACGCCTGCAGGCCATGACGGTTAGCGAAAAGGGCAAGTCGGCAAGCAAGAAGAAGCCGACCGCCTAGTCGGTAAATCCCGGCTAAACGATCGGGATGTGAAGAGCTCTCGCGGCTTCGGTGATCGAACCGCTGAGCGACGGATACACCGCAAAGGTCTTTGCCACTTCATCGACCGTTAAGCGGTTCTCTACCGCGATGGCGATCGGGTAAATCAACTCGGATGCCTTCGGCCCAACCACAACACCACCGATAACGGTGCCACCGGTGCTGGCAAACAACTTGATGAAGCCATCTTCGATTCCTGAAATCTTGGCGCGAGGGTTTACCTCCAGCATGATTTTGTGAATCGACCCGTTGACCAAACCCTGCTCGATCGATGCCTGCTGCCAGCCGACCGAGGCGATCTCCGGCTGCGTGAAAACGTTCGCAGCCACGTTACGCAGCTGGGTCGGGCTCGCCACATCACCAAGCGTGTGAAAGACCGCGGTGCGACCCTGCATGGCACTGACCGATGCGAGTGGCAAGAAGTCGGTGCAGTCACCCACTGCGTAGACATTTGCGCGAGAGGTACGGGCAACCTTGTTCACCTTGATGTGTCCCGAGTCGGTGAGCTCAACTCCCGCCTCGACCAGCCCCAGACCATCGGTGTTAGGAATCGCACCGACCGCAATCAGTGCGTGCGAACCAGAGATTGTCGAGCCATCGCCAAGTTTTACCTCGACGCCGTCGCCGGTGTTGGTCACCGATTCGGCGCGTGACTTATTGAGCACCTGCATACCCTGGCGTCGGAACACGCGCTCAATGAGTTCGGCCGCATCCTTGTCTTCGCTCGGAAGAACGGTGTCGCGGCTAGAAATCAAAGTCACCTGCGAGCCGAGTCCAGCAAACGCCGAAGCGAACTCGGCTCCGGTGACTCCCGAACCGACCACGATCATATGCTCCGGAACCTCGGTCAACTGATACAGATCTAGCCAGGTGAGGATGCGTTCGCCATCGGGTTTTGCGCTCGGCAGCGTGCGCGGGTGAGCGCCGACCGCCACGATGATGGTCTTGGCTTCGATGCGCTCTTCGCGTCCGTTGGCGTGAGTTGCGATGACGTGGTGGTTGCCATCGAGTCGGCCGCTGCCGTGAATGAACTGCACGCCATTAGAGGTGAGCTCGGCCTGCATGTCACGAGATTGTTCGCGCGCAATCTCGAGCAGACGCTCGTTGATTGCTCCAAGATCGATGTCGACTTCGGGATGCACAGAAACACCGGCCGACTTAAAACGAATGCCGAGTTCGGATGCGTGGCGCACCGCGTTTGCCGCTTCGGCGGTGGCGATGAGTCCCTTAGATGGCACTACATCGGTGAGCACGGCACTACCGCCGACTCCGTTGCGTTCGATGAGTGTCACTTGGGCACCAAGTTGCACTCCGGCGAGTGCCGCTTCGTAGCCACCCGGGCCTCCGCCGATGATTACGATGTGGTGCTTCTTGTTCTTTTCGCTCACCTCTCTATTCTTGCGGCTATTCGCGTGCTGTGCCTCAAGGAGGTCGGAATAGACTGAAAAACATGAACCCGCTAGACGACTCAACGAAGAACCCGTTCGATGTGGCAGCCGAGGCTGCCGCGGTAATCGCCCAGAAGACCGGCGTGCCGACTCACGACATAGCTTTGACTTTAGGTTCGGGATGGTCGAAGGCAGCCGATCTCATTGGCGAAACCATTGCAACCTTGGATGCCTCCGAGATTCCTGGATTCGCCAAATCTGCCGTGGTTGGCCATGTTTCCACCATTCGCTCGATTCTTCTCCCGAATGGCAAGCACGCACTGGTTCTCGGCGCCCGCACTCATCTCTATGAGGGTCATGGGGTTCGCCGCGTGGTTCACGGCGTTCGCACCGCCGCGGCTGCCGGCGTCAAAACCATGATTCTGACCAATGGCGCGGGAGGTTTGAAGTCACACTGGTCGAACGGCATTCCGGTGCTGATCACCGACCACATCAACCTCACCGCCACCAGCCCAATCGAGGGCGCAAACTTCGTTGACCTCACCGACCTGTACTCCCCGCGCCTTCGCGAGGTGGCCAAGTCGATCAAGCCAGATCTCGAAGAGGGCATCTACGCGCAGTTCCGTGGACCGCACTACGAAACCCCTGCCGAAGTTCAGATGGTGAAAGCAATCGGTGGTCACCTGGTGGGCATGTCAACCGGACTCGAGGCAATCGCCGCTCGAGAGGCCGGTATGGAGGTTCTCGGACTTTCGCTGATGACCAACCTTGCCGCCGGAATCCAAGATCACCCACTCAGCCATGAAGAGGTGCTCGCTGCTGGCAAGGCTGCCGAACCAGTGATCAGTGCTTTGCTGGCCGAGATCGTCGCCGCCATTTAGCCGTGACAACCGCAGCCCTAATTGACCAAGCCAAAGCCTGGCTGAATCAAGACCCAGACGCAGAGACCAGAGCAGAGCTCGAGGCACTCATCGCCAGCGGAGACATCGCTGAGCTGGAGAGCCGGTTCTCAACCCGACTCGCTTTTGGCACTGCCGGGCTACGCGGCGAACTAGGAGCCGGACCAAACCGCATGAACCGCGTTCTCGTGGCGCAGGCCGCAGCCGGACTCGCTCGCTTTCTAAAGGAGCAGGCCCATGACGGCGAAACACCTAGCGTGGCCATCGGGTATGACGGGCGAATCAACTCTGATGTTTTTGCCCGCGATAGTGCAGAGGTTATGGCTGGCGCCGGCATCCGCGTTTTGTTATTCGATTCGATGGGCCCGACCCCGCTCGTTCCTTTTGCAGTGAAACAACTCGGGCTTTCGGCCGGAGTGATGGTCACCGCTTCGCACAACCCTCCGCGCGACAACGGCTACAAGGTTTACCTCGGTGGGGCAAACGGTGGTGGTCAGATCATTTCGCCAACCGATTCTCAGATCGCCGAAGACATAGCTTTCGTAGCAAAGAACTTCACCTTTGCCGAGCTACCCAAGTCGAGCGGCTACGAAACTCTTGGCGATGAATTGCGCGCCGAATACCGCCGTCAAACCGCCGCCTTGGTCTCGATCCCTCAGAAATCCAGTCCGAAGATCGTCTACACGGCGATGCACGGAGTGGGTTGGGCGACAGTGGCAGAGCTTTTCGAGGCAGCCGGAATCGCTCGCCCAATTGTGGTTTCAGAGCAGATCGAGCCGAACGGCTTGTTTCCGACGGTTTCGTTTCCGAACCCTGAAGAACCTGGAGCCATGGATCTGGCCTTTGCAACCGCCGAGGCGCACGATGCCGATCTGATCTTGGCTAATGACCCAGACGCCGACCGACTTGCGGTTGGGATTCCAACCGCTAACGGATGGAAACGACTGACCGGAGATCAACTAGGGCTGGTGCTTGGTGACTGGGCGGCGTCGCGAGCAGCCGAGGCCGGCAGGAGTGGCACGTTGGCGTGCTCGATCGTGTCTTCATCGGCGCTCGAACGAGTGGCGCAGCGTTACCGACTGAACTTCGCCGAAACCCTGACCGGTTTCAAATGGATCACCAAGGTCGATGACCTGATTTTTGGATTCGAAGAGGCCCTTGGCTACGCGGTTGACCCTCAGCACACGCCAGACAAAGATGGCATCTCAGCCGCTTTGGTGATTGCGTCGCTCGCAGCCGAACTGGCCGATAGCGGAACCACTCTCGAGATGCACCTAGAAGAACTCGCCGAGCGTTACGGTCATTTCGCGACCGGCCAGATTTCGATTCGTGTCACAGATCTATCGCGCATTAGCGATCTAATGAGCCGCCTACGCACCTCTCCGCCGGCCGAACTAATCGGGCGCGAGGCATCGACTACCGATCTCTCGCACGGATTCAAGGGCTTGCCGCCAACCGATGGTTTGCGTTTCGATGCAGGCGTTGCGGTTCGCGTGATTGTGCGACCCAGCGGCACCGAGCCCAAGTTGAAGTGCTACCTGCAGGTGATTGGCGACAGCGCATCCGATTCAGAAAAAATGCTCGCCCAGTTGAGCGAGCAGATGCGAAACCTGCTGGCCTAGAGCAGAGCCTTCGCGAGTTTGGTTTGAAGTTCTTCGAGGTCGAAGAAGTGCTCGATCTCGATGATTTCGGCGGCCAACCCATCGAGCAGCGGAACCAAATCTGGCGTGGTCATCACGATGTTTGCGTCAAAGCCGGCTGAACGCGCGGTTTTCATGTCGGCGGCCTCAACTGTGGCGGTTAGCCCCATTTGGTTGAGAACCTTTTCGATGTTCATCTTCAACAGCACACTGGTGCCGATACCCATTCCACAAACTGCAACTATTCGCATTCGTCTATCCTCGCAGGTGCTTAGAGCAACGCCGAACGAATCTGCGCTTCTGTGGAGGCATTTAACAGGATGTTTACACACGATTCATCGCCGAGCTTTTCGGCGAGCTGCGAAAGCACCAGAAGGTGGGCGTCGTGGTCTTTGGCGCACAGGGCAAACACTAGCCGTACCGGATCATTTGCCTGGTTGCCAAAGGCGATTGGCTCGCGAAGCACGGCAAGCGATAAACCCGTCGAGAACACCGATTCAGAAGGTCTGGCGTGCGCGATTGCTAATCCTGGAGCAATAACGAAATAAGGTCCGAACTCGGTGAGTGCCTCCAGCATCTCTGCGGTATAGCGCTCACTGGTGCGTCCGCTGGCCACCAGCAAATCGCCGGCACGGGTGATCGCCGAAAACGCATCGGCTGCAGCGACATCAACCTCGATCGATCCGGCCGCGAAAGCTGCAGCCAGCGCTAGGTTGGCCAACTAGTTTCCTCGGGCTTTAGCAAAGCCATCTTCGATGAAAGCGAGCAAAACTTCGCGCTCTTCGATTGGCAAGAAGGCTGCGCGAGCTGCATTGAGTTGGAACTGCTCGAGGTCATCGAGCGAGTAATCGAACGCCTCGGTGAGCAGTTGCAGTTCGCGTGTGATTGTGGTTGCGCTCATCAGTCGATTGTCGGTGTTGACCGTGACGTTGAAGCCAAGGTTGTAAAGAACATCGAACGGATGCTGCTTCATTGTGGTGCCCCAAGCCGCAATGGCGCCGGTCTGCAGATTCGAGGATGGCGACAGTTCAAGAGCCAGCTGGCGATCGTGCACCCAGTTGGCGACTTCTCCGAATTCGACGTAATCGATGTCTTCACCCTCACGCCCGATAACGACATCTTCCATGATGCGAACACCATGACCGAGCCTCAGCGCGCGACCGTTGACAATCGCATCCTTAATGCTCTCGACGCCGTCGGCTTCACCGGCATGCACAGTGATCGCGAACATTTGGTCGGCTAGGTAGTCGAAGGCGAGTTTGTGACGCTGCGGCAAAAAGCCCGCTTCTGGCCCGGCAATGTCGAAACCAACCACGCCGTTGTTGCGATGACGCACGGCAAGTTCGGCAATCTCGAGGCCGAGATCGTTGTGTCGCATGGCAGTCACTAGCTGACCAGCCTGGATGTACCCACCTTCAGATTCGACGATTTCGATGGCCTCATCGATGCCTCGTTGCACCGCCTCGACGGTTTGGTCGAGAGTAAGCCCGTTGCGTAAGTGCTGCTCTGGTGCCCAGCGAAGTTCCCCGTAGATCACTCCATCGGCGTGGAGATCAAGCACAAACTCGCGGGCTACGCGAGCAAGCCCGTGCTCGGTCTGCATCACCGCGATGGTGTGCTCGAAGGTTTCTAGGTAGCGAACCAGCGAACCCGAGTCGGCCGCTTCTTGAAACCATTTGCCGAGCGCAACCGCTTCGTTTGCCGGAAGCTGGTGACCAATCTCGCCAGCAAGCTCGATGATGGTTTGCGGCCGCAGCCCGCCATCGAGGTGGTCGTGTAGCGAGATTTTTGGCAGCGATTTGAAGTCGATAGACATGGTTTACCTTTTGGGTTTCTAGTTGGTAATGCGGTCGAGAACGATCTGTTTCTGGCTCTCGTCGGCCGACGCATCAATGCTAACCGCGCCTTGAAGCGAGTCGAGTGCCCGTTCGAAACGTGGTTCATCGTCGGTAAACAGCGTCATCAACGGGGCGCCGGCCTTTACCGAATCGCCTAGCTGAGCGTGCAGGGTGACGCCTGCACCGAACTGAACGGCATCCTCTTTGCGTTCGCGCCCGGCACCTAAGCGCCACGATGCGATACCGACCGAGAGTGCGTCCAGCTCGGTAATCACGCCATCACGCTCTGCGGTAACCACGTGCGAGTGCTTGGCCACAGCCATCGGAGCGGCTAGGTCGCCGCCCTGGGCGGAAATCATTTGACGCCACTTGTCCATGGCTCGCCCATCGTTCAGCGCAGCTGCAACATCGACGTCGGTCTTTCCGGCAAGACGCAGCATCTCACGGGCCAACTCAACCGTGATGTCGATGACGTCTTGCGGACCTCCGCCAGCCAGCACTTCGATGGCTTCTTGCACCTCGAGTGCGTTTCCCACCTGGAGGCCAAGCGGAGTTGACATGTCGGTGATCAGCGCGGAGGTATTTACCCCAGCATCGTTTCCGAGTTGCACCAGCACCGTAGCAAGCTCTCTTGCGCGATCGATGTTCTTCATGAACGCACCCGAACCGACCTTCACGTCGAGCACCAGCGAGCCGGTACCTTCGGCGATTTTCTTGCTCATGATCGAAGAAGCAATCAGCGGAATGGCCTCAACGGTGCCTGTGACATCTCGCAGGGCATAAAGCTTTTTGTCGGCCGGAGCCAAGCCGCTGCCAGCCGCGCAGATTACCGCGCCAACCTCGGCCAGCTGCTGGTGCATCTCCTGATTGCTCAAGTTTGCTCGCCAACCCGGAATCGCCTCGAGTTTGTCGAGAGTGCCACCGGTGTGCCCGAGTCCGCGGCCCGAAAGTTGAG
>JBJTMF010000040.1:0-12757 GCA_046063405.1 Microbacteriaceae bacterium
GTCGCGGCGAAGGTCGGGACCCATACACGCTGTCGAAATGGGATTAGCGCGTGAGATGTGACTCTCGTTTGAGTCTCATGCATTTCGTCGGAGGTCAGGTTACGGGGCAGCCGTTTGCTGCCGCTCTACCCGAGCACCCCACGTCTTGGCAGCCGGTTTTGGAAATCGGCCTCAACGGAGATCGTGCCACGCTGGTTGAACGATTGGGTCGGCGCGCCGAGTTGATGTGGGAGCAGGGGCTCTTGGCTGAGGTGGAGGCGTTGATTCCCGATGGCATCCGTGACGGCAAGACCTCAAGGCAGGCTATCGGGTATTCGCAGGCACTGGGGCAAATTGACGGTCTGCTCACTCAATCGGAAGCCATCGCCCAGACGGCCCAACTCACTTCGAAATATGCACGTAGACAAATGTCTTGGTTTCGCCGAGACCAACGCATCAACTGGCTCGATTTTGAGGATCCATCACGCTTCGATCACGCGACAAAGTTGTTGCAGAAGTACGTTTCGTCGGAGCAATAGGCTTGAAGCATGAGCGCAGTTAAATTCACGAAAGGTCATGGCACCGGGAACGATTTCGTTTTGCTGCTTGATGAGTCGGGTGCGCTAAAGCTAACTACGGCGCAGATCGCAAAAATCTGTGATCGCCACTTTGGAATTGGGGCCGATGGTTTCATCCGTGTAGTGCGTAGCGAGCACCTACCCGAAGGCGCTACCATCCTTGCCGAAGAGCCCCGGGCCACTTGGTTCATGGATTATTACAATGCCGATGGCTCAACCGCCGAGATGTGCGGAAACGGTACCCGTGTTTTCGCTCGTTACCTTACAGAGAAGGGTCTAGTAACCCTCGCCGATGGAGAAACCTTGTCTATCGGCACGCGTGCGGGAGTGCGCGATATCCAGCGTAATTTGGCGGGTTTTGCGGTCGACATGGGGCGCTGGAGGCTCGAGGCTGACGAGGTGCTGGTCAAGGCTAGAGGCCTCGAGGTTGCTAGGCCCGGTTTGTCTATAAATGTGGGCAACCCACACGTGGTCGTAGCATTGGCCTCGGATGAGGAACTATCCGATCTTGATCTGGGAACATCTCCTCAGCTAACGCCTTCGCCAATCCAAGGTTCAAACGTCGAATTTGTAGCGCCAGCCGAACCATTGGTTAAGAACGGCGTTGGACATATCGACATGCGAGTATTCGAGCGCGGCGTTGGCGAGACTTTGTCTTGTGGCACCGGAATCGTGGCATCCGCCCTTGCAACCCGACACTGGGCAGGAGTCGGCGCACCCAACCAGTGGCAAGTAACCGTTCCCGGAGGAACGCTAGGTGTGCGGATGTTTGCGACCGAAGACGGTGAACACGTTGGTCTCAGCGGGGCTGCGGTGCTGGTTTTTGAGGGCGAACTCGACCTAGATCAGCTCTAAGCCGTTTGGTCAGCCGCGATTCTTCACGCGCAGCACGCGAAATGATTTTGAAGTGTCAATTCGGATGGTGCTGAACTCTTCGGGAAGTTTCGAGTCGAGCCACCGGTGCAGTGAGTCGGCGCCCAAGTTCTTCTGAACTACGAGGTAACTCTCCGCTCCGGAGCGCAATCGGGGTAACCAAGCCAAAAGGATCTCGTGTAGCACATCTTTACCTACCCGGATCGGCGGGTTTGACCAAATCCCGGTGAATTCGATCTCTGATGGAACCTCTTCAGGGCGGCAAACCCGAAGGTTAGAAAGCCCAAGAGCCTCGGCGTTGCGGCGCGTCAGCTCGAGAGATCGATCATTTACGTCGACTGCCCAAACCGTGGAACGTGGCGACTGCAGCGCGAGCGAGAGGGCAATTGGGCCCCAACCGCAACCGATGTCGAGAAGATCTCCGCCAGCCGGCGCATCGCGCAAGTGCTCCAATAAAACTGCGGTGCCCTGATCGATGTGGTCGGGTGAAAACACCCCACCCGCCGTTTCAACTACTAGGTCGCGACCAGCAAGAGCTACGCGAATCTTCTTCGGCTTGAAATCGGTCTGAGGTGTCTGAGAAAAGTAATGCTCAGAAGACATAGCGTCAATCTATACCCGATGTCGTAGATAGTGTTAGTTGCAAATGAGTAAAAGCCCCTTGATCCCTGACGACGAACCGGTGGCGTCGGGAAATTCTCAGTCTGAAGCCGTGATCGACCGTATCCTTCGACGCGGTGCGAAAGCCCAGGCTCTTGGTGCTGAAGACACCCACACGCACTCAGACTCCGACGGAGATCAGCTTGAACTCGAAGAGCGCACCGCGCTTCGCAGAGTGGCCGGCCTATCAACCGAACTCGAAGATGTCTCCGAGGTTGAGTATCGAAAGCTTCGCCTAGAGCAAGTTGTTTTGATCGGACTGTGGGGCGAGCAAAGCCTTCAGGAGGCAGAAAATTCGCTGCGAGAGTTAGCCGCGCTTGCCGAAACTGCCGGAGCAACCGTTCTCGATGGGCTCTTGCAACGCCGCCCGCATCCAGATCCAGCAACATATCTGGGCAAAGGTAAAGCGGAAGAACTTAGACAACTTGTCGCGGCTACGGGTGCCGACACAATCATCGCTGACACCGAACTAGCGCCGTCACAGCGACGAGCGTTGGAAGATGTGGTGAAGGTCAAAGTCATCGACCGCACTTCTGTAATTTTGGACATCTTCGCGCAGCACGCTAAAAGCCGCGAGGGTAAGGCACAGGTTGAGTTAGCTCAGCTCGAATACTTGTTGCCGAGGCTTCGCGGTTGGGGTGAATCGATGTCTCGCCAGGCGGGTGGACAAGCCGCTGGCGGCGTCGGTATGGGTTCGCGCGGACCTGGTGAAACCAAGATCGAGCTCGATCGACGTCGAATCAATACGCGCATGGCCAAACTTCGCAAACAAATTGCCGCCATGAAACCAGCGCGTGAAACCAAACGCGCTACTCGAAAAAAGAACGCTGTTCCTGCAGTCGCAATCGCCGGATACACCAACGCAGGGAAATCATCGCTACTCAACCGTCTAACGCAGGCTGGAGTGCTGGTCGAGAATGCCCTATTTGCCACGCTTGATCCAACCGTTAGAAAGACCCAAACTCCCGATGGCCGCGAATTCACTCTCGCCGACACCGTCGGGTTTGTGCGCAATCTTCCGCATCAACTTGTCGAGGCGTTTCGATCAACTCTCGAAGAGATTGGAGACAGCGACCTGGTTGTGCACGTTGTCGATGCATCGCACCCTGATCCAGCGAGTCAAATAGCCACTGTTCGAGATGTTATCGGTGAGGTGGGTGCGCGCGACATTCCCGAATTGATAGTTTTCAACAAGGCCGACCTCATCGACGAGGGCACGCGATTGGCATTGCGTGGGCTAGAGCCGGACTCGCTATTTGTATCATCAAGAACCGGTGACGGAATTGACCAATTGCAGGCGCGCATCGCGGCAGCGCTACCCGAGCCGAACGTGCGAATTACCGCGCTAATTCCTTACTCGCGCGGGGAGTTGGTTTCAAGGCTGCACCTGAACAGTCGCATCATTGAGCTCGAGTATCTGGAAACCGGCACGAAGGTAACGGCGATGGTTCGCCCCGACCTCGCCGCCGACCTGATTGACTTTGTCGTCCTATAGAGCGCGAATAACCGAAACTACCTTGCCCATGATCACCGCGTGGGTGCCATCGATAGGGTCGTAGGCCGAGTTGCGGGGGAGAAGCCAGGTTTGACCGTTGGTCTGTTTGAAGACTTTCACGGTCGCGGAGTCTTCAAGTAGCGCCGCGACTATGTCTCCGTTTTCGGCCGACTGCTGCTGTCGAACAACGACCCAGTCGCCGTCGCAAATAGCGGCATCGATCATCGAGTCGCCCGAAACTTTCAAAATAAACAGGTCGCCGTTACCGACTAGTTCTCGAGGCAGGCTGAAGTGGTTGTCGACGTTTTGCTCGGCCAAAATCGGGCCACCGGCGGCGATGCGTCCGACTACTGGAATTGAAATTACGTTGTTGCTGCGACCGGATTCATCGCTGACACCTGGAACGGACTTGAGCACGTCCATCGCGCGTTGACCTGCATCAGCCTTGCTAAGGTAGCCAAGTTCGCGCAGCTGGCTGAGTTGATATGAAACCGATGAGGTTGACGACAGGCCGACCGCCTCACCGACTTCGCGCATGGTTGGGTTGTACCCCTTCTCATTGCGGTATCCGACGATCGCTTCGATGATCTTTTCTTGAATGTCGGTCAGGTTTTTTGGTGTCGATGATTCTGCAGCCATGTTCAGTGCCTTCGTTCCGTTTTGGTCGATCTAAATCGCAATCTATCGAAACTCTATTCGATGATTTCAAGAACTTCAATCATTTATTCGAACAAATTTGCTAAAAAGTCTTGACATGATGTCGTAGGGTCTGTTTATTCTTGTTTTATCGAACAAGCGTTCGAAACAAATTTTCGAAAGAAAAGTAGGTTTCAACATGATTCAGGCCTCCCACAAGGCAGTCCGCCCAACTCAGCGAGTAACATCACGCATCCAGGTTCAGTCGGCAGCCAAGTATCAGCGTCGCCGCGCAGCGATTGCAGTTGTGCTCATTACCTGTATGGCCGGAGCCTTTGCCGCACTCACCAGTCAGGGTCAGGCCGAGGCCTCGAACCAAGTTTCATCCGCCGAGTTTCACTACATTACTGTTCACGGCGGTGACACCCTTTGGAGCGTGGCCGAGAAGTACGCCGGCGCTGTTGACACCCGCGAATGGATAGCGCAACTCGTGACGCTTAACGCGCTTGATCAAGCCCAGCTTCAGCCAGGGCAGCGCATCGCTCTTCCAAAGCCTTAGCGGTAACCTTGGGAGGTGACCAATCTTTCAGACCTCCCGATTCGAGACTCTCTCCGAGGCCGCCAGCCTTACGGTGCGCCTCAGCTTCATGTTCCGGTGGCGTTGAACGTAAATGAGAACACGCATCCTGTCCCCGATAAGGTTGCCCAACACATTCTGGGCAAACTCGAAGAGGCTCTGCACGCCATTAATCGCTACCCCGATCGCGAATTTTTAGAACTACGCGAGTCACTAGCTGCATACCTCGGTCACGGTCTAAAGAGTGACCAGATATGGGCAGCCAATGGATCAAATGAGGTCATTCAGCAGATCTTTCAGGCGTTTGGTGGCCCAGGCCGTAAAGCTCTAAGTTTTGACCCGACCTATTCCATGTACGGTCTCATTGCACAAGGCAATGACACAGAGTATGTAAGTCGTGAACGTGGTGAACGTTATGTTCTAACCGCTCCAATAGCGGTTAGTGCCGTGCAGGCGACTCGCCCAGACATCACGCTCATCTGCTCCCCGAATAACCCAACCGGAACTCCGGTGGATCTAGAGGTTATTGAGGCGGTATGTGCCGCAACTGACGGAATCGTTGTGGTCGATGAGGCATACGCCGAGTTCGCCAAGGATTCCGGCGCTTCCGCTATCACTCTGCTACCCGGACGAGAGCGTCTGCTGGTTTCAAGAACCATGTCCAAGGCATTCGCATTTGCGGGAGCTCGGGTTGGCTATCTGGCCGCCGATGCAGCCGTGATCGATGCCCTTCGACTGGTGAGGCTTCCTTACCACCTGAGTGCGTTTACGCAAGCAGCCGCAATCGGGGCTCTCGACTTCGCTCAAACCATGCTTTCGACAGTGAACGAGATCAAGATTCAACGTGACCGCATCATCACCGAACTGGCCGCGCTGGGCCTCGACCCGTATGAGTCCGATTCAAACTTCGTACTCTTTGGAGGGCTCGTCGATTCTGCAAACACCTGGCAAAAGCTTCTCGACCAAGGTGTACTGGTTCGCAACATGGGAATTCCTGGAACCTTGCGAGTGAGTGCGGGTACTGAAGCCGAAACGACCGCTTTTCTTCAAGCCCTGCGTCTCGCGCTTGCCGAGTAGACTTGCAGTAACCCCAATGTCGCTTTCAGGCGAAAGGTAATTCCATGAGCAGGTCAGCATCGCTTCAGCGCAAGACTTCTGAGTCTTCGATCGAATTGAGCCTTAATCTCGACGGCACCGGCAAGTCGAACATCTCTACTTCCGTCGCCTTTTACGATCACTTGCTCACCGCATTCGCCAAACACTCGCTGATCGACCTCGACATCAAGGCAACCGGCGACACCCACATTGATGTACACCACACAGTGGAAGACACGGCCATTGTTTTAGGTCAGGCACTCAAGCAGGCGCTTGGCGACAAGACTTCAATCGCTAGATACGGCGACGCCACCGTTCCGCTGGATGAAGCGCTGGTGCGAGCCGTCGTAGACGTGTCGGGCCGCCCATTTCTCGTTCACACTGGCGAGCCAGCCGGCTTTGAGTATCACCTGATTGGCGGGCACTTCACCGGTTCGCTGGTTCGTCACGTCTTTGAGGCCATCTCGCTCAACGCGGGCCTTACCGTACACGTCACTGTTCTTGACGGACGCGACCCACATCACATCGCCGAAACCGAATTCAAAGCATTCGCCCGAGCCTTACGCAAGGCCATCGAACTCGACCCACGCGTGCAGGGCGTGCCTTCGACCAAAGGTGCTCTGTGACCAAACCTCGCGTAGTTGTTCTCGACTACGGCAGCGGTAACGTTCACTCGGCAGTCAAAGCACTCGTAGCCGCTGGCGCTGACGTCACGCTCACTCGCGAACGTGAATTGGTAATGAACGCCGATGGTCTCGTCGTGCCAGGAGTGGGTGCATTTTCGGCTGTCATGCAGCAGCTCAATGCGATCGGCGGGGCAAAGCTTATCGACCAACGTCTAGCGGCTGGCAAGAAGGTACTGGGTATTTGCGTTGGTTTACAGGTGTTGTTCGAATCTGGCGATGAACACGGGCTGGTAACCGATGGGTTGTCGCAGCTTCCTGGCAAGGTGCAACAACTCGATTCACCAAAACTTCCTCACATCGGATGGAACACCGTTGACACAGCCGAAGGTTCCGTGCTCTTTGCGGGTATCGAAAGTGAGCGCTTTTACTTCGTGCATTCCTACGGAGTCACAGACTGGGAACTCGAGGCCATCGGCGCGTTCATTCCGCCCAAGGTTTCTTGGGCTGAATACGGATCTAGATTCGTGGCGGCCTGCGAGGTAGGCCCCCTTTCGGCAACACAATTTCACCCTGAAAAATCAGGTGAGGCGGGCATTCAACTGCTCCGCAACTGGGTTCAGTCACTTTAGTTTTCAGGCCCATCAGCCATCAGTAGGAGATACATGTACGAATACCTAGAACTGCTACCTGCGGTTGACGTTGCCGACGGGAAAGCGGTGCGACTCACCCAGGGTGAAGCAGGTAGCGAAACCGATTATGGTGACCCAATCGAGGCCGCCATGACCTGGATTAATGCTGGAGCCGAATGGATTCACCTCGTTGATCTTGACGCAGCATTCGGACGGGGAAATAACCGAGCACTTTTGCGAGAGGTTGTCGCGGCCGCAAGCCAGGTGAAGATTGAACTCTCGGGTGGTATCCGTGATGATGCCTCCCTCGAGGCTGCATTAGAGGCCGGCGCCACTCGAGTCAACTTGGGCACCGCAGCCCTCGAGAATCCTGATTGGACTTCAAGTGTCATTCAGCGATTTGGCGATGCGATTGCCGTGGGGCTAGATGTTCGTGGCACAACTCTCGCCGCCCGCGGCTGGACACAAGAAGGCGGCGACCTCTGGGAAGTGCTCGCCCGACTCGAAGATGCCGGTTGCGCCCGTTACGTAGTGACCGACGTGACCAAAGACGGCACTCTCAAAGGCCCAAACGTGGAGTTGCTCAAGCAGGTACTTGCCAAAACCGATAAGCCGGTGGTCGCATCCGGTGGCATCGCTAGCCTGCATGACATTAGCGAACTGCGCGCGCTCTGTGGCGAGGGCCTCGAAGGCGCAATTCTCGGAAAGTCGCTTTATGCGGGCAAATTCTCGCTAGAGCAGGCTCTCGAAATCGCCTCGGCCCGCTAGTAGGTTTCGGTAACTCAAGATGAACCAGAATCCTTACGCAGACTCGGCAGGTGTTCCTTGGGAAGGGCGAGCCTTCGAGCCAAATGCTTGGGCCCACGATGACGGTTCGGCGAACCCAAAACTCATGCGGGCAATCGCGGCGCTTCAGGCCGGGCAGGCAGTTACCGAAGATGTTATCGAAGAGATTAAGAACTCGCGCCTACTCATTCCGCTGTTGGCCCAACTCGGCGACTCAGACGTTGGCTCTCACGGCCAAACCGTAGACAAGAGCGCTGATCTTTCGATTGTGACCGTCGAGACTCCGGATCAGCAAGACGCGCTTCCGGTGTTCAGCTCTGTTGCTGCAATGAAAGCGTGGAACCCGGATGCTCGCCCGGTTCCCGTTGATGCTGCTAAGGCCGCACTTGCTGCCGCCTCAGAAGGGAACACTCGCATGGTTCTGGATGCGGGCAACCCTAGCGAGTTCGTGATTCGGCGCACGGCGATTGCCGCAATCGCGCAGGGCCTTAACTGGGTGCATCCCGTTCGAGATGAGCGCGTGCACCGCGCCTTCGAAGCAGCCGTCTTGCTAGGCGAGGAGATTCTAGGTTTCTCACTAGCGGATGCCGATCCGCGAAGCACCCTCGAAGCCGCCGAACTGGTGCTCGAACTCAAGATTGCTCCAGGTCTAACCAGAGAGCAGCTTGACCCTGTGCTCCAAGATCTAGCTAAGGCGCTAGCAGCGAGTCACGACATTGCAGAGTACGTCGATTCGCTGCGAGTAAAGCTTGTTGCTTAGTTAGTTAACCGGCCCGGTGTACTTTTCGCCTGGCCCAGCGCCTGGCGCATCCTTGATGACCGACGCCTCGCGGAACGCCAATTGAAGTGCGCGAAGGCCGTCTCTAAGTGGACGTGCGTGGTGGTCGCCAATCTCGGGAGCGGCGGCAACTACTAGACCCGCAAGCGCATTGATGAGCTTTCGAGCTTCATCGAGATCGGCTGGGTGATCATCCGAACCCAGACCACACTGAACCGCTGCAGCGCTCATGAGGTGAACGGCTGTGGTGTTGATCACTTCAACTGCAGGCACCTCAGAGATGTCTCGGATGTGCCCTTCGACATCATGGAACACGGCGTCGTTATTTTCTTCGGTCAATTGGGGCTTCTCCTTTGGCAATACTTCTGCTAGGCTAGCCCATGGCTCCGAGGTCAACTCGGTCAGAAGTGGATTCAGTTCCCACCCGCGTTCATCGCTTTTCCAAAAGATGGCCGGGTAATGCTTTAGGAAACTTCGTTTCTGTGCGCTCCAGGTGCGAACCTGTCGCGTGGCCACTTGTCACGTCAAAGGAGCAGCAATCAGCGATCCACGCATCAACGACCGCATTCGCGTGCCAGAGGTTCGACTCGTCGGCCCAGCAGGTGAGCAAATCGGTGTAGTCCGCATTGAAGACGCACTTCGCATGGCCCAGGAACAAGACCTGGACCTCGTGGAAGTTGCGCCAATGTCGAAGCCACCGGTCGCGAAGATTATGGATTTCGGCAAGTTCAAGTACGAAGCCGCCCAGAAGGTTCGTGAGGCCCGCAAGAACCAGGTGAACACCGTTCTGAAGACCGTGCGTTTTGGATTAAAGATTGACTCCCACGACTACGGCACCAAGCGCGGACAGATTGAACGCTTCTTGAAGGCCGGCGACAAGGTCAAGGTGATCGTGGTGTTCCGCGGTCGCGAGCAGTCCCGCCCAGAGATGGGTATGAAACTGCTTCAGAAGCTTGCCGAAGAAGTGACCGAATTTGGTTCTATCGAGTCGACTCCGTCGATTGATGGTCGCAACATGGTCATGGTTATCGGTCCATTGAAAAACAAGGCTGAGGCCAAGGCAGATGCCAAGCGAGCCGCCGATAAGGCTGCCGCAGCAAAGCCAGAGGCAGAAGAGGCAGCGCAAGCTGCCGAATAGAAGGAGAAAGTAATGCCAAAGCAGAAGACCCACTCAGGCGCTAAGAAGCGTTTCCGCTTCACCGGTAGCGGCAAGTTGATGAAGCAGCAGATCAACATGCGCCACAACCTCGAGCACAAGTCGAGCCGTCGCACCCGTCGCCTAAACCAGGACCAGGTCGTTTCGGCTGCCGACTTCAAGACCATCAAGACCCAGCTCGGCAAGTAGAAAGACTTTAGGAGTAAAAAATGGCAAGAGTAAAAAACGCGGTTAACTCGCACAAGAAGCGCCGCACAGTCCTCGAACGCGCACACGGCTACCGTGGTCAGCGTTCGCGTCTCTACCGCATGGCAAAGCAGCAGATGCTGCACTCGCTCGTCTACGCATACAACGACCGTCGTGCTCGCAAGGGTGACTTCCGTCGTCTGTGGATCCAGCGCATCAACGCTGCAGCGCGCGCCAACGGCATCACCTACAACCGCTTCATCCAGGGTCTAAACCTGGCTGGCGTTGAGGTTGACCGCCGTATCTTGGCAGAGTTGGCAGTAAACGAGCCAAACACCTTTGCTAGCCTCGTCGCTACCGCCAAGGCTGCACTTCCAGCAAACACTTCGGCTCCTAAGGCCTAGTAATGCTCGAAGATCCCAAAGCGAATCGAATTCGTGGGGTCGCAAAGCTCAACAAGAAAGATGCCCGGTCTGAGACCGGGCTCTTTCTGCTTGAGGGGTTCCAGGGTCTAAAAGAGGCTCTCGACAGGCCAAAACTTATTCGAGACATATTTGTCACCGAATCGGCGCATGCCGAGCACGCCGAGCTTTTCGAACGTGCTGTGCAGGCCAGGGTTTCGGTCACACTGGTCAGCGAGACCGTGCTGAAAGCACTAGTTGACACGCAGACGCCTCAGGGTGTCGTAGCCGTCTGCGAGCAAATGCACGTGGATGTCGATGGCATTTGGGATAGCCAAGCCCGTCTGGTTGCATTGCTTGCGAACATCCGAGACCCAGGTAATGCCGGAACGGTTCTTCGCGCAGCCGATGCTGCCGGTGCCGATGCGGTGGTCTTCAGCGACAACAGTGTCGATGTCTTCAATCCAAAGGTGGTTCGCTCCACCACGGGTTCGCTATTTCACCTACCGGTTGCTGTCGGTGCCTCCTCGCTCGAATTCATCGCACAGGCCAAAGCGGCGGGATTCCAGGTATTCGCGGCATCCGGCGGAGGCGTGAGCATCGCGGATTTGTCCGCGGACATTCTTGCGAAGCCCACACTATGGGTATTCGGTAACGAAGCCTGGGGTTTTGAGCCAGAAGTTCTTGCCGCTGTAGATCAGGTGGTCGCGGTGCCGATTTATGGAGCCGCTGAGAGTCTAAATCTTGCTACAGCCGCAAGCATTTGCCTGTATGCCACTGCCTTCGCGCAGAACCGCTAGTTGGTAGGCTAAAACCCTATGTCACAAAGCATCGAAATCAACTCAGAGTCGGTTGCCGCCGCGGTAACCGAGGCTCTTAGCGCCATCGGCTCGAGCGCCAATTTAGCCGAACTAAAAGCGCTCAAATCGGCTCTTATTGGTGAACAATCACCGATTGCGAAGTTGAACGCAACGCTTAAGACGTTGCCGAATGATCAGAAGGCTTCCGCCGGCGCTTTAATCGGTCAAGCACGTGGCGAAATCAACACAGCATTCGCCTCTCGTGAGAGCGCACTTGCCGAAATCGAGGCGCGCGAACAGCTAGCCCAAGAGTCGGTTGACGTCACAGCTACTCCGATTCACTACCGCGCCGGTGCCCGCCATCCGCTTTCGTTGCTGCAGGAACAGATCAGCGACATCTTCATCGGTATGGGCTGGGAAATCGCCGAAGGTCCGGAACTCGAGAGCGAATGGTTCAACTTCGATGCGTTGAACTTCGATGCAGATCATCCAGCCCGCGCCATGCAGGACACCTTCTTTGTTGATCCAGTCGAGTCGCACCTGGTGTTGCGCACCCACACCTCTCCGGTTCAAGTGCGCTCGCTTCTCGAGCGTGAATTGCCGGTATACGTTCTTTGCCCGGGCCGAGTCTTTAGATCCGACGAACTCGATGCCACCCACACGCCTGTCTTCCACCAAGTAGAGGGTCTTGCTATTGACAAGGGGCTGACGATGGCCGATTTGCGCGGCACTCTTGAGCACTTCGCTCGGTTGATGTTTGGCCCAGAGGCAAAGATTCGCCTGCGCCCATCGTTCTTCCCGTTCACCGAGCCTTCGGCCGAACTAGATGTTTGGCATCCAGGTGCTAAGGGCGGGGCTCGCTGGGTCGAATGGGGAGGCTGCGGAATGGTGAACCCGAATGTTTTGAAGGCGGCCGGCGTCGACCCTGAGGAGTATCAAGGTTTTGCCTTTGGTATGGGTATCGAGCGAACCCTAATGTTCCGAAATGGTGTGCAGGACATGCACGACATGGTCGAAGCCGATATCCGTTTCAGTAAGCAGTTCGGAGTGGTGCTCTAATGCGCGTCCCAATGTCTTGGCTGGCTGAAGCAGCAACGCTTCGCCCAAATGCCACTCCTGAATCCGTAATGGCCGAATTGGTCAAAGTCGGTCTCGAAGAAGAAGGTGTCCACGGTTTCGACGTCACCGGTCCGCTTGTGGTTGGCGAGGTGCTCGAGTTCACTCCGGAGCCACAGAGCAATGGAAAGACCATTCGCTGGTGTCAGGTGCGCGTTGCTGCAGCAGGCAAAACCGCAGCTGATGGCGGTGCCGATGTTCGCGGCATCGTCTGTGGTGCCTCTAACTTCAGTGTTGGCGACAAGGTAGTGGTTTGCCTACCAGGCGCTGTGCTGCCAGGGGGCTTCGCTATTGCCGCGCGCAGCACCTACGGACACATCTCCTACGGAATGTTGGCCTCTGGGCGCGAACTGGGGCTAAATGACAACCACGACGGAATTCTGATT
>JBJTMF010000041.1:0-12116 GCA_046063405.1 Microbacteriaceae bacterium
AGAGGTCTGGGTCGGCAATCACAAACTCAGCTCGGTACGAAGCCAGTGGATCTTTGGCGTCGAGGTGTTCGGCATAAGCGCGTTCGGTTGGCTGCACGGCATCCTTCTTCGTTGGAGGTTGGTTTCAGCCTACTCTTGCGAGCTAGTCGAGCATCTGCGTTGCAGCCAGCTCCTTGTAGAGCGGAGTCGACTTGAGCAACTGCTTGTGGGTTCCGGTGCCGACAATCTTGCCGTTCTCCATCACAATGATCTGATCGCTATCGACGACGGTTGAAAGTCGGTGAGCAATCACGATCATGGTGCGATTCTTGGCCACCGCGTCGATGGCCTCGCGCATCCGCTGTTCGTTCAAACCATCGAGCGACGAGGTTGATTCATCGAGAAGCAAAATGGGGGGAGCAGCCAGCAGAGCGCGAGCGATCGCTAAGCGCTGACGCTCACCGCCGGAGAGCATAATTCCCTGTTCGCCGACCTCGGCGTTCAAACCCTTTTTGTCGCGCTTGAGCACATCGGTGAGGTTTACTTCTTCGAGAACCCGCTTGAGTTCTTTATCGCTGGCATCAGGCTTGCCAATAAGCAGATTGTCTCGGATGCTTCCCGCGAGAACCGGGGCATCCTGTTCGACATAACCAATCTGGGCCCGCAAGTCATCGCGACTCATCGCCGTCACCGCCTGGCCGTCGAGCAGAATCTGCCCAGACTTCGGCTCATAGAAGCGCTCGATCAGCGAAAGAGTGGTGCTCTTTCCAGAACCCGAAGGGCCAACAATAGCCACGCGAGTGCCGCGCTCGATCTTGAACGAAACACCATTGAGCACGGTAGGTGCTACTGCATCCGGCTCGCTCGGAGCATAGGCAAACACAACCTTTTTGAACTCAATAGCGGTCTTGTTTGAGGCTTTGCGTTCGCCGGGATGCGTGGCAATCTCGTCATCGGTTTCTAGAGGGATGTCGAGGATTTCTTGGATTCGAGCTAAAGCGCCAAGTGCACTCTGCACCGAGGAGTAAGCCTGGAAGGCCTGCCCAACTGGGCGAATCATCAGGAACATCAGCAAAATGAATGTAATCAGGCTGGCCACGTCGGTTTCGCCAGATGCCACACGGAATCCACCGACTCCGAGCACCACCATGAACGCTCCGTTGGCAGCCAAGCCACCGATCGGAGTAACCCACGCGTTCAAGGCCGCAATCTTCACGCCCTGTTCGAAGGCCTGCCGCGCATCCGAATTGATTTGTTCGGTTTCGCGAATTTCGGCGCGAGCGGCGCGGATTGTTCGCACGGCACTGAGCGCGCGCTCGATCGAGGCAGCCATGTCGCCGACCCGAGTTTGCGCCTTGGTTGTGGCCGAACGGATGCGACGAGCGGTGAGCCCGATGCTAGCCACGGCGATCGTGATCATCAGCAGAGTTAGGCCAAGCAGCAGTGGGTCGATTACCGCCATGGCAATCACCGAACCAACGAAGATAACGGCACCACCAGCGGCATCGATGAGACCCTGGGTTAGAGCAGCTCGCAGCAGAGTCGTGTCTGAGCCAACGCGCGAAACTAGGTCACCGGTGCGGCGTAGGTCGTATTCGTGAATCGGCAAACGCAGAAGTTTGTGGGCGAGTTTTTGGCGTGAACTGAGCACAACTCCTTCGCCGGCTTTGGCGAGCACGAAGTACATCAGGCCGGATGCGACCGCCGAGCCGATAGTGATCGCGATAAGAATCCAAATGATGGCACTCAGGTCTTTGCCCTGCTGCACCGCGGTTATCACATTTCCGACCACCATCGGCTGCGCGAGGCTGGCACCGGCACCGATTAGTGACAGCACTACTGCAACGGTTAGTGCGCCTCGGTGCTCTTTTAGGTATGGCACCAGCTGCTTGAAACTTGCTTTGGGCCCTTTGTCTACCGGCCCTAGATTGCCTGGGCGTCCGCGTCGAGGTGAAGTCATGCTCATACGTCTATTCAATGCCATTTTTAGCCAAACATTTAACGTTGCAGGCCGGCATCTCCGGTGATGTACTCGTTGAGCAAAAAGCGAATCTCGGGGAGCGCCAGAGCCGGCGTGTAGGCGGTGTTGTTGAAGAACCTGGAGAAGTCGACGGCTTGTAGAGCTTCAAGAGCCTTCGGGTGATTCAGTTTCAAAAACATTTGGGTCGTGTTGGGTACTCGAGCGAATTCGGTTTTCACGGTTCCGCATCCGAAACCAAACACGGTCAGCGAAACATCTGCCAATTCGGGAGTCGTTTTGGTGATGAAACCGTGGTCGATTACTCGGACCATTGCACGTGCCTGATCGCGGCGCTGCCACACCTGAAAACAGGTGGCCAAAATCTTGCGTTGGCTTAATGGGTGACCCGAGGCATCTACGTAATCGACCCGAATGTCTTCATCGTGAACCAGATGAAAGCGAGAATCGAGGCGGTTCACAACCGACCACTTGCGCCAGGAGCGCGGCACAATGTACGCGATGTACTCGCTGTGTTCGGCTGCACGGTTGAAGAACGGGATGCTGAGCGAATTGTTGCGACCAAAAGGAGGGTTGGACACCGTTATCGAGTTGTGTTCCTCGATAGCCGACTCTAGATAATCTCCGGCTTTCACGCGGCCGTGTTTGGGTTCGATGTCTAGGCTCAGCACCCGCGCTGCGCCAGCCCGCTCGGCAGCTTCGACGAACGACCCTGTGCCTCCGGCTGGCTCGACCACCACTCGCGAATCGAAGTCGGCAACCAGCGATTTCACCTTCTGCATCAGTTCTTCGGCAAGATCGGGCGGCGTGTAGTACTGCTCTTTGCCTGTGACGCGCGTGTTGCCTTTGGGCCGGCGCGCAGGGGATGTCATGAGCCAAGAATATCAGCCGCGCATTAGAGAAGAAACTCGCCAAAATGTTTCAAACTTTGCAAGTGTTTCGGTTAGTCTGGAACGCTGCCCAGATTAGCGGCGATGATTTTCATTCCGACCCCAGAAACAAGGATGTTCACGTGCCAAAAGCGCAAGCGCGTTCAGAGCGAACCGACCAGCCAGAGCTAATGATCGTTGCCAAAGACCTGAAAAAGGTTTACGGCGATTTCGTAGCCGTCAATGGCATCAATTTTGAAGTCAAGCGAGGCGAGTCGTTCGGCTTGCTCGGTCCAAACGGCGCCGGCAAGTCAACCACCATGAAAATGATCGCTTCGACCAGCCAGCGCAGCGGCGGCGAGCTCACCATCTTGGGCAAAGACCCAAACCAGCACGGCCCTGAGATTCGCGCCCACCTGGGTGTGGTTCCGCAGCAAGACAACCTAGACCGCGAAATGAAAGTCTGGGAAAACCTGAAGGCATACGGCCGTTTCTTCGGCCTCAAGGGTGAATGGCTAACCAAAAAGGTTGACGAACTGCTCGAGTTTGCGCAACTTGAAGAAAAACGAAATGCCAAGACCGACGACCTGTCCGGCGGCATGAAGCGTCGCCTCACAATCGCGCGCGGATTGGTGAACGAACCAGAGATTCTGATGCTCGACGAACCCACCACCGGGCTTGACCCGCAGGCACGTCACGTGTTGTGGGATCGCTTGTTCAGGCTCAAAGAAAATGGTGTCACTCTGGTGATCACCACACACTACATGGATGAAGCGGAACAACTGTGCGACCGTCTTGTCGTGATGGACAAGGGCCAAATCATGGCCGAAGGCTCCCCTGCAGATCTGATCAAGACCTACTCCAGCAAAGAGGTTCTCGAAGTTCGTTTCGGATCCTCAAACAATGCCGAAACCGCTAAAGAGCTTGAAGGTATCGGAGACCGACTCGAGGTTTTGCCCGACCGAATTCTGGTTTACGCAGAAAGTGGCGAAGCCGCGCTCGATCGAATTATTGATAAGGGCCTTCGACCGATGACCACCCTCGTCAGACGCTCGAGCCTAGAAGACGTCTTCTTGCGCTTAACCGGTAGAACTTTGGTCGACTAATGAGCAGCATCGAAACAAACTGGCAAGGCGCCAAAGTTTTAGTGAACCCTGCGAAACCTATGCGCTGGGGCGCGTTCTATGTAGCCGAATTTCGCATCAAAGGAATGCTCAAGTGGTGGGACGCGATTATTGCATTCGGCCTAGGAAATCCCGTTTTGTACCTGCTTTCAATCGGCATCGGAATCGGTGCTCTGGTTAACAGCAGCAGTGGGGGCGGGCTCGACGGTGTCCCATACCTTCAATTTCTCGCGCCTGCACTGCTTGCCACTGCTGCCATCCAAGGAGCAATGGATGAAGTCACCTTTCCGACCATTGAAGGTTTCGTTTGGAACAAAACCTTTTATTCGATAAACGCGACGGCGATTAGTAGCCGCCAAATCGTCAACGGTGTTTTGTTAGCCGCTATGGCTCGTTGTTTGATCCAAGTCACTCTCTACGAAGTGATTCTGGTGCTCTTTGGAGCGATTCCGTTGGCTAGCTTGCCAGTTCTCACCGTAGTCAGCGCGCTCGCTGGCTTTGGTTTTGCTGCCGTGATGCTCTCGGTAACGGTTGCCATAAAAGATGACGACGGGTTCTTTGCAATCGTCGGCCGCTTCATTCTTACTCCGATGTTCATGTTCTCAGGCACCTACTTTCCCCTGGCAACACTTCCGATTTACTTGCAGTGGATTGGTTGGATCTCGCCCGTTTGGCACGCAACCGACCTCGGTAGAGCACTTAGTTACGGCGCTCCAGTTGAAGGCTGGCTAATGTTGGTTCACGTGGCCGTTCCACTCACCTTTGGCGCGGTCGGATTGCTCACGGCGTATCCGCAGTTTGAAAAGAGGTTGGCCGAATGAGCCTGATCAACACAGCGGTTGATTCAGCGATCGCCATCGCCGAGCGTCGCCGCGGCAAACTCGGTGCCGCACTCTATTCGGGCCGCCCACAAGCGGTTTTGATGCGCAACATTTATGCACTCAAGTCGAGCACCTGGTTGGTCGTGCTGAGCGGCTTCGTAGAGCCAGTGTTTTACTTGCTTGCCTTTGGCGTGGGCCTTGGGCGAATCATTGGCAATGTCACCGACGGCAGTGGCAACCCGATCAGTTACGCCATGTTCATCGCGCCCGCGCTGCTGGCAACGAGCGCTATGAACGGTGCGATTTATGACAGCACCTGGAATGTATTCTTCAAGATGCACTTCGGCAAGATCTATCAAGCCATGCTGTCTACGTCGCTAGGTCCTTTAGATGTGGCGCTGGGCGAAATCGGCTGGGCGCTTCTGCGCGGTTTTGTTTATGCCTGTGGATTCATGATTGTGGTTGGCTCAATGGGATTGATTCCTTCGGTCTGGGGTTTGTTGGCAATTCCCGCCGCCGTGCTAATCGCCTTCGGTTTCGCTTCCGTTGGTATGGGCATCACAAGTTATTTGAAGAACTTTCATCAAATGGACTGGATCAACTTCTTCATGCTTCCGATGTTTCTCTTCTCGGGAACTTTCTACCCGCTAACCGTTTATCCGGACTGGCTGAGAATGATCATCGAGTCGTTCCCGCTATACCAAGCAATTGCGCTGGTTCGCGGATGCACTTTGGGTAACATCGACGCCTCACTCCTCGGACACGCACTGTATTTTGTGGTGATGATCGTGCTCGGCTTGCTCTTCACAACCAAACGACTTCGAGCCTTGTTCTTGAAGTAGTCGGACAAAAAAGTAAGGCCCCTGGATGTCCGGGGGCCTTACTTTTTTGTAAGCGTTAGTTGACGATTGGTCCGAAGACTGCCAAAACAATGTTCAGCACGGTCAAACCGGTGATGCCAGGAACAACCCACTTTGGAGTTACGTCTTTCTTCTTGTACGCATAAGCAATGAAGAAAATCGCGGTGATTACGACGCTCTTGATGCCGAGCACCACATTGTTAATGGTTTCCTCGCCGATGGCTGGAATCAAGCCGGCCATGGTGAAACCGGTAACCAGCATCAGCCAGGCACCGTGGATGATTCCGGCGTTAACCTTCATGCCAGTTTTCATGTCTTTGAGCTGGTAGAAGAATCCCGAGAGCAGCGCGCCCACACCGATCAGGTGAAGCACGAGCATCGAGTCGTTCAGGATGTTCATCGTTGAGTCTTTCTGGTTGAAATCAGCGCAACGATCAAATGGTCGTTACGGCTTCAGTCTAGCCATCAGCACTGCGGCCTCGACTGCCTCAGCACCCTTGTCTTCTTTCGAACCAGCCAGCCCAGCACGGTCGAGTGCCTGCTGCTCGTCGTCGACCGTGAGAACTCCGAAACCTATCGGCACACCGGAATCCAACTGCACTCGAGTCAATCCATCGGTAACGGCCTGGCAAACGTATTCGAAGTGCGGGGTTCCGCCACGAATGACCACACCGAGAGCGACAACCACCTCGGCACCTTCGTCGATCGCATACTGCGCCGCAAGCGGCAACTCGAATGCGCCTGGAACTCGAACAACGGTATAGATGTCGTTGCCGGCTGCCTTTAGCGCGCGTTCAGCCCCGGCCAGCAGGCCATCGGTGATCTGAGTGTGCCAGGAGGTAACCAAGACGGTCACCGCTAGGCCGCTGGCATCGATGGTTAGTTTTGGTGCTCCCGCGCCGCTCATTTGGTTGCTCCTTCAGGGATCAGGTGCCCCATCTTCTCGCGCTTGGTTTCTAGATAGCCTGCGTTCTCACTGGCCTGGCCCACGATTACCGGCACGTACTCGGTCACCGGAATACCAGCCGCGGTTAGGTATCCGCTCTTGGCTGGGTTGTTGGTCATGAGGCGAACCGAGGTAACACCTAGGTCGCGCAGAATTGCCACAGCAGCGCCGTATTCACGGTTCTCGCTTGGCAGCCCGAGAGCCAAGTTGGCTTCGACGGTATCTAGACCCTGCTCTTGCAAAGCGTATGCCTTCAGCTTGTTGAGAAGGCCGATGCCGCGACCTTCTTGCCCGCGCAAATAAATCACGACGCCACCGTTAGGGTCGGCATCGATTGCGTCGAGTGCAAAGTCAAGCTGCGGGCCGCACTCACATTTCAGCGATCCGAAAGCCTCACCAGTGATGCATTCGCTGTGCATACGAACCAGCACGTTCTCTCCGGTTGGATTACCGGAGATGATGGCTACGTGGTCGGCAGTGGTCTTGATGTCGTAGTAACCACGCAGGCGGAAAGCGCCGTGCTTGGTTGGCACATTAGCCTCGGCTTCAAATCGGATGCGGTTGTTCGGAGTGCTGTCGTGTGCAATGCCGTGCTCGATCAGGTAGTTGGCCACCTGCTCAACAGTGATGACCGGCAGGTTCTCTCGTTGGCCAACCTCGATGAGTTCTGGAAGTCGCATCATGCTGCCATCCGACGAAACCATTTCGCCGATCACACCAACCGGCATAAGACCGGCGAGCTTTAGGAGATCGACAGTGGCTTCGGTGTGACCGCGGCGACCATGCAGACCTTGCGGGTGCGCACGAAGCGGAAGCAAGTGACCCGGACGCATAAGCGATTCTGGAGTGGCATCAGGGGCGGCCAGCGCACGAGCGGTGTTGGCTCGGTCGGCGGCGCTAACACCAGTGCTGAAGCGGTTGGCCGCGTCGACACTGATCGTGTAGTTGGTGCCATGTGGGTCTTGGTTGTTCACCGACATGAGCGGAAGTTCGAGCTCGTTGGCTCGAGCTTCTTCCATCGGTACGCAGAGGAATCCCGTGGTGTTGCGAACGATCCAAGCCATCCACTCTTCGCTGGCAAACTCTGCAGCGATGATGGCGTCACCCTCGTTCTCGCGGTCTTCGTCGTCGGCTACCAGAATCGGTTTGCCGGCACGAAGCGCATCCAGGGCCTCTTCGATTGTTGAAAGTGCCATCAGTTACTCCTTGCTTCGAGCAAACGCTCGATGTGTTTGGCCATTACATCGGCCTCGATGTTGACTCGGTCGCCAGGCTGTTTCGCGCCTAGGGTCGTGAGTCGCAAAGTTTCGGGAATCAGGCTCAAGCCGATCACGTCGCCTTCGACCTCGTTTACGGTGAGCGATACGCCATCGATGGTGATCGAACCTTTGAGCACCACATACTTCATGAGCTCTTCAGGGATGCGAACGCGCACCCACTCCCAGTTTTCGCTTGGCGCACGACTAACGATCTCGCCAACACCGTCGACGTGGCCGAGAACCATGTGACCGCCAAAACGTGTGGTTGCGTTCATGGCGCGTTCGAGATTCACGACATCGCCAACCTCAAGGTCGCTCAGGTTGGTCAGGCGCAGAGTCTCGTTCATGATGTCGGCGGTGAAAGTTTTTTGGTCGAACTCGACGGCGGTCAGACAAGCGCCGCATACCGCGATCGAGTCTCCGCGTGAAACGTCAGACACCACGAGCGGACCTTCAAAGGTGATGCGCTTTGCGTCAGGTTGGTTTTCGATGGTCACCACCCGACCAAGTTCTTCCACGATTCCGGTGAACATTAGGCGATCCTCTCGGTGGCTCGAATCATGAGGTCGGTGCCGAGCGGCTTGATCTCATCAAACTGGAGTTGGCGTGCCTGGGCGATGGACTCAATGCCAAGGTCGCCTATGGCGGTGCGCTCGCCGCCAATCAACATCGGGGCGACATAGATGAGGTACTCGTCGACGAGTCCTAAACGAGCAAAAGTGGATGCCACCTTCGGGCCGCCCTCGACCCAGACGTGCTTGATTCCTTCTTGCCAAAGGGCTGCCAGAATTCCGTGAATCGAGCGAGTTTTGAGGTGCACGGTCTCGGCGTGGTCGTTGAAAACCCGCGCGGATGCTGGCAGGTCACGGTCGCCGATTACGACGCGAAGAGGCTGGTGTTCATAGAGGGAGCCATCTGGCTTGCGGGCGGTTAGGTCTGGATCATCGGCTAGCACGGTTCCGGTGCCAACGAGAATGGCATCGACGTTGCTTCTGCGTCGATGGCTATCGGCTCTCGACTCTTCGCCGCTGATCCATTTACTTGAACCATCATTTGCTGCGGCTCGACCATCGATGCTGCTGGCCCACTTTAGGGTCACGAATGGTCGTTGGTTGCGTTGGGCGGTTAGCCAAACGCGGTTCTGTTGCTCAGCTTCGGCCGATAGAACACCCGAGATGACTTCTATGCCTGCATTGATGAGTGTTTGTGCGCCACCAGATGACTGCTCGCCTGGGTCTGCGACGGCGAAGACCACTCGCGAAATACCAGCGTCGATGAGCGCTTGTGCGCAAGGGCCGGTGCGGCCGGTGTGATTGCAGGGTTCGAGGGTAACCACGGCGGTGCTACCGGCTGGCACTTCAGCGAGTTTGCTTAGAGCGTCGACTTCGGCATGCGCGGTGCCCGACCCACGGTGGTAACCTTCCGCGATGATCTTGCCCTCGGCGTCAAGGATTACCGAACCAACTTGAGGGTTTACCCCGTATTCCGGGCCGAGTAGGGCCAACTCAAGCGCGCGAGCCATCGCGCTCTCAAAGTTTTGGCTACTCACTGTTTCCACCTCTCGAAAATTCGGGGTGGTTGGCGAGGGGAGAATTGTGCGCCTAAGTAGGCGAACACAGATGCCGGCAAATGCGCGACATCCTGGTTCTTCTCCCATCCGGACTTTAACCGTCGGTGCTGGAATTTCACCAGCTCAACCGCCTAACCCGGATTTCAAGTTGCCTTGATCGCCGTTGCTCTCGCGAGCAGTTAGTCGGGTCGCGGACTTTAACCGCCGGCTCAGATTTTCACTGACCCCGAAGAACTCTTGTTGCTTGTCTATCTTCCCAGATAACCCGCAAAGGCGACAGAGTTATTCCCAACGCTGTGGGCGAAACTAAAGGGCCTAGGCCTTGATGAAGCCGATGCGCTCGTAGACCGCGGCAAGAGTGGCCTCTGCCTGCTCATTTGCGCGGGCTGCGCCTTTAGCTAGAAGACGATCCAACTCGGCCGGATCACTCAGGAGGTCTTCTGCGCGATTGCGGATCGGTTCGATAGCGCCAACCACGGCATCGGCCACCTCACCCTTTAGTGCTCCATAACCGGCACCAGCGAAACGCTCTTCAAGCGATGCGATGCTTTCGCCAGAGATGGCACTGTGAATTCCGAGGAGGTTAGAGACGCCGGGCTTGGTCTCTCGGTCGAAGCGAATAACGCCGTCGGTGTCGGTGACCGCAGACTTGATCTTCTTCACGACGGCGGCTGAGTCATCCATGATGTTGATCAAACCTTTAGGGTCGGCGGCCGACTTCGACATTTTGGCTTCAGGGTTCTGAAGGTCGTAAATCTTGGCGGTCTCCTTGAGAATCACAGCCTCTGGAATCACAAAGGTTTCACCGAATCTGCTGTTGAAACGCATGGCCAAATCGCGAGTCAGTTCAAGGTGCTGGCGTTGGTCTTCACCCACTGGCACTGCCTTTGGCTGGTAAAGCAGAATGTCAGCGGCCTGCAAAATCGGATACGTGAAAAGCCCAACCGAAGCACTCTCGCTTCCGCCCTTTTGAGTCTTGTCTTTGAACTGGGTCATGCGGCCTGCTTCACCCATTCCGGTGATGCAGTTGAGCACCCAGGCCAGCTGTGCGTGCGCCGGAACATGGCTCTGCACGAACAGTGCCGACTTCTCGGTGTCGATGCCGGCTGCTAGGTATTGCGCCGCGGTAACGCGAGTGTTTTGGCGCAGTTGCGTGGGATCCTGCGGAACCGTGATGGCGTGCATGTCGACCACGCAGTAGTAGGCGTTGTAGTCGTCTTGCATTTTTGCCCAGTTGACCAAGGCGCCCAGGTAGTTTCCGAGGTGTAGCGATCCGGCAGATGGCTGCATGCCGCTGAGCAGGTTTGGCTTGGTCATAGGCTCAAGTTTAGAGCGTGTACTCAACAACCACGGGGGAGTGGTCGGTCCAGCGGGTGTCATAGCTTGCGGCACGATGAACCTTGTAGTTTGACGCCGCGGCGGCCAAAGCGGGAGTTGCCAGGTGATAGTCGATGCGCCAGCCGGCATCCGTGTCGAAGGCCTGCCCGCGGAACGACCACCAGGTGTACGGGCCAGGCTGATCCGGATGCGCGGCTCGCCCTAGATCCACCCAACCCTGCTTGTGCATCATGGTGTCGAAATAGGCGCGCTCTTCTGGCAAGAAACCAGCATTCTTGAGGTTGCCTTTCCAGTTCTTGATGTCGAGTTCGGTGTGCCCAACGTTCAGGTCACCAACTACCACCACGAACGCTCCGTCTGCCCTAAGGGCGTCCATTCGTGCCGTCATGGCTTCGAGAAACTTGTATTTTTCGACCTGCTTAGGGGTGTCGACCTCGCCCGAGTGAACATACGTGCTGATTACGGTCACGACCTTGCCGTTGACATCGAAGTCCACCTCAAGCCATCGACCGGCGCTGTCAAAATCATCTGCGCCAAGCGCGGTTCGGTGACCAATTGGTGCAAACCGACTCAAAACAGCAACACCGGCGCGCCCCTTAGCGCTCGCGGCATCGTGCAGCACGTGCCAGGTGTGTCCAAGTGCCGCTTCGGTTTCTCCGAAGAGGCTCAGCAGATCACTGGTTTCGGCACGAACCTCCTGAAGCGCAAGAATGTCAGGTCGCTCGGCGAGAACCCAATCGGCCATTCCCTTGCGAAAAGCGGCGCGAACACCATTTACATTTACGGTTGCGACTTTGATTGAGGTCATGCATTCAGTCTAAGTTTTGCCTTCATACCTTTAGCCGCGCATCGCTGGCTTAGTCTTGCCGTATGAGACTCGAACAAAGCGGTTCTGACCATCTAGATTTCGTTCGCAAAGGGTCGATCTATCAGATCTTTCCCGACCGGTTTGCTCGCGATGAGTCTGTCAGCGCTGATCGCCCACTGGTCGATTGGAACAGCGAACCAACACCGCAAAACTTTTTCGGCGGCAATCTCAAAGGTGTTCAGTCCAAGCTCGACTATTTGTCGGGAATCGGTGTAGCAAACATTTACTTCAATCCAGTTTTTCGGGCACCAAGCAATCACCGCTACGACACCGAAAGCTACTTCGAAATCGACCCACTGCTGGGCGCCAACGAAGACCTAAAAGCTCTGACGACCGCTGCTCGAAGCCACGGTATCGGAGTGATCCTCGACGGCGTTTTCAACCACAGTGGTAAGTCAATGCCCGAGTTTTTGGCTGCTCAGGCCGGCGACGCAACGCTGCGTGAAATGTTCACGATTTATCCAGACGGAAGCTATCAAACCTTTGGTGGCACCGAGTTCATGC
>JBJTMF010000042.1:0-28476 GCA_046063405.1 Microbacteriaceae bacterium
GAACTATATGTTGAGAGGTCAGGGTCCAGTGACAGCAACACTGGAGACATTCAAGTTCTTGGAGTGAAACTTTCGCCGATTACCAATCTGTGCCCAGCCAACTTCAATCGGGCTGCTTGCTGAGCTGCATTAAGGAAAAGGCTGCACCGAAAAATTGGTGCAGCCTTTTCTTTAGGCTAAGCCGGGTTTCTTTGGCAGACTTGACCAACGATGAGCATCCCTGACCAATTCCGAAGTTTCGTGAACGACGAAGGCCGCATTGAGCGCTTACCCGTGAAGTGGTCTAAGAAGGTTGCGTTGGCCGATTGGTGTATCGAGCTACTAGAACTTGGTCGTAACTACACAGAACCCGAAGTGAACGATATTTTTGAAACCTACGTTGTGGATTTCGCACTAATTCGACGCATGTTGGTTGATTCTGGCAAACTGCAGCGCGACGCTTATGGACGGGAGTACCAACGCGTTGCGTGAACGCGAGGCAAGAGCGCTTCGCAGTAAAACGGCTCGCTTCTATACAGCGATGTCTAGCGTGATTTTGATATGATCGCCAATATTTAGTCTTTCGGGCTTTCTAAGCGAATCTTTTAGCGGCACCAGATAGCCACCCTGCTTTGGAAAAAGACTCGTTGTGATGCTGGTTTTTCCGATGGTGACACTGCAGGGAATTACGCCCCAGCCGTAGCTAACTAGTGAACTGATCTCGCGAATGGCTAGAGATTCTTCGTCGGGTACCGCTGCGAAATAGAACGGCGCAGGTCCGCGCCATTCGAAGACGCTGGAATCGAAAGTTAGCTGCACGTCTAGACGCTAGCAAACAACTTTCTATTTTGTAGAGACCGCCCTCCAGGACCCAACGTTGCCCGCCGAGTCGACAGGACGGATGAAGATTTGATTTCGAGATTTTTTGATCGAGACTTTGAATGACTTCCCGGTCGGTACGTCGAATATTGGGGCACCCTTCAGGGCTGTGCTCACTTGCAGGTGGGAAACTCCAGACTTGTCATCGTCTGCGTTCACATAGAGAACGCGTATTTTCGTCTGCGTGATTCCAACACGGTCTAGAGAGATTAGCGAACGTCCGGTACCGACGCTGGTTTTGATAAAAGAGATAGTTGGCGCGATTTCGTCGAGAATGATGTCATCGCTGTAAACCTCTTTTTCCCACTTGCCCAACGAGCTGTCGTTAGCGGCATCAAACAACCGGTATTTCACATAAACCTTGCGAGGCAATTTTGAAGTGCTAGATCTAAGCTTCCAGGTCACGGTGTTGTCTTTGTAGTCGAATACTTGCGTTTGGGATTTCGCAAAACCACCATCGTTTGACACGGCCACCTGCGCGACGATTCCGTCAAATGAGAGATTCAGCTTTACCTCGGTGGTGTTGGTGAAGTCATCGCCCTCGTTGATACTCACGCCAGAGAACTCTCCAAACGAATCCTGTAACACATCAACCTCTGTGTTCAAATTCATCGTGCCATCGGTGAATGATCCGCAGTCGGCGGAGGATGTCAATATGTTGCGCCCAAGATGAAGCAGAGACTTCAGGCTTTCTTGACTGAATACGTCGTGTTCGTTCGTGAAATAAGCGAATCCGGATTCGTTACTCACCGACGCGGTCATCCAAAGCTGTTGGTTCACATAGAACGTTACTGAGCACTGAGTTTCGGTGGGAATTGTTTTGCCGTAGAGCATCCAGCTAACGACACCTTGGTGTGCGACAGAGTCACGCACCGTGCCGCGCATGGTGTTTTCTGCACCTAGGCAGGCTTCATCACTCTTATGCGGCTCGAAAGTTTTCATCTGCCGGGACATGCCAACCGATATGCCGCTGTCAATGCTGCCGCCGCCAGGCCACTGATAAAAGCTGAGCGACTCGAAATGGCAAACGCTGGAATCGGCGGTTGCCTCTGGAACTGGCGAGATGAACACAGTGAGCAAGCTAACGACCACTGCCAGAACTAAACGTTTCATTCGAATCCTCTCGATTTGACTAGAGTTCCATTTCTAGCGACACCGCACGACATTGAATCTTGAATAAGCAAGAATGAACCTGTGAACGATCAGAAAACCTCGACGCCAGCGCTAGATGCCCTCTATCAGAGGCACAGTTCGAAATGGCGCAGGTTTCCAAGCGACGTCATTCCGATGCACGTCGCCGAAATGGATTTTGAAATTTCGCAACCGGTTCGCGAACTAATCGGTCGCATGGCCTTGGAGTCCGACCTCGGATACCTTGGTCCTGTTCCAGAAGTTGGCGACGCCTTCGTCGAGTTTGCATCCGCCCGCTGGAATTGGTCTGTCGATGCAAGCCAGTTGAAACTTGCCACGGATGTCGGAGTGGCCACTGTCGAATACCTTCGCGCACACCTAAAACCGGGTGACCGGGTGATCATCAACTCTCCCGTCTACTCCGGATTCTTTGAATGGCTCAAAGAACTCGACATCGAACCGCTAGATGTACCGCTGGCAAAGACCGACAAGGGTTGGCGGTTAGACCTACCTGAAATCGAGCGCGCCTTTGCAGCCGGTCACCTAACCTTGCTCCTTTGTAATCCTCACAACCCGGTTGGTCGCGCGTTCGATCGCGACGAACTAACCGAGCTGGCAGCGCTCGCCGCGAAGCATGGCGCAACCGTAATCAGCGACGAGATTCACGCCCCACTCACCTTTGGCGATTTTGTGCCCTATCTGACCTGTGGCGAGAACGCCGAGGCAACAGGAGTAGTAATCACGAGTGCCAGCAAGTCATGGAATCTTGCCGGGCTCAAAGCCGCATTCCTGGTGACCCAAGGGGATGAGATGGCCAAAAAGGTTGCCAAACTACCGCCCGCTCTCCACTGGCGCACCAGCATTTTGGGTGCTTTCGCGATGGCTGAGGCCTACCGGGCTGGTGTGCAATGGCTCGACACCACAGTGACCACCCTCGAGAGCAATCGCCACCACCTGAAGCGCGAACTTGAACGTCTTCTTCCGGATGTCGGCTACGAGATTCCAGAAGCTGGCTACCTAGCTTGGTTAGACCTGAGCGGCACCAACCTTTCGACCGAGCGCATCCTGAACGAAGCCAAGGTGTCGCTAGTGCCTGGCCCTGACATGGGCGGCTCGGCTTACACGCAGTTCGCTCGCCTGAACTTTGCGACCAGCGAGCAAATCATCACCCAAGGAATCGAACGAATCGCGGCGGTCAACAAATGACCAGTTTTGGAACACCGATTCGCATCGGACTCATCGGTACCAGCGGATGGTCAGAGTTCATGTATCTGACTGCATTGCATGATGATCCACGTGTCGAATTGGTTGCTCTCGCGGGGCGTGACGCCGGCAAACTGGATGCGCTCGCCAACAAATGGAACATTCCGAATCGGTTCACCGACGCTCACGCGCTTATCGCATCCGACCTAGACGCCGTCATCGTCGCCTCACCAGACTCCTCGCACGCCGAGTATGCGATCGCAGCGCTAAACGCATCGAAGCATGTGCTGTGTGAAAAGCCTCTCGCCATGACCACCGGCCAAACCCAACGGATGCTCGAAGCTGCGGAAAAATCGGGGCACACCAATATGGTCATGTTTACCTTCCGGTTCTTGCCCTTCATCCAGCAGCTGCGTAAAGAAGTCGCCGAGCTCGGGCAAATCACCGACGCTCGTTTCGAGTTCCGTCAGGGATACGCCCGCAACTCCGAATACATCTGGCGCTTAGACCCCAGTCACGCCACCGGAGTTATCGGCGATCTCGGTTCGCACCTTTTCGACCTTGCGTATTGGATTCTCGGTGACTTCGAAATAGCTTCAGCCGCCAGCAACAATCTCTTTCACCCAAATCTCGACACCAACGAAAAATTCACAGCTTTGGCAAAGCTAGCCACTGGTGGCGCACTTACTTTTGTGGCAAGCATGATCGACGAGATGGGCGACACCGACATGGAGCAGCTTTTCGAGTTTCAGTCAGCAACCCAAAAGTTGTCGGTTCGAGCAATCTATTCGGGGCCACGAGCGGGCATCCATATTGAACGTCGCAAATCGGGGGAGTCGAGTTTCGTCAGCGACCTCGGGCTGCAAGCGCCGCACTATCCGGCAGGTCCAAGATCTTTCGTGTCTGCGATCCTTGGCGAAACCCAGCAGGTTCCCGCCTTCGCCGATGGGCACCGAACCCAGCAGCATATTGCCAGGGCGCTTGAACTAGCTGCCCAATAGTCCCCGAGCCTTAGAGCGACTTCAGTGCGTTTTTGAGATCTTTCAGCAAGTCGGCGCTAGCCTCGAGGCCCACCGATAGTCGAACGGTCGAGGGCGTGATGCCCATCTCTGCTTGAACTTCGAGTGGTAGTCGACGATGAGTGGTTGAAGAAGGATGCGTGATGAGAGTCTTCGAGTCGCCGAGATTGTTTGAGATGTCGATTACCTGCAGGGCATCCATGAATTTGAACACCTGTTCTTGCGGTGCGTCGAATTCGATGGCCAGAGTCGTTCCGCCACCAGACATCTGAGATTTCGCCAGCGTGTGCTGTTTGTGACTCTTCAGGAACGGGTAGTGAACGGCCTTGATGCCTTTAGCGCCTTCTAAGGTCTTGGCGATTTCGAGTGCCGATTCACACATCCGCTGCACACGCATGTCGAGGGTCTCAAGCGACTTGAGCATCACCCAGGCGTTGAAGGCGCTCATCGATGGACCGGTGTGGCGGGTGAACGGGATCACCGAGTTCTTGATGTAATCGGTAGATCCGAGAATCGCACCGCCGAGCACACGACCTTGACCGTCGATGTGTTTGGTCGTCGAATACATGACGACATCGGCCCCAAGCTCTAGCGGCTTCTGCAGCACAGGCGATGCCATGACGTTGTCGACAATCACGGTTGCGCCAACCCTGTGAGCAAGGTCGCTCACAAAACGGATGTCGGTTACCTCCATGAGCGGGTTGCTCGGGCTCTCGATGAAAACCGCTTTGGTTGGCAGGCTCAGCGCGGCTTCCCAGCCAGCTTTATCATCGGCGTCGACCAGAACCGTTTCGACTCCCCAGCCCGGCAAAATTTCGGTGAGCACAACGTAGCAAGAAGAGAACATAGCAGCCGAAGCCACCACGCGATCTCCGGCTTTAACCAAGCAGGCCACGGATGCGAACATTGCCGCCATGCCGGTTGCGGTTGCGAAGGCTGCCTCGGCACCTTCGAGCGCTGCGAGTCGCTGTTCAAACATGGCGACAGTTGGGTTGGCAAATCGCGAGTAAAGGAAGTGTTCTTCTTCGTCGCGGAAAGAGGCGGCTGCCTGAGCGGCGGAGTCGTAGGTAAAGCCCGAGTTTAGAAACAGCGCCTCGCTGGTTTCCCCGAAACCGGTTCTAGCCAAGCCGCCGCGAACAGCAATCGTCTGCGGATCCAACTGCCAGTCAGGTGCGCTCGCATCGATTGGCTTCTGATAGCCCCAAGGTCGGTTGCGTTTGGTCATAGGGGAAACTTTACCAGCGGTAATCGCTGACGCTTCGGGCTCAGGCTTCCGGGTACGCGCACGGGTGAATGTCCCCCAAAGAGTGGAGCGTGAATGGCATGCGTTTGCATCAGCTTTAGGGTCAAACTTAGATAGCAACGCTAGCGCTAAGGGGCCATTATGTCGGGGTTCGCATTCGAACTGCCACTGTGCAGTCACAACATCCTCATCAGTTCATTTGATTACCAAGATTGGGTGAAGTGCGAGTGTGGCATCAACTATCAAAAGCAGACGCTGCTCAACTACCGCGACGCACTGCTAGACCTGCAGACCGCCAACCAACGTCTTACGACAGTTCGTAACTACGCCAAGATTCAAAACGAGCAGCAGGCCGATGGTGCTCCGGCAGTCTCTCTAATGGCCGACCCTCAAGCCAAGATCGATGTGGCCGCTTCGTTGGCCCCCACGGCGACCTTCGCTGCTCCAATTGCCCAATCCGCGCCGGTTGCCGTCGCGAGTAGTGCATCCGCACCGGTGGCAGCCAAGGCTCCTGTCGCCAAGAGTGCAGCGCCGGTTCGCGTGGTCAGACCTAAGCGTGAACTTCCAAAACTTTCACCACAGCAGACTTTGTTGGCCGTTGCCGCAACCCTGATCGTCATCTCGCTAACCATCTTCTTCTCCAGCACTTGGAACACCCTCGACGAGTGGCCTCGCGCCGGCGTTGCTGCGGCACTTGTGATCGGCACCGGATGGGGCTCGGTTGCATCCAAGAAGTATTTCCCTCTTCTGGCTAGCTTCTTCGGTGGGCTCTCGGTCATCCTGTTTGTGACGGCCCTCTGGTACGCAGCGCTCCAACACTTCCTCGGCTTGCCGCGTGAGTGGGCTGACACCACCAATTCGCCGTACACGGCAATCTTGCTATTCCTTGCGACCGTCTATTCATACGTCATGGGTAGCAAGTTCAAAATCTTCGGATGGATGGCCGCAGCGCCGATAACCTTTGCCGCCGGCACTTTCGCTCTCGTTGCAGGGCCGATCAGCACCGCAGCGCACAGTGGTTGGCTGAACTCTTCGCTTTACTTAATCGGAATTTTGGGTACTGCTTTCATTTCGAGACGCCTGGCTATCGCTGAGCCAGAGCAGGTCAAGCCGTTGAGCACTAAGAAAGCTCCAACCGAAGAGCAGCAGCGCGAATTCGAGGAGGCGAACTACCAGGCGGATCTTCAAAAGCGCCAGGGCAAGGCGCTTCGTGGAGTGGCTCGAGTGGCTCGTTGGGCCACGGTGGTCTTTGCTGGAGTTTCAATTCTTCCGGCAGTTGCTTGGCACCTACTCGGGTTGCTCTCGAACTTGTTGGTTGGCTTCGGGTCTGACGCTAACTACAACGGACTCGGCGTCAACACCGCTTGGGCGATTTTGTTGGTCATCCTCTCTGTCGGTACCGCAGTTCTAATTCGCACCAAGTTTGCCTGGTTCACCGACAAAGATGCCGTTCCGGCAAGCGCACTCATAGCAACTTGGTTCACGGCGTTCGGAACGTCAGCCTTACTGCTAACCCCTGTGCTGGTCAACGTGGATGCTCCGATGATGACCGCTTGGGTTGGTCCGGTAATCGGCGGTGCGATGCTTCATGTGTCAATCAAGAAGTTGACGGATGCGCATCCGCAGATTCACGCAGCCAGCATTTTCGGCGCAGCGCTGATCGCCGCGCAGTCCTTCATCAGCCTGTTTATCGGCGACTACTATCAGGATCTGAATGGCAACCTCGCGATCTGGTTCGGCGTTTGGGCCATCGTGCTATTCACTCGAGTTTGGCTCAACCGAAGCGTCGCAACGGCAAGGTTCGCAATGGCGATGGGTGCTGTTTCTACGCTGATTCCTGTATTTACGATTGGCGATCTGCAGGGAGACTCGTTAGCACAACTGACCCTAGTTGCCACCACGCTGGCAATCTCCACGGTTTGGTTTGCGCTGTCGACGATTGTTTCTCAACGCCGTCTCGAAACTCCACTACAGCTGCCGGTTCAGGTTATGACCGCCATCCATGCCGTAGGAATCGTCACCCTCGTGGTCGTTGGCTACACGCTCGGAGCAAACCAAGTCGGAAACACCATCACACTCATCGGCTTCGGCATCGCCTTGTCTCTAATTCTGGGCTGGATTGCCGGTACCAGCCGAGTGACTCTAAATGACGCATCGAGAAAGATGCTCGCCTTCGTGGCGCAGGCGTGGTTGTTCTCTGGGCTCGCTCACCTGATTTTGGGCCATCTAAACGTCGCAGAACTTCCGCTCTGGATTGGCTACAACCTGGTCGTGTTGTCGCTGCTAATGGTTTCATTCAAGCGCAACCCAAGTTCTTCGTTGTTGGGTCTGGAATTCTTGTTCGGAACCATCCTCGCGACCTCGATTAGCCTGCAACTAAACGCATTGGCTGCGCCAGCGAACTTGGTCTCGCCGCTGTTCTCGGTGCTCCCAGCTCTTGGGCTACTCTGGGCGCTGCGTAAGCAGCTTTCCGACTCAGCGTTCGCTAAACAACTTTCTGCGGCGCATCTGCCAATCGCGCTTTTGGTGTGGTTGCTCAACCCAATGATCCTCAACTTGACCTTCCCAGACGCGCTACTTCTGGGCGTACCGGGATCAACAATCACGCTTCTCGTGATGTCAGCCACGTTCTTCTGGTTCACAACCCGTGGAGTCAAAACATTCGCCACCGGAAACCTTGCCTGGCTGCTACTAATGGCCGCTGCGCTTCTTGAATCACTGCGAAACGGCTTCGACTTCTGGTTGCTAACGGTCATTGCTGCGCAGATTCTCGCCATTCTCGTTCTCAAGGCTAGAAACTCAGAGAACGAAAACCTCACCCTCGCCGCAAGGCTTGTATCCGCTGTCGTGCTGGTACTCGCCCAGGTTGCAGTTCTTCAAGGTGAGCCAAGCGGTTTCTTGCTCGCTTGGCGTGAACAGGTTCTTCTGGTTTCGCTGGTGCTCTGGCTAGTCTTCGACGGTCTCGTCAGCAAGATGGTCGGTGGCGACGAAACGAAAAATGGCTCACGACTCTTTGCCGCGCTTCAGGTAATCATCGGATTTATCGCGCTTTCGATGCCTACTTGGGCGGTTGCAACCGGCGCTTGGGTCGAGAGCACAACTTCGCCTGATTCGGCTATCACCTGGTCAATCACCGTCGGATTCGTTGGGGTGGGTGTGCTGTTCCTTGGCACACGCCTGGTACCAGTGGCAAATGCGTGGTCACAAAAGCTGCTCGCATCCTCGCTAGTGACCTTCGGATTCGGATTCTTCACGATCTTGATGGCCATTTCTCAGCTTGGCGTGACACTCGGCGACCCTGATTCGGTCACCCTACTCGCGCTCATCGAATTATTCGGAGTATTTGGTTTGCTGCTGTTGCTTCAGTCGCTGGTAAAGCGCGAAGCCCTTTCAAACCTGATTGGTTCGGCGATGGCTCTCGCAGCAATCTGGACCTTCCTCGCTGCAAGAACCAGCTTCGGATTCGTTGAGGTGTTCAACCTCTCCGCGTTGGGAATCATGATTTTGGTCACCTGGTTGAACTCGCGTGCCGAGCACAAGTTCTCGCTAGACAACGCCTGGATTCTGCTTCCAGTGCTCTTCATTGCAGGAAACATAATCGCGGCTCCGACCGGTACCGGCGGATGGCCAAACTTGTTAGTTAGCACAGCGGTGGCTCTAGCTCTCTTGCTGTTCGCTAACCTCCGCGGTTCGGTTACTTCTTCGCTCAAAACGGCACTCACTCTTTCGGCGGGCGTGACCTGGGTAGGGGCACTACTGCTTGAGGTGTACGCAGAACAACGTGGCATCAACTACATGACGTTAGTGTCATCAACGCTGGTGAGCGCTGCTGTTTGCTTCCTGGCGATCAACCAGCGACAGAGAAGCATGTTCGTCGCCGGGTTGGCAACAACCTTGGTTGCTTCGATTTCGCTAGCATCCGTTCTCGATGAGGCGCTGGCAACCGATGTGGTCGAGCTCGCTGTATTGCCTTTCGCAGCCTGGGTGGTCCTGGGCGGGCAACTGGCCAAGCGACTAGAGCTGATTCCAGAAAAGCTGCAAAGTTTGGTTCTCTTTGGCGCACCGCTGGCGATGGTTGCCGTGCCTTCGACCTACACGGCCTGGGGATACATCGAACAGCCGTTCACTGCGCTGGCGTCTGGCGACCTGACTCGTGTCATCGCTCTCTTGGTTCTGAGCGCAGCCGTTTCGGTACTCGGTATTCGAAAGGGCAACCTCGGTCTCACAGCGGTCGCCGGCGGCACGCTGATTTTGAACCTGCTACCGAACGTCTGGTTCAGACTCGGCGACTGGTTTGATGGTCGAGTCGAAAGCGAAATCAGATCCGTATTCTTCGCATTGCTGGTCTTCGGCATCATGACTCTGGTGCTGCGAGCTCGCGATATCCAAGTGAACTCAATCGTTTATCTCGGTATCCCAACCGCGATTGCACTCGGACCGGCTCTGCTCGACTCACTCGCCGATGTGAATGCCGGTGTTATGACTTCAGAAGACTGGATCCGATTCTTGATCGTGCTAGGTGGATCGATGTTCCTTTTGATCATCGGTGGGCTCCGACGCCTCGCCGGACTATTTATCCCCGGTGCCTTCGGTGTGATTGTGACCGTCGTGCCATTCGCGTGGAAGCCAATCACAGCAAACTCTTGGATGCTCTGGGTGATTCTGATCGTCGCCGCAGCGATTCTCGTTTGGGTTGCACTTCGCCTCGAACAGTTCAAGAGCGGTGCTCGCTCGGCATCCAGCTGGATGAAAGAACTGAAGTAATCCGCTAGATTCCGGCGGTGGCCCATCCGCCGGTTGCGGGCATCGGCGAGGGGTTCCTAATCCTCGCCGATGTCTTCGTTCCATAGAGTTGGGTTGGCTTCGATGAAGTCGCCCATTAGCTGGATTAGTGCTGGGTCGTTCATGACATGAACCTCGGCGCCGTGTTCGGCAACCCAGTCTTGTCCGCCCATAAAGTTTTTGTCATCGCCAACCAGAACCCGGCCAATGCCGAACTGGCGGATCAAGCCACTGCAATACCAGCAAGGGGAGAGGCTGGTTGCAAGAGTGACCTTTTTGTAAGAGCGCTGGCGACCGGCATTTCTGAATGCGCTGGTCTCGCCGTGCATAGAGGCATCGCCTTCTTGCACACGCAGATTGTGGCCGCTTCCGAGGAGGCGTCCTTCTTCATCGAAAAGCGCGGCACCAATCGGAATGCCACCCTCGGCTAAACCGAGGTGAGCCTCGGCAATGGCAACTTGGAGTTTTTCTTCGTCAGTAGCGAAAATTTGTCCAACTTTGAATTCCATTGCCGAGGCCTCTCGATTCTTGTTACTTGATTAGTTCTTCGAGTTAGCGTCGACCTTGCTGAACACTACGAATAGTGCTGCAGCTAGAACGAAACCAACCAGTGCGGTTAGGTCTCCAACGCCCCAGGCTGAAGCCAAAGGACCGGTGTAGAGAACCTGTGCAGCGAAGCCCCAGATCGAAACTGCGGTTGCGATAACGAATGCAGCGGCACCAGCCCACGAGTTCTTTGGAGCAAGGGCACGAGCCGCTGCATCCTTGCCACCCGAGAGGATGCGCTCGGTTAGAACAACAGCGATCCAAGGGGATACCCAGTACGAAACGACCAATAGGAACGAGTCGAGCTGGTGTGCAACGTCACCGTTTACAACTCCGAGGTAGGAGATGTATCCGCCAACGACACCGGCAAGAGCAACCATGATCGCGCGACGGGTCTTGAAGCCGAGCTTGAAGCCCATGGCCAAGAACGACATCGCACCCGAGTAGATGTTCAGGATGTTAGCCGAAACCGAACCGACGACGATTGCGAGAAGCAGAATCGAAGCGAAGGTTGGGTCGAACTGTCCGGTGAACGCTGCGGTTGGGTTTGCGATACCCCAGAAGTCGCCCGGGTTTCCTGCGATTGCGTTGAACGCAAGCACACCGACGCCCATGATCAAGGTGGTGCTGGTGAAGTTTCCTAGACCGGCAGCCAGACCTAGAGCACGCTTGTTGGTGTTGGCTGGAAGGTAACGGGTGTAGTCCGAAGCGAATGCGGTCCAACCAGCGGTGTAACCGTAAGCGGCACCTGCGGTTAGGGTGAATCCAGCCCATGGGAAGGCGGTCGAGTCGCTAGCAGCAACGTTCCATGCGCCTGGCAGGGTAACGATAACTACGACAACGATGATCCATACGATTGCGAACACGAGGGTTGCGTAGCGCTCCCACTTCTGGATGAGGTTGTGGCCAACGAAGGCGACACCGACCTGAGCGAGGATGATGATTGCGAGCGAACCGAAGGTTCCAAGAGCTGGGAAGAGTGCTGCAAGAGCAAAGGTTCCCGAGATGGTGTTAACTGCGAACCATCCGATACCAGCGACCAGGGTCGACATGGCCGAAGGGATCAGGTTACCGAACTTGCCAAAGGCGTTACGGCCGAGAACCATCTGAGGTAGACCAGCTTCTGGTCCCCAGGTGCTGAGAATTCCGTGGGTGATACCGGCAAGAGCGTTACCTACTAGAACGGCGAGCAGACCCTGCCAGACATTCAGGCCAAATCCAATGGCCAATGCGCCTACGAATACGGTTGCGAACTCTAGGTTCGGGGACGACCAAACAGTGAAAAGGTGCCACGGTTTGCCGTGACGCTCAGCCGCTGGAATTGGCTCAACGTCGTTGGTTTCGATTGCACCTGCCGAAGCAGGGTTGTTGTTTGTGTTTGTCATAGGCAAAACTCTATTGCCCGTACTCACCGCAAATTCTCAGTTTTCGCGTGTCAGGCGTTACAAACATGTAAAAGACTTCAACCTGTTATTTAGGGTTAGATTGTCGATCGAAAGGACCAAGTGCGCCCTGAACAAATCTTGGCTAAACCAGGTGCGCCAGTCATTGCACTTAGGCAGCTCGATTTGAGCGTCCTGGAGCCATACTTGGCCATGCTTGGCGACCCCGAAGGCCGCAGGCTCACCGCTACGACAGCGCAATTTTCTCGACCACAAATCGCCGAGTGGTTGCAGTCGCGGGCCACGACACCGAACCGACGTGACTGGGCGATCGTCGATGAATCCGCAGCCTTCTTGGGTGAGGTGGTTTTGAACGAGTTCGATGACTCGAAGAATTCGATGAACATTCGAATCGCGCTCGCGGCACCAGACGTCTACGGTAAATCGATCGGCCGCCAGGCAATGTCTCTGGCGCTGATGCACGCTTTCGATGTGCTCGCACTAAACAAGGTCACACTGGAAGTTCTGGTGGATAACCCACGCGCCAAACGGAGTTACGAGTCGGTTGGTTTCGTCGCCGGACGTGAGTTCAATGACAAGCGGCTTCGTTACCTGCGCATGTCGATAAACAAACACCAGTTCGTCACAGCCTTAGCCGAAGCCGCTTTGCTAAAGCATCTGGAGCCCGGTTGGACTTTCGCGCTTGACTCAGGAAAACGTCGCGCAGGCCTGTGCAACTACACCGACCGCCGCATCTCGATTTCGAAACACCACATCGATGTTCACTCGGTTGACGAATCACTTCAAGTTCTGGCTCACGAACTGGGCCATGCGCTCAGCGGCAAAAATGCCGGCCACTCGAAGGTTTGGCTGGCGGCGGCAAAGTCGCTCGGGTATCGAGCCGAGAGGTTCAGTGGCACCGAGATTGCGCGAGAAAAAGCTAGCTGGATTGGCATTTGTCCGAATGGTCACGAACACTTCCGCTACCGAAAACCAACCAGACCGCTGTCTTGTGGGGTTTGCGCAAAGGGGTTCAGTGCAGCCAACCTGATTGCCTGGAAAGTTAACGAACCAACAATCTAGAGTTTGATGTTGGCAAAGATCAGAATCATGGTCACCACAAAGCCGGCTAGGTAGTTGAGTTTGATGAACTGCTTCCAAGCGCGATTGGCTTGTTCGCAGGTGGCATCCGTGATGTTGCGATGAGGCCAAACAATCAACAAATACGGTAAAGCCGCTACCGCGACGAGTTGGTAAGGCCAAACGGCAAAAACAAAAGTAGCCGCGGCAAGCAGATAACAGGCAAAGGCGAATCGCACGGTTGCGCGAGCGCCAATCACGGTGGCAATGCTTGAGATGCCGGCTTCGCGATCGGCGATGACATCCTGAACCGCACCAAAGGCGTGGGAGGCGATACCCCAAAGGGTGAAGCTAAAAATCGCTATGAGCAGCATCGATTGGTTTAGGTCAACGCCGGCTAGCGCCAAACCGTAGATCATGGGCCCGACGAAATGACTGGCCGAAGTAATCGAATCTAGGAAGGGCTTCTCTTTGAATCGAAGTCCCTTAGCGCTGTAGGCGATGACCGTGAACAAGAACAGAGCCAGCCAAAAGTTTGCCGCCACCGAGCCAACAGCGAGTAGATAAATGACAAAAGGCGCGCAACTTGCAAAGGACCAAATCAGGGTGGGTCGGTGCCATTTAGGCTGCAGGAGCGCTCCTTCGATTCCACCCTTTCGAGGGTTTCGCAGGTCACTCTCGTAGTCGAAAACGTCGTTTACGCCGTACATGAGTAGGTTGTAGGGAATCAGAAAGAACAAAGTGCCGATGACGAGAGTCAAAGAAATCTCGCCGGTAGCTAAGAAGTAGGCAGCGGCAAACGGAAAAGCCGTGTTAATCCAGGAGATCGGGCGAGACGACCAAAACAGCTGATTGAGCAACTTCATTTCGCATCCTTAACGCTGTTGTCATCGATCGGCAGTTTGGCCTGGCTAGCGATGTTTTTAGAAAGTGATCCGGTTGCCTCCCAAATCGCCGGAATCAGAAGAACCGCGATTACTGCGTAGAAGAAGTCTTCCACTGGAGCAACACCAATTTGAATGCCCAAGATCTTGGTCGAGTCGTAGTCCACGATTCCGACACCGACAATAAAGTTGTCGCCTAGCGCGGTCATCATCAGAAGAGAAAGCCCGGCGAGAGCCAGCGGCTTTGGCCCGATGGATGGCCGAATGATTATGAAGAGCACCACTGCAATCGCGGTAAATGTGAGGTTCAGCAGCAGATAGGTCACGCGGCAGCCTGTCGTCGTTGGAATCCCAAGGTCAGCAGCAGGGCGCAGTAACTGAGCAGAGTCAAGAACAACGGCTCTTCGAGTGGTAGTTCGGGAGCCAACATGATGCCGGTCAAGAGCTGCGAGTGCCCTTTGAAAAAGATTCCTAGAGAAATTCCGAAGGCATCCCACAGCAAGAAAAACAACACCGCCAGCGCCAGGGTAACGGTGGTGCGAAGGGGATGCGGACGAAGGGCGAGCGATGAACGCCAGTCGATGAGAGCTACTCCGGTGATTGAAATCAACAGTGCCACCAGATAGACGAAGTTCATCTGAGCGCTTTCCAAGCCGAATCTGCCAGTGGCGTGATTTCATGTTCGATCGGCCCTGCCGAACGGTCGTTGGTCAACCGCTTGTAAACGAGCTCGGCGCCGATCAGGCACATCGGAAGACCAATGCCGGGGATGCTGTGGTGCCCAGCGTAGTAAAGCCCGCGAACCTTCTTGCTCACGTTAGTTGGCCTGAAGAAGGCGCTTTGGCGAAGGGTGTGGGCCATGCCGAGGGCGGTTCCTGACCAGGCATTTAGATCATCTACAAAATCTTGCGGCGCCATCACGCGGCGCACCACGATGCGTTGCTGCAAGTCGGGAATTTCACACCAGTCGGCAATCTGTTGGATGATGCGGTCGGCCTCGGCTTCGATTGCTGGGTCGCCCTTGCCGTCGACGCCGCCCTTTCCAATCGAGGGGTCTGCCGCAACCGGCACCAGTACAAAAATGTTCTCGTACCCTTCGGGAGCGACGCTAGGGTCGGAAACACTTGGCGCGCAAATATAAAGCGATGCCGGGTTCGGCACTTTGCGTTTGCCATCGGCCTTGTGAAATACCTCGGCGAAGTTCTTGGTCCAGTCATCCGCATAAAGCAGGTTGTGGTGCTGAAGCTGAGGCACTCGACCCTTAACGCCTAGGTAAAGCAAAAGCGCCGAAGGGCCAGGCACCTTGGACTCCCACCACTTGGCAGGCATCGTTTGGTCGGCTTCGTCTAGGAGCTGGGTTTCGATGTGGTGCAGATCGGCATTTCCGATCACGACATCGGCTTCGTAGCGAACTTCACCAACTCGCACGCCAGTGACTTTACCGTTTTCGGTTTCGATTTTTGTGACTCTGGAGTTGGTGTGAATCTCGACACCGTGAGATTTAGCCAGGCGTTCAATGGCTTCAATAATGGTGTAGAAACCACCCATCGGATAAAAAACTCCGACGTTCATGTCTACGTGCGTCATAAGGTGGTACATGCTCGGGGTGTCGTATGGGGATGCTCCCAGGAACACGGCGGGGAAGTTCAAGATCTTCTGGAGGCGCTTGTCACTTACATGGTTGGCAGCAAACTTGCTCAGCGGCGTAAGTAGGTGCTTGATAAAACGGCCGGCGCGGGCAACCACCTCGGGTTGCACAAACGACCGACCATCTTCGAAGTTGGTGTACAAAAAGTGCTTGATCGAAAGGTTGTAGGCATCCTCCGCTGAGTCGACGTAGCGCTGCAGGCTTTCACCTGCGCCCGGCTCGATCGATTCGAATAGCTCTTTGTTCAGTCGCAGGTCATCGTGAACTCGAAGCACTTCGGGGTAGCCCTCGTTGCGAGTCTCGTACATCGGGTCGAGACGCTTGAGTTCGAGTTGTTCCGAGGCCGTTGTACCCATCAACTTGAAGAATTGGTCGAAGGCATCTGGCATCAAATACCAGGAAGGCCCCATATCAAACTTGAAGCCGTCTTTTTCCCACAGGTAGGCTCGTCCGCCAACTCTTTCACGAGCTTCCAGCAGCGTCACCTTCATGCCGGCCTTGGCGAGCAGAGATGCCGTTGCTAAACCTGCGATACCTCCGCCAACAACGACGGCTTTCTTTGTCATTTCGGGTGAATGCCTAACCAAGCCTTGAGTGCGATCAGAAGCTTTCTTGAATTTGGAACGCTGATGCGTACGGTAACCACTTCGGCGGCTGGGGTATGCCCGATCTGTTCATTTAATTCTTCGAATAGCATCAGCGCCGCGGCAACCGCAGGGCGAACCTCGCGAGGCAGCATACGCAGTGCTTCGGATGCGGTGGCCAGCTCGCCTCGGATCTCGGCAACGATGCGATCTTTTTCACTGTCGGTCAAAGTTTCGGGGGAGATGCGAGGAAAGTAAGTTCGACCGAGTTTGTGCGCATCTGCCGCAAGGTCGCGCAGAAAGTTCACTTTTTGGAAAGCCGAACCCAGTGCTCGAGCGCCGCTTATCAGCTTGGCCTTATCTTTCTTAGCGTAGTCTTTGCCTTCGATGAAGGCCTGTAGGCACATCAGCCCAACCACTTCGGCAGAACCGTAGACATACTTTTCGAACGTGTCAGGGCTGTGGCGGGTCTTCCAGAGATCCATGCGCATCGAGGTGAAGAACGGTTCGATGATTTCGCGACCGAAACCGGTCTGGTTTGCGGTGTGAGCGAACGAGTGAACGATCAGGTTCGAAGAGAATCGTGCCGAAATGGCTCGATAAACCTCTCGCTCGAGCTCGTTCAGTGCGGTGCCCGGGTCAAGGTTTCCGCCCTGAGCCTTGGCCTCCGCGGCCGAGCCATCTACCAGTTCATCGGCGACTCGAACCAGCGCGTAAATGTTCTCAACGTGACGGCGAATCGGCTTCGGTAGGAGCTTTGATGCCAGCCCGAATGAGGTCGAATAAGAAGCAATGACTGCTGAAGAGGCGTTCTGAGCGGCTTCTAGGTAAAGATCCAACCCCGTAGGGATCTTGGTGGTGTCGACAGGCTTCACAGTTCGAGATTACAGCCAGTCACGACGTTTGAAGACCCAGAACAGCATGCCCGAGATGCCCAAGATGGCTCCGGTCGAGACCCAGAAACCCCAAGCCTCGTTGAATCCCGGATACGGAATGTTTTGACCGTAGAAGCCGGTAATCGCCGTTGGTACTGCGATGATCGCGGCCCAAGAAGTCACCTGCTTCATGATCTGGTTGAGTCGATTTCCCTGAATGGTCAGATTGGTCTCTAGCAGCGTCGTGACCAGATCGCGAAGCGAGTCGGTCCAGTCGGCAACCCTCATCGTGTGGTCATAGAGGTCTTGGTAGTAAGGCGTCATATCGTTGTGCAGGATGTTGCCGTTGTGTTTGATTAGCGGGTTTATCACCTCGCGAATCGGCACGGCAACTCGGCGAAGTTGCACGAGTGCTTTGCGCAGTTCATACGACCGACGCTGAATCAAGCTGTCGGTGCGAGCCGGCGCAAACATGATGTCTTCGAGTTTTTCGAGCTCTTCATCGAGCGGCTGAACAATCTCGAAGTAGCCGTCAATGACTACATCCAGAATGCCCCACAGCAGAAATGCCGTGCCGTATCCGGCCAGCTCGACCGATTCATCCCAGCGACGTTCGACCGCTGCCATGTCAAAGTCGGTTCCTCGGCGAACCGTGACCACCGCGTTCTTGGTAACAAAGATGCCTAACTCGGCAAGCGATACCTCGCGGGTTTCGCGGTCGAACTTGGCTTGGTAGAGCGTTATGTAGAGGTGCGAGTCGTAATAGTCGAGCTTTGGGCGTTGGCGACCTTTGATCGAGTCTTCGATGGCCAGCTCGTGCAGGTCCAGCTCTTCGGCCAGCTTGGTGAAATCTGCGGCAGTCGGATTGATCAGGTCGTACCAAACCGAATGTTTTCCGCGCGCGAAATCTGAGACGCGTTCGAGGTCGAAGTTTTGATCGACCAGCGTTCCGCCTAGGTAGTGCCTGCTAGTAGCCATGGTCAAATACTAGACTTGACCCTATGCCCAGCAAGATGAAACCACGCAGCCACGTCGTAACCGATGGAATTGAACGCGCAGCCGCCCGAGGCATGCTTCGCGCAGTTGGTATGGGAGACGAGGACTGGGAGAAGCCGCAGATTGGTGTTGCTTCTTCTTGGAACGAAGTCACTCCCTGCAACCTTTCGCTCGATCGACTTGCAGATGCTGCCAAGCAGGGTGTTCACGCGGCTAAGGGCTACCCGCTAGAGTTCGGCACCATTTCGGTTTCCGATGGCATCTCGATGGGCCACGAAGGCATGCACTTCTCGCTCGTTTCTCGCGAGGTTATCGCCGACTCGGTTGAGACCGTAATGCAGGCCGAACGCCTAGACGGTTCGGTGCTTCTGGCCGGATGCGACAAGTCGCTTCCAGGCATGCTGATGGCTGCCGCTCGACTCGACCTTGCTTCGGTCTTCCTCTACGCCGGCACCATCGCTCCGGGCTGGGTGAAGCTCACCGATGGTACCGAAAAAGAGGTCACCATCATTGACGCCTTCGAAGCCGTTGGAGCTTGCAAGGCAGGCAAGATGTCGCTTGAAGACCTCGACCGAATCGAGCGAGCGATCTGCCCGGGTGAAGGTGCCTGCGGTGGCATGTACACCGCCAACACCATGGCTTCGGCCGCCGAGGCTCTCGGCATGAGCCTGCCAGGCTCGGCATCACCTCCTTCGGCCGACCGTCGTCGCGACAGCTGGGCACACCGCTCGGGTGAAGCAGTGGTAAACCTGATCGCGAACGGTATCACCGCGCGCCAGATTCTCACCAAGAAAGCTTTCGAAAACGCCATCGCTGTGACCATGGCATTCGGTGGTTCGACCAACGCCGTCTTGCACCTGCTCGCGATTGCTCGCGAGGCCGAGGTCGACCTGACCCTCGATGACTTTAACCGAATCGCCGACAAGGTTCCGCACCTCGGCGACCTCAAGCCTTTCGGTCAGTTCGTGATGGCTGATGTCGACCGTGTCGGAGGTGTTCCGGTGGTCATGAAGGCACTGCTCGACGCAGGCCTGATTCACGGCGATGCCCTAACCGTTACCGGCAAGACCGTTGCCGAAAACCTAGCCGGCATCAACCCACCCGACCCAGATGGCAAGATCATTCGCGCCTTGAACAACCCGATTCACAAGACCGGTGGAATCAATATCCTCAAGGGAACCCTCGCTCCTGGTGGAGCCGTTGTTAAGACTGCGGGCTTCGATCTTGAAACCTTCACCGGTCCGGCTCGCGTATTCGAACGTGAAGCCGCCGCAATGGAAGCATTGAGCGAAGGCAAGATTTCGGCCGGAGACGTGGTGGTCATCCGCTACGAAGGCCCTAAGGGTGGCCCGGGCATGCGTGAGATGCTGGCCATCACTGGAGCAATCAAGGGTGCCGGTTTGGGCAAGGATGTCTTACTATTAACAGACGGACGATTCTCAGGCGGCACAACCGGCCTTTGCATCGGCCACATTGCACCAGAAGCCACCGAAGGTGGACCAATCTCTCTGGTGCGCGATGGAGACTTGATTCGAGTCGATATCGCAGCTCGTTCGCTCGAACTACTCGTTGAGCCAGAAGAGTTGGATGCCCGCAAAGCAGACTGGGCGCCACTGCCACCGCGTTATACGCGTGGTGTTCTCGCGAAGTATTCGAAGCTCGTGCACTCGGCATCCGAGGGTGCGTACTGCGGCTAGTTCGCATTCAACTTAGGTTCATAAACAACCCAACGAGGATGTATTCAAATGGCTAATGAGGTTCTTACCGGAGCCCAGGCAATCATTCGTAGCCTGGAGATGCTCGGTATTGACACCGTGTTCGGTCTCCCTGGCGGCGCAATCTTGCCGACCTACGATCCGCTAATGGATTCCAAGAAGATTCGTCACATCTTGGTTCGTCACGAGCAAGGCGCAGGACACGCGGCCGAAGGCTACGCCTCGGCTAGTGGCAAGCTCGGTGTGTGCATTGCGACGTCTGGTCCGGGTGCAACCAACCTGGTCACCGCAATCGCCGATGCCTACATGGACTCGGTGCCGCTGCTAGCCATTACCGGTCAGGTTGGTTCGCAGCTCATCGGTACCGATGCGTTCCAAGAGGCAGACATCGTCGGTATCACCATGCCGATCACGAAACACTCATTCTTGGTGACTCGTCCAGAAGACATTCCTAGCGCAATCGCATCCGCGGCTTTAATCGCAACCACTGGTCGCCCAGGCCCAGTTCTGGTTGACGTCACTAAGGATGCGCAGGTTAAGACCGGTGAGTTCACCTGGCCACCAAAGATCGATCTTCCTGGCTACAAGCCAGTCACCAAGCCACACGGCAAGCAGATCCAGGCGGCAGCGACGCTGATCAAGGAAAGCAAGAAGCCGGTGCTTTATGTCGGTGGCGGTGTGATTCGTGCTGGTGCTCACAAAGAACTTCTTCAGCTAGCAGAGCTCATCGGGGCTCCGGTTACCACCACACTGATGGCCCGCGGAGCTTTCCCAGATTCACACCCGCAGCACCTTGGAATGCCAGGTATGCACGGTACCGTCCCCGCGGTAACCGCACTCCAGAAGGCAGACCTGCTGATTACCCTCGGCGCTCGTTTTGACGACCGCGTCACCGGTGATGCCAAGTCATTCGCGCCGTATGCCAAGGTAATTCACGTCGACATCGACCCTGCCGAAATCGGCAAGATTCGCTTCGCCGATGTGCCAATCGTTGGCGACGCCAAAGAGGTAATCACCGAACTCAATGAAGAACTGACTGCGAGCCTCAAGGGCAAGAAGCCAGACTTCGCCGAGTGGTGGACTTTCATCAATGGGCTGCGGACTCGCTATCCGCTTGGTTACTCCGAACCGACCGATGGCAAGCTTTCTCCACAGCACGTTATCCAGCGCATTGGTGAGCTAAGCGGCCCAGAAGCCGTTTACGCCGCCGGCGTTGGTCAGCACCAGATGTGGTCGGCCCAGTTCATTAAGTACGAGCGTCCAAATTCATGGCTCAACTCGGGCGGTGCGGGAACGATGGGTTACTCGGTTCCTGCTGCCATGGGTGCCAAGGTTGGTCAGCCCGACCGTCTGGTTTGGGCGATCGATGGCGACGGATGTTTCCAGATGACCAACCAAGAGTTGGCTACCTGCACCATCAACAACATTCCGATCAAAGTTGCGATCATCAACAACTCTTCGCTCGGAATGGTTCGCCAGTGGCAGACGCTGTTCTACAACCAGCGCTACTCGAACACCGACCTTCACACCGGTACAGACACCATCATGGTTCCAGACTTCGTTAAGTTGGCTGAGGCATATGGCTGTCTAGGTATCCGCGTCGAAAAGGAAGAAGAGATCGATGCCGCGATCAAGTTGGCTATCGAAACCAACGACCGCCCGGTAGTCATCGACTTCATCGTTGGTCGTGACGCGATGGTTTGGCCGATGGTCGCCGCTGGTGTATCCAACGATGCCGTTCAATACGCAAGAGATGCGGCTCCGGTTTGGGACGGTGAGGAGTAGAAATGTCGACCCACGTTCTTTCGCTTTTGGTTGAAGACAAACCAGGTTTGCTCACCCGCGTAGCCGGGCTCTTCGCTCGTCGCGGATTCAACATCGAATCACTCGCTGTAGGAACATCCGAACTCGAAGGTCTCAGTCGCATCACCGTCGTGGTGAACGTCGATGGAGCACCGCTCGAGCAGGTTACCAAGCAGCTAAACAAGCTCATCAACGTGATCAAGGTTGTTGAACTTGAACCAGATTCGGTTCAGCGCGACCACATGTTGATCAAGGTCAAGACCGACGCCACTACTCGCTCAGCTGTGCTCGAAGCGGTAACCTTGTTTAGAGCTCGCGTCATCGACGTCGTGAGTGATGCTCTGATCATCGAAGTCACCGGCGATACCAATAAGTGCGCCGCCTTCATCAAGATTCTCGAACCCTTCGGCATTAAAGAAATGGTGCAGTCGGGCGTTTTGGCAATGGGCCGCGGCTCTAAGTCAATCACCGAGAAGGTACTCAAGTAAGTTTCGGGTCGTCGACGCCCCGTTAGTAGTTGCAAAACACAATCAAGGAGAAACACAAAGTGGCAGAAATCTTTTACGACAAAGATGCCGACCTTTCGCTCATCCAGGGCAAGAAGGTTGCAGTTATCGGTTATGGCTCGCAGGGTCACGCCCACTCGCTAAACCTGAAGGACTCGGGTGTTGACGTTGTGGTTGGTCTACAGCCAGGTTCGAAGAGCAAGGCAGTTGCCGAGGAGCAGGGACTCAAGGTTCTAACTCCAGCAGAGGCTTCGGCTTGGGCAGACGTCATCATGATTCTTACCCCAGACCCAGCCCAGCGTCACGTCTACGCATCCGACATCGAGCCAAACCTGAGTGCCGGCAAGGCCCTGGTTTTCGGTCACGGTTTCTCGGTTCGCTTCGGATACATCACCCCTCCAAGCGACGTTGACGTCTTCCTAGTTGCACCAAAGGGCCCAGGTCACCTAGTTCGTCGCGAGTACCTCGCCGGCAAGGGTGTTCCGAACCTAATCGCCATCGAGCAGGATGCCTCGGGCAGCGCTTTCGAGCTTGCGCTTTCGTACTCGAAGGCCATCGGCGGAACCCGCGCCGGCACCATCAAGACCACCTTCGCTGAAGAGACCGAAACCGACCTCTTTGGTGAGCAGGCTGTTCTCTGTGGTGGAGCCAGCCAGCTCATCCAGTACGGCTTTGAGACCCTAACCGAAGCTGGTTACCAGCCTGAGGTTGCCTACTTCGAGGTTCTTCACGAGCTCAAGCTCATCGTTGACCTCATGTACGAGGGTGGCATCGCCAAGCAGCGCTGGTCGGTTTCGACCACCGCCGAGTACGGCGACTACATCTCGGGCCCTCGTGTGATCGGCCCAGAGGTTAAGGAGCGTATGTGCGATGTTCTTACCGACATCCAGGACGGCACCTTCGCTAACCGCTTCATCACCGATCAGGATGCAGGTGCACCAGAGTTCCTAGCGCTACGCGCCAAGGGCGAGGCTCACCCAATCGAGAAGGTCGGCCGCGAACTGCGCAAGCTGTTCTCGTGGTTGCGCAAGTCGGAGAACGAAGGCGACTTCGTCGAAGGTTCGGCTGCTCGCTAAATCAAGCTTCAAAACAGCAAACCCCGTCACATTTAGTGGCGGGGTCTGCTGTTTTCCGAGACTTCGCCTAGTCGAGGTCTAGTCGAGCCATTGGTTTCGAGCGAATCTCGCGAGTGAGGTCGTTGGTTGGGTTTTCCCATTCCGAAGCGTTTACGAACTGCACATTCACTGCCTTGCCCAAGTAGCCTTCTACGCGAGCCGCGGCTCTAGCGGCCTCGATGCGATTCACGTAGCCGACCAAAAGAAGATCTACCTGGCTAGGCTCTGCATCGATTTCTCGCTTTAGCCGAGATGCCCAAGGCCCAAACAGGTAGGCCTGCTCTAGACCGTCGATTCCATAAAGAGCCGCTGGCAAAACCGCAGCCGGACCATAGGAATGAGCCACGATCAGCTTGATCGGTTCGAACAGTTCGTGTTGACGGTTAACTCGAATTAGTTTGGCTCGACCAACGCTTTTTGCGGTAGCAAGTCGCGAATCAAGCAGCCGATCGACCTCGCGCATGGCCGTTGGAACACTGACGTGAGCGAACCTGGCTAGATCGCTGATGGCGAAGCCGTCATCAGGATTCATGTAGAGCTGCGCCAAAATCATCCCTTGAGCGTCGCTTCGCAGAAGTGGAGAGAGTGCCGGCCGTAATGGTTTCATTTATAGAAAGATAAACGCTTTTTATTGAAAAAGTCAATGCGCTAGTCGTCGAACATGCGCTCTAAACTCGTGCTTAGGCTCCGAGGTTGTAGCCCCAATGTGGCTCCCCAAAACAATTTCTCAGAGGAAAACATGTCTAAGCCAGTCGTTCTAATCGCAGAAGAACTATCGCCAGCAACCGTTGAAGCGCTGGGCCCAGATTTTGAAATCATCAATGTCGACGGCACCGACCGCCCGGCGTTGCTCAAAGCACTGGCCAACGCAGACGCGATTCTGGTTCGCTCTGCAACCCAGGTTGATGCCGAGGCAATCGCGGCCGCACCGAAGCTAAAGGTAGTCGCGCGAGCCGGCGTTGGTCTAGACAATGTCGACATCAAGGCGGCCACGACCGCCGGCGTGATGGTGGTCAACGCCCCAACCTCGAATGTGATCTCGGCGGCCGAACTCGCGATCGGCCACATCTTCGCTCTTTCCCGCTACATCCCCGATGCGAACGCCTCGCTCAAGGCTGGCGAATGGAAGCGATCCAAGTTCACCGGCGTCGAGCTTTACGAAAAGACCATCGCGATTGTCGGCCTCGGCCGCATCGGTAGTCTCGTTGCCGAACGACTACGCGGATTCGGTGCCACGTTGATCGGTTACGACCCATACGTCACTCCGGCTCGCGCCGAGCAAATGGGGGTCGAGTTGGTAACGCTCGAAGACGCCATGAAGCGCGCGGATTTCATCACCATCCACATTCCTAAAACCCCAGAGACCACTGGATTGATTGGCGAGAAAGAATTCGCTATCGCGAAGCCGAACCTGCGAATCGTGAATGCATCCCGAGGTGGAATCATCGATGAGGCTGCGCTTTATGCCGCGCTGAAAACCAACCGAATCGCCGGTGCGGGGCTAGATGTGTTCGTGCAAGAGCCACCTAAAGAGTCGCCACTTCTTGAACTCGACAACATCGTGGTCACCCCGCACCTAGGAGCGTCGACCGATGAAGCGCAGGAGAAGGCTGGTATCTCGGTGGCCAAGTCGGTTCGTTTGGCGCTGGCCGGTGACCTGGTTCCGGATGCCGTCAACGTGGCTGGTGGAAACATCGACTCGTCGGTCAAACCAGGCATCTCGCTAATGGAAAACATGGGCCAGATTTTGTTCGGCATCTCTGGCGGAAACGTTTCAGCCATCGAGGTTGAGGTTCGCGGCGAGATTGCAGCACACGATGTTTCGGTGCTGAAACTTGCCGGGCTTAAAGGATTCTTCGAGAACGCCGTTACCGATCAGGTTTCGTACGTCAACGCACCGCTGCTAGCCGAGCAGCGCGGGGTAGACGTCAAGCTTGTCGTTGACTCTCGAAGCGATGAGTACCGCAACGTCACATCGATCAAGGCCACTCTTGCCGACGGAACCTTTGCATCGGTTTCAGGTACCGTCATTGGCCCGAAGCTGCACCAAAAGATTGTCGCCATCAACGGATACGAGGTTGAGCTTTCGATGGCCGAGCACCTGGTGCTCATGGTTTATGGAGACCGCCCGGGAATCGTGGCCGTTTATGGGCAGGCATTTGCAGAGGCAGGCGTGAACATCGCCGCAATGCAGATTGCACGTCAGCAAAAGGGCGGCAAGGCACTCTCGGTTATCACCGTGGATTCGCCCGTTCCAGCAGAGGTTCTCGAGCGAGTGCGCGTAGCCATCGAGGCTGACACCATGAAGGCCATTGACCTCACGGTTCACTAGAAGTCGCAAGATTCGTTAGTCGTTGAGAAGCGAAAAGACCCCGGAGCGATCCGGGGTCTTTTGCGTTAGAACTTAGAGGCTGTCGGCAAACGACACTTCTCTGCCGGAGGCAATCCATCCATCGGTGCCGCCTATGACCGACACGGCGTCAAAGCCTTTGCCTAGCAAAAAGTCTGCTGCCACCTGACTACGGCGACCGGATTTGCAGATCACAAAAATCTTTTCACTCTGCGGGATTTCGAGATAGCGGTCGGGCACCACACCTAGCGGAATGTGGTGCGCTTGAGGCACGTGGCCGTCTTCAAACTCGTGGTCTTCGCGAACATCGAGCACCCATCCGCCCGTTTCGATTTCGAGTGCTAGGTCGGAGACCGAGATTTCTTCTGCCATGGTGAATCCTTCTTTCTCTAACCCAAAGTTTAGACTGCAAGCATGACCGATTCCGCTGGCAAAAAGCTCGTCAAGAAGATCCTTGGCCGAATCTCTGGCAAGCCAGCACCTGTCACAGCTCCTGAATATTGGGATGCCAAATACTCCACCGATGACTTCATATATACCAAGACCGCGAATCGATTCATTGTCGAGTTTTGCGAGGGACTGAAACCAGGCGCAGCGATCGACCTCGCTGGCGGCGAAGGGCGAAACACCATTTGGCTCGCCGAGCTTGGTTGGATGGTAGAAAACGTCGACATAAGTTCGATCGGTCTCAAGAAATGCCAAGGCTTTGCGCGCGAGCGCGGGGTATCCGACCGAGTCAGAACACTTTGTGCGTCGGGTGCAAACTTTTCGAGCACTTTGGCACCGGTCGATCTTGGCATCGTCCCCTATCTTCAGGTGCCTGGCGAGCTGCTGGCAGCATCCCTGAAAAATCTGGTTAGCCAAATCAAAAGCGGCGGACGCATTGTTGGTGTTTGGCATGCCCTTGAAAATCTAGAGGGCGGATTCGGTGGCCCACAAGACCCGCAGGTGCTGCCGTCGGTCGAGAGCATGACCCGGCTACTTGCCACTTTGAACCTCGATGTCGAAGTTTGTGAACTGCGCGATGGTCAGGTGCAAACCAAAGATGGGCTCAAGCCGTCAATAACTCTGGTGGTTAACGCAGTCGTTCGCTAAAGCTGTGCGGGCAGTAAAGTTGGAGTAATTAACTTGACTTGGAGCTGACTCGTGACGCGTGTTTATGACATCGGAGTAATCGGTGGCGACGGTATTGGTCCGGAGGTGACTGCAATCGCCCTCGAGGCAATCAACCGTGTAACCGCTGGATCTGGAGTCGAATTTCAAACCACCGAATACGACCTAGGTGCGCGACGTTACCTGGCCACCGGTGAAACAATCACGGATGCCGATCTCGAGTCGCTCAAACAGCACGATGCCATTCTTCTCGGGGCCATCGGCGACCCTCGCGTTCCGTCAGGAATTCTCGAGCGCAACCTGTTGCTCAAGCTTCGTTTCAGTTTCGATCACTATGTGAACCTCCGCCCAACCAAGCTTTATCCAGGCGTGGTTTCGCCACTGGCCGACCCGGGCAAGGTTGACTTCGTGGTTGTTCGCGAAGGCACCGAAGGTCCATACGTTGGCAACGGGGGTGCGATTCGAGTTGGCACGCCGAACGAGGTTGCCAACGAGGTTTCGGTCAACACCGCGTTCGGAGTCGAGCGTTTGGTTCGATACGCTTTTGAACTGGCCAGCAACAGAGACCGCAAGAAGATCACCTTGGTGCACAAACACAATGTTTTGGTGCACGCTGGTTGGCTCTGGCAGAACACAGTGAACCGTGTTGCCGAAGAATTTCCCGCCGTCAAGGTTGACTACCTTCACATCGACGCTGCGACCATCTTTATGGTCACCGACCCTGAGCGTTTCGATGTGATTGTCACCGACAACCTGTTTGGCGACATCCTGACCGACCTTGCTGCTGCGATCGGCGGTGGCATCGGGCTTGGTGCATCGGGCAACATAAACCCGGATGGTGCATTCCCGAGCATGTTCGAACCGGTTCACGGTTCGGCACCAGACATTGCCGGCAAGAACCTTGCCGACCCAACCGCTGCGATTCTCTCGGCAGCACTTTTGCTCGAGCACCTCAAGCAGCATGTCGCCTCGGCCAGAATCGAACACGCGGTTGCTCATGATTTGGCCAACCGTGGTGACCAGAAACGCACGACATCAGAAGTTGCCCAAAGCATCTTCTCGAGACTCTAAACCCCGAAGAAAGCACGACGATGAGCCTTCAGTTTTCGCTAACTCGAAACCAAAACCCGCTGCCAGAGGCCAAGCGGGCCGAGGTGTTGGCCGCGCCGGTTTTCGGGCAATACCGCACCGACCACCAGGTGGTTTGTGTTTGGGAGAAGGACAAGGGCTGGGTTAGCGCCGAGGTGATTCCCTATGGTCCGATTCAAATGGATCCCGCGGCTGCCGTGCTGCACTACGGGCAAGAGATCTTCGAGGGTATCAAGGCCTACCGTCACGACGATGGATCGATCTGGACCTTTCGGCCCTATGAAAACGCAAAGCGTCTTCAGCTGAGCGCTCGCCGGATGGCCTTGCCAGAGGTTCCTGAGGAACTCTTCGTGGAGTCGCTTCGCCAGTTAATTGCGGTTGATGGCGACTGGGTTCCGGAGCCTGTCGATGAGAAGACCCTTTACATTCGACCTTTCGAAATCGCAGCCGAAGACTTTTTGGGGGTTCGTGCCGCACACCGCGCAGAATATCGAGTGATCGCGAGTCCGGTCGGTCCGTATTTCACCGGGGGACTCAAGCCGGTTTCGATTTGG
>JBJTMF010000043.1:0-7590 GCA_046063405.1 Microbacteriaceae bacterium
GTTTGGTTCGATCGCATGACATTTAGATCGAAGGTTACGATCTCAGATGCATCTGCCGAGTTCGTGGTCTTCGGCACCGTTGCGCCAATCGATGGGCTCCAGCCCGACTGGGTAGACCCCTGGCCAGAAACGGTGCTCGGAGGCGCTCGCTACGCCAAGTCACACGGAGCTCCTTGGGGGTACCGTGAGTTCCTGATTCACCAAGAGGACTATCTCTCATTCACCTCAAAGTACGAGCCAGCCGGGTTGGCTGCCCTAGATGCGCTGCGCATCGCGGCTTGGCGACCGAGTCTTGCCGAAGTGGATGAACGCACAATGCCTCACGAGGTCGACTGGATGACCACGGCTGTACACATGAGCAAGGGTTGTTATCGCGGCCAAGAGGCGGTTGCTAAAACTCACAACTTGGGTCACCCGCCACGTCGGTTGGTTTTCCTGCACCTTGATGGTTCTGGTCACGTGCTTCCCGAGGTTGGTGCAGAAATCTGGGTGGAGAACGCAGACGGCACTCGCTCGGAACGCGCTCGCGGCATCGTCACCTCGGTAGCGCAGCATTTCGAACAGGGGCCGATCGCGCTTGGTCTGGTGCAACGCACCGTCGCCGAAGACGCAGCACTAGTGGTCATCGACGAGCACTCCGAGATTTCGGCGTCACAGGAAGTTATCGTGCCCTCGGCTGCTGGTAAAGCCGCCGGTCTGGCTCGACCAAACCTCCTCATGGGAGGACGCAAGTGAAACCAAAACTTCACTGGAGTTTGAAGGAATCCTGGCAGCGCACCTTCGAGTCGCTCGCACCAATCGCCCAAATCGTACTCGGAGCGACCATCGGGTATGCCGTCGCGCACTTTGGTCTAGGCCACGCTTATCCGCTACTTGCGGTAACCGTCACGATTACGGCACTGGGCTTTAGCCGCGATGCCAGACCGCGCCGAGTGCTCGAAACCGCTACCGGAATGGTGGTTGGAATCGCATTGAGTGAAGTTCTGCTGCAAGTTTTTTCGCAAGGCATCTGGCAGATCGCCGCGACCCTCGCCATCTGCTTGATCAGCGCGCGATTTATCTCCGGCAGCGCAACCTTTGCCCTGACAGTTGGTTTGCAGGCGATGCTGGTTCAGATTCTTCCCGCACCTGACGGCGGGGTCTTCGTGCGCAGTATCGACGGACTAATCGGTGGACTAACCGCGCTAGCGGTGACGGCCTTGATTCCTCGTGACCCACGAGGGCTTGCCCGTACCGATGCTCACAAGTTGTTTGACGTTTTCCTCGAGGCGCTCGAGGCATTGAAGTTGGCGCTTCGCGATGTAGATCTCGAAGTCGCTGATGACACATTGCGTCGAGTCCGCCGCACTCAGCCACTGGTCGACAACTGGCGCTTGTCTCTAGACAGTGCAATTTCGATCGCCAAGATTTCGCCTTTTCTTCGCAAGTATCGAGATGAACTGCGCGGGCAAGTTCGTTTGATGCGCGGCATGGATCTTGCCACTAGAAACCTGCGAGTCGTTGTGCGTCGAGTCGATTTCTTGATTCGAGACCGGCAACCTCGCCCTTATCTAGCCGACCTCATGGAACAGATTGCCGATGCCACTCGAGTTCTAGAAAAGGGTCTCGAGGAGCCAGAGCTGCTAGACGATGCGCAAGAGATGCTGGTTGCGATTATTGGGCAACTCGACCCTAAGAAGCACGGCATAGCCGATCAGGTTCGAGAGGCCTCCGTGTTGTTGCTGTTGCGACCACTGCTCGTTGATCTGCTTTGCGCTAGCGGCATGAGCGAAGAGGATGCCCGCGCCGAGCTGCCGGCTATTTAGTCGGAGCGACCGCGCTCCAATCGACGGTGAGTTCACCAAGCCGCCAACGTTTTTTATCTCGTCTGATTGGCCACCCTCGTTCCGCCATCGATTCGCAGGTGGCCAGCCATCGCTGAACCACTCCAAAAGATGAAAGCGGCGCATGCTTGGCCCAGCAGGCATCCAGCTCGCTGAGGTATCGATGGATGGCCTCGCCGGCAACGTTGTGATGAATCAAAATCTTTGGCAGGCGCTCGGCGACATCCGATGGTTTCTCTAGTGAACCGAGGTGCAGTGAAATCGTGAAACTTTGAGGTGCCTGCGAGTCGAGCAACACCCAGCTCGAAAGGCGACCGATTTCATCGCAGGTTCCCTCCACCAAAATGCCATCGACGTGAAGTCGCGACTGCATCTGTTTCCAGGCTGCGGCTACCTCAGACTCGTCGTACTGGCGCAAGACGTTAAAGGCGCGAATCACATGCGCATTAGTAAGCCCATTGGGAAGGGGCGTTTCGAAACCACCGAGCAAGAAAGAAAGCCCGTCAACCTGAAGGGCAAGACCTCGCTCGACTCGTTCGCGATCGATTTCGATACCAACAACCTGCAGTGATTCATTCAGTTTGCGCAGCCGTTTATGTATTTCGACCGCAGTGATTGGTGACGCCCCATAACCCAGATCAACGACCACACAGCCATCTTGTTTGATGACCGGATGCGCGGCGATAAAACGATCGACGCGGCGTAGACGATTTGGATTCGTTGTGCCACGCGTGATCGTGCCAATCGGTTTCTTATTAGCCACCCGATAAGGCTACTCAAAGTCGGTCGACACTAAACTTGTCGTATGTCTGAATACACCGTCATCCTGCTGCGCCACGGCAACAGCACCTGGAATCAAGAAAACCTCTTCACGGGATGGGTCGATGTTGATCTCTCAGATCAGGGTCGCGCTGAGGCCAAGCGCGCAGGCGAATTGCTCGCCGAGTCGGGGCTTAAGCCACACCTTCTTTACACTTCGAGACTCAAGCGAGCGATCAACACTGCTCACATCGCACTAAATGCTGCCGACCGCTCATGGATCGACGTAAAGCGTGATTGGCGCCTCAACGAGCGTCACTACGGCGCTCTCCAAGGCAAAGACAAGGCCCAGACCCTAGCCGAATACGGTGCAGAGCAGTTCCAGATTTGGCGTCGTTCTTACGATGTTCCGCCACCACCAATCGATGACAACGACAAGTACTCGCAGGCTCACGACGAGCGCTACGCAGACCTTGGCGAAAACGTGCCGAAAACCGAATGCCTCAAGGATGTCCTCGAGCGCATGCTTCCGCTTTGGAATGACGAAATTGTGGGTGAGCTCAAGGCAGGCAAGACGGTTTTGATCACCGCTCACGGCAACTCGCTTCGTGCGCTGGTAAAGCACCTCGACGGCATCTCGGATGACGAAATTGCCGAGCTAAACATTCCGACCGGAATTCCGTTGGTTTACAAGCTCGACGCCAACTTCAAGCCACTAGTCAAGGGTGGCGAGTACCTTGATCCAGAGGCCGCTGCCGCTGGTGCTGCTGCAGTTGCCGCTCAGGGTAAGAAGTAGTTTCCACGCTTTAGAAGTGCCGCTTAGGCGCTGACGTCGTTCCACTCGCCCGTCGAGAGGTAAGAAATCTTTGACGAGATGTCGACCACGTGATCGGCAAAGCGCTCGTGGTAGCGGCTGGCCAGTGTCACATCGACCGTGAACATGGCGTTCTCTTTCCATCCATCGCCAAGCACCGTGTCGAACACCGAACGGTGAAGTTCATCGACTCTCTGGTCTTGGGCCTGGATCGATTTCGCTACGTCAACGTTTGGATCCTGCAGTAGGGCCTCAATCTTGTGACCTAGGGCGACATCAATCGCGCCGAGTTCAACAAATGTTGCCCGCAGCGATTCTGGAATCGCCGAGCCAGGGTACCTGAAGCGAGCAATCTGAGCCACGTGCCCGGCGAGTGCTCCCATGCGCTCGAGAGAAGCGCTGATGCGCAGTGCCGAAACCAGGATGCGAAGGTCGCGTGCAACCGGAGATTGACGAGCGAGAATGCGGATCACCAGTTCATCAAGAGCCAGCGCTTTTGAAGACATCTGGTCGGCGCTGGCGAGAGCCTGGTCGGCGAGCGTCACATCGGATCCGATGAATGCCTTTGAGGCATTTTCCATGATGCGAGTCGCGTCGGCCGCCATCTCGTGCAGTCGCTCTTGCACCTCGTGCAGTTCCTTTTGAAAAACTTCGCGCATTTGAGTCTCCTTCTTGTGTTTTAGATTGGTCGCGCAAGGTTAACGTTCGTAAAACTCGGGCTTAATCGCAGGCTAAAAAACTTGGTCAAGAACTATTGCGACTCCGTCTCTGGTGTCGATTCGCATAGTCTTGAATCGTGAACTCCGTTGAACCTTGGCTGCTGGTAACCGCTGGTTTCTTGCTTGGTGGCTTGATCGTTGGCGGTCTGGTTGCGCGAGTTCGCAGCAGTGTTCTCGAAAAGTTCGAGCAAGCACAATCGCTGTCGGATGCATCCGCCGAACTTCTCGAAGTCTTGGCAGCGTCGGCAATCGTTTTGAACGAATCGAATGTTGCTGTGCGAGCCACCCAGGGTGCGCAGGCCATGGGTCTTTTAGCAAATCGCCGGCTGATTCACTCCGATTTGGCTTCGTTAGCGACGAAAGCGCGTCAATCCAACGCCATCGAAGCGCTCGACACCGAACTCAGCACGGGTCTTCGCGGCGCCACCATTTATGTGGCTGCTCGCGCAACGAACATTGGCGACGGAAATGTATTGCTCCTTGTTGATGACCGAACCGAAGCCAAGCGCCTAGATGAAACCCGACGAGACTTCATCGCCAACATTTCGCACGAGTTGAAGACGCCGATTGGTGCGATCAGCCTGCTAGCCGAAGCCATATCTGATGCCGCCGAAGACCCGACCGCGCTAGCCAAGTTCACTAAGAGTTTGAGCAAAGAGGCGAAACGTCTTGCTGGGCTGGTCAAAGATGTCATTCAGCTCTCACGGTTCCAGTCCACCGAGATTCAAGCCAGCGCCGAGATCGTTGACTTGTCGGATGTGATCGATGAGGCGGTCGAGCGAAACGCGTTCCGAGCAGAGCGCTACAACGTCAAGATCAATGCCATGGCTCCACGTGGAGTTCTTGTGGTGGGTGACCAAGAGATGCTGACGGCCGCTCTCAAGAACCTCATCGAAAATGCCATCATCTATTCCGATGAGCACGACAGTGTCGGGGTCGGGCTTCAGGTAAATGGCAACCTCGCCGAAATCTCGGTCACCGACACCGGAATTGGTATGTCTGAAGAAGACCAGAAGCGAGTCTTCGAGCGGTTTTACCGAGTGGATCCTTCGCGTTCGCGAAAGACTGGCGGAACCGGCCTCGGCTTGAGCATTGTGAAGCATGCTGCACTCAGCCATAACGGCGAGGTAAGTGTCTTCTCGAAACCCGGTGTTGGGTCAACGTTTACCCTGCGGTTACCTCTAGCCGATACAAAGATTGTGGTAACTGACTCTGATAGGAGCCTCGCATGACTCGAGTTCTTGTAGTTGAAGACGAACAGTCGCTACGCGATCCTCTGGTGTATTTGTTGCAAAAAGAGGGCTACGAGGTTTTAGAAGCAGCCGACGGTAACGCGGCCATCGAGATTTTCCACTCACAAGACCCAGAGATTATCTTGCTAGACCTGATGTTGCCAGGCTTGAGTGGCAACGAGGTTTGCCGGCAGATTCGTGCGGTGTCACAGGTGCCCGTAATCATGTTGACCGCAAAAGATTCTGAAATCGACAAAGTGGTGGGTCTTGAAATTGGCGCGGACGATTACGTCACGAAACCTTATTCGACGCGTGAGTTGCTGGCCCGCATGAAGGCTGTGCTTCGCCGCAACGCCGAACCGGAACGAAGCAAAGATGGCATTCTCGAAGGCGGACCAGTTCGGATGGACGTCGACCAGCATCTCGTGTTTGTGAATGGTCAGAAGGTTTCGATGCCTCTGAAGGAATTTGAATTGCTCGAACTGCTGCTCGAGAATCGCAATCGCGTTTTGACCCGCGGGCAGATTATCGACCGCGTCTGGGGATCCAACTACTACGGCGACACCAAGACGCTCGATGTACACGTGAAGCGTATTCGTTCAAAGATTGAAGATGACCCCGCTCGCCCAGAACACCTGGTGACGGTGCGTGGGCTCGGCTATAAGTTCGAGGTTTAGAACGCTAGATCTGCGCTGGCTACGCCACGTGCGGTGCGCCCCGGCAGATCTTTGTGCAAGAAGTTGATGTTCTGCTCGTCGATTACGCGCGCCGCATCGACCACGTAACCACCCCACTCGAATCCGGTGGTGGTGTGCGCATCCGTAATGAGTGTCACGTCGTAGCCGCGCTCGAGAGCGGAGTGAGAGGTGTGACGAACACAGTTGTTGGTCTCTGCGCCCGAGATGTAGAGGTGGTCAACACCCAACCCGGCAAGCACCGACTCTAGCTCGGTGGCTTCGAATGACGAAGGGTAGAGCTTACGAATCTTGGCTTCATCGGATGCCGGCTCAAGTTCCGACGCGATTTCCCACTCCGGGCTTTCAAGAATGAGCTCTTCGTCGGAGTGCTGCACCCAGATGACCGGAATGTTCGCGGCACGAGCCTTGTCGATGGCAGTGTTGATGGCCGCCAAGGTCTGTTCGCGGGCGAATGCCTCTGCGACTACTCCAACCTGCACATCGATTACTAGGAGCGCGGAACCTCCGCGAGCAAGAGTAGACATAAGTGTTAGTGCTCCAGGTCGGCGATGACGTCGGCGTATTCAGGCAGGGTGCCGTCAAGCACCGGAACGACAACCTCTTGGGCAGGAGTGCCAGTCTGAAGAACGTAGATGCTGGTCGTGCCACCGGCAACGCCAAGAATGTTGAACTCTAGCGATGGCTGCTCGTTGAACCCGAAGTCGAGCTTCTGACCGGCGAGCACGGTGACATCAAAGTTGGTCTTGTCTCCGGTAGCAGCATCGGTGTACTGCAGAGTAATGGTCTGGTTCTCGAGGCCGGAGTTGACGATCGAGCCGATTAGGTGACGGTGTTCACCCTCGACCACGTAGATGAAGTTACGCAGTTTCACATCCCCGTAGTTGGCACTGACGCCGTCGCTAGGGGCATATTGCTGCAGGCTGGCAATGTTGCTAGACAGGCTGCATCCGGTGGTTGAAACCAAAATGGATGCGGCCAGAGCGAGACCGGTTGCGAATTTTCTTACAGACATTTTTCCTCCTGCGTCGCCTTCAAGTTTAGCCCAGCCCAAGAGGCCGCCAAACCCTTTAGAAACCGCGTCATCTGTGGTAAATTGTGGGTTGCTGAAGGGAATTAGCCACATGAAATTTGTAGTAGGCGAAACCGTCGTTTACCCCCACCACGGAGCGGCAAAAATCATCGAAGTTGCCGATAAGACTCTGCGTGGTGAAACCAAGACTTATCTGCAACTAAAGGTTGCTCAGGGAGAACTCACCATTTGGGTTCCTGCCGAGAATGTCGACATGGTCGGTGTTCGCGACGTTATCGATAAGAAGGGCGTCGAACAGGTTTTCAGTGTTCTACGTGCCGAGTTCACTGAAGAACCAACCAACTGGAGCCGCCGTTACAAGGCGAACCTCGAGAAGCTAGCTTCGGGCGATGTCGTTAAGGTTTCGGAGGTCGTTCGCGACCTTTGGCGCCGTGACCAAGACCGCGGTCTTTCGGCCGGTGAAAAGCGCATGCTCGTAAAGGCACGTCAGATTCTGGTTTCCGAACTTGCTCTGG
>JBJTMF010000005.1:0-2991 GCA_046063405.1 Microbacteriaceae bacterium
GCAAAGACTCGCGAAACGACAGGTATCGGAACCGGTCGTGGCAAGTTCAAGATTGGTCAAATCTTCTCCTCATCACTCGTTGCACTTTCACATGGAACTAACGATGCCCAGAAGACCATGGGTGTTATCACCTTGGTTCTCCTTGCCTCGGGCTTCCAAACGGATCCTAACCACGTCGAATGGTGGGTCATCGTTTCGGCTGCGCTAGCCATTGCCATCGGCACCTACTCTGGCGGATGGCGCATCATCAAGACCATGGGAACTGGCCTTTCTGAGATCCGTCCGGTTCAAGGGTTGGCGGCAGAAACCTCAACCGGTGTAACCATCTTGGCCTCGAGCCACTTCGGTTTTGCTCTCTCGACCACCCAGGTGGCATCGGGTTCGGTAATCGGTTCGGGTCTGGGTCGTAAGGGCGGCGTTGTTCGCTGGAGCAAAGCCGGCCACATGATCCTCGGTTGGGTGCTTACTCTTCCGGCCGCAGCCGCAGTTGGTGCCGCTTCTGCTGCACTAACCAAGTTTGGTGGCGATGCAGGTCTAGTTGCCGACGCCATCTTGACCCTGGGTGTCGTAATCGCGATCTTCCAGATTTCGAACCGTAATAAGGTCGGTCACCACAACGTTCTAGACAATGAAGTATCCACCGCAGGTGAAGTTGTTCTCAGTGCCAAGCAGCGCCGTGCGCTGGCCGCAGCCGAGAAGAAGGCCGCCAAGAAGGGACAGAAGTAAACATGGAAATCACCATCAAATGGGACGCCCTGATTCAGGTCTTCTTCGCCGCAGTTGGCTTCACCGTTCTTATCGTGGGAGCGTTTGCTGTCGGTGTTCGACTACTCACCAACGCGCAGCACGCTGTTCCAGGCGCTCGCAAAGGTAAGTCAAAGGATGTTCAGCGCGAGGTTGTTTACCGCGTGCTTTCCTACGCAGCATTCAGCGTCACAGCTTGCGCGCTACTTTACGGAATCTACTTGATCGTTCCTTACTTCCACCTCGGTGAGTAAAGGCAACGAAATGAAAAATCCCCGCTCGAATTGAGCGGGGATTTTTCATTGAGTCTTACTTGGCTTTGGCCACGAAATCTTTCAGCCAGGCCATGAGATCTGGGCCAAGGTCGTCGCGCTTGGTAGCCAACATGACGGTCGCTTTCAAGAACTCGAGTTTGTCACCGGCGTCGTAGCGTTCGCCGCGGAAGACCACGCCAACCACTCCGCCCGCAATCTTTTCGCGAGCTGCCTTGGCCAGCGCATCCGTGAGTTGGATCTCGCCACCGGCACCAGGCTCTTGGGTGGCCAGCAGTTCGTGGATGCCAGGGTTCAGGATGTAACGTCCGATGACCGCGTAGTTTGATGGTGCGAGTTCGGTCTTTGGCTTTTCGACGAAGTCCGCAACCTCGATCACGCCATCCGACTCAGGCCCAGCAGGCTTGATGCAGCCGTATTTGTGAATCTCTTCACGCGGCACTTCAACCAAGGCAACCACGTTTGCGCCAGTGGTCTGGTGCACGTCGATCATGGTCTCGAGCAGGTGGCTGGTCTCTTCAACCACGTCGTCACCGAGGAGCACCGCAAACGGTTCATCGCTGGTGAACGAGGCGGCCGCATTGACTGCGTGACCGAGGCCTTTGGCTCCACCCTGGCGAACGTAGTGGATGTTTCCAAGTTCGGTCGGGGCTTGAACGAGCTCGAGCTTCTCTTGATCACCCTTAGCCTCGAGTCGAGACTCGAGGTCGGCTGCGAGGTCGAAGTGGTTTTCAAGCGCGTACTTGTCACGGCCGGTGATGAACAGAATATCTTGAAGGCCCGAACGAACGGCTTCTTCAACCACATACTGAATCACTGGCTTGTCTACCAGCGGGAGCATTTCCTTCGGCATTGCTTTGGTAGCCGGCAAGAACCGGGTTCCCAATCCGGCAACCGGAATGACTGCTTTGCGTGGGCGATTTGGCATCAGATCTCCTGACTACTTGCCTAGCTTCAATTCTCTAGCAATCGCTTGGAACTCGCTCTTGTAAAGAGAGTTTTGTGGCTTCCAAGGTTTTACCGGGCCAGCGAAGTGAACGATTTGCGGGTTCTTCGCGTAGTCCTGAGTCGGCACAAAGTTCCACTCGTCACCAATCTGCAGCGCCTTGCCCTTCGAGTAGAAGTTCATAACGTCTTGGTCATTGAGGTGAAGCTTCTCAACCAAGTAGAGGTGGTTTTCGATGAATTCGTCTTTACGCATACGGTCTAGGTTCATCAAGAGCACGCCAGCGTTGTAGGTGTCGGCCGACAACTTTCCGGTTTCGTGTGCTCGGCGGCGCAGAGCCCAAGCCTGCTTGGCAGGTAGCCGAAGTGATACGCGAGTGATGACGTGAACCAGGTTCGACCAGCCGTCCAAGCGGCTCTTCTTACCGGCAAAGACGTGGTTGCGAACGTTCAGGTCATAAAGTTCACCGACATCGCCACGAACCAGGATGTCGACGTCTAGGTAAAGAACCTTGGCGACATCCTTCAGAACCTGCGGAAGGAACAGGCGGTCGAAAGTCGACACCGTGATGTGAGACATCAGGTTCACCGATGCTCCGTAGTCGATGTCGCTGAAGTCATGGAAGTGGAAGTTGATGGTTGGGAACAACTTGTGCAGTTTCGCCCAGTAGTCCTGGCCGAGGCCGCGGGTTAGCACGTGGGCGTTGATGTCACGCTTGGTGTTCTTGACCACCGACGCTAGAACCACAGCGAGTTCGTTCTGCAGGTTCTGGTCAACCGCGAAGGCGAGGTGAACCTGGTTTTTGCCGAATTTGTTCTTGCCGAGGTGCATAACGTGCGAATCGAACTTCTTGTAAACGGTAGCCAGATCAATTTCTGGCTTACCGAGAGGCTCGAGGTTTTTGCAGTATTCGTCGGCCGCTTTCACATCTGGTGCAACCAGGTCACGCCAGATTTGCATAACCTCGTCGCGGCTCTTGCCAGCAAGAATCGCGGTAGTTACAACTTCTAGCTTGTGCTCGAGACCGTG
>JBJTMF010000044.1:0-3296 GCA_046063405.1 Microbacteriaceae bacterium
GAATAGACCCAGTCGACGTTGCTGGTGAACCCATCGGCTAGGTAGTCTTCCTTGCCCAGCACCGCGAGGAAGTTGAAATACCAAGCGGTCGCCAGACCGATAATTGATAAGGCGAAGAAATACAGAGCCTTGGTTCGGTGTTCGGCCTTCATAGGAACATCATCGCATGGTCTTTTTGCCCATCAACCCCCAGAAATGTTTTGGTTCATACATGAAATCTTTGGCTCGCCTCGTCATTAATCACAGCAAGTCCGTGCTCTTCGGCTTTATCGCGCTGATTCTGGTTGGTGGAGTGCTGGGTTTCCAGGCGTTTGGTGCTCTGAAGGGTGGCGGATACGATAACCCGAACGGCGATTCGACCAAGGTCACCGAGCTACTCTCGAGCGAGTTCAACATCGACCAAGCCGAGGTTGTGGCAATTCTCGACTTTCCGCGCTCGGCCGATGACCCGCTGAGCCAAACCGTCGGCACTGCCTTCACCGATGCACTCCAAAAGAATCAGGATGTCACCGCCGTCGACTCCTATTACTCGCTCGGTAATCCCGCTTCGTTGAAAAGCGAAGACGGAACCGCGGTCTATTTCTTTGTTGACCTAAAAGATTCGGCTGCACACTCGAAGGTCGTCGAAGAGCTGGTCACCGAATTCGGATCCGGATTCAACGACGCATCCGTTTATTTTGCGGGCATGGCCGCAGTCACCACCGAACTGAACTCCGTGATCAAAAGCGACGTGACCCTAGCCGAGACCATAGCGGTACCAATCATGATCGTGCTGATGCTGTTTGTTTTCGGATCACTGGTTGCAGCAGGCCTGCCGTTGTTGGTTGGCGGGCTTGCGATTATGGGTTCGTTCTTCTTCGTGTGGCTTTCAACGCTGTTCACCGACACCTCGGTTTTCGGCATCAACCTGATCACCGGTATGGGCCTCGGCCTCGGAGTTGACTACGCGCTTCTGATGGTGAACCGTTTTCGTGAAGAGCGCCAGCAAGAGCATTCGGTAGCCGATTCGGTTGAGCGCACCATGCTGAGTGCCGGCCGTACCGTTTTGTTCAGTGGTTTCACGGTGGCGGTCGTGCTTGGAGCGCTATTCATCTTCCCGCAGTACTTCTTGCGTTCGATGGGTTACGCGGGCCTCGTGGTTGTGATTCTCGCGCTCGCGGCATCATTGTTGGCATTGCCGGCTGCGCTCAATCTCCTTGGTGACCGCGTCAACAAGGTTGTGGTTTATAAGGGCTCGGTTAAACACTCAGACGATGGCGTTTGGGCCGACATCGCGCGATCTGTTATGGCCAAACCGGTGCGAGTTGTGTTGGTCGCTCTGGTCGGGCTCGGTTCGCTGATGGCGTTGGGCAGTGGCGTGCAGTTTGGTCAGGTTGATGACCGAGTTCTGCCATCGGATAACCGCGTGGTGCAGGCGACCAATGTGATTCGGGATCGGTTCGAAGGTCGCGAGGCCAGCCCGGTTGAGATCATTGTGCGCGGAGCAACCGCCGAGAAGGTGCAGAACTACGCCGAAAAGCTAAGCCTCGAAACCAACATCGAGCAGGTTAGAACCGGTGAGGGCGTCTTTGCCGACGGCGAGCTGCTGTATCCGCACATCGCTGCCGACCCAACCGATTACACCGCGGGTGACTACACGCGAATCATCGCGATTCACAACGTTGAACCCCGCAGCACCGAAGGGCTTGAGCTCACCGACCGCATCCGTGCGCTTGATGATGCCGGACTCGACGAGATTCTGGTTGGTGGTAGCGCCGCGGTTTACACCGACTCACAGCATGGCATCGAACAAAACCTGCCATGGGCGTTGGCCTGGATTGTTGTGGCGACATTCATTTTGTTGTTCCTTTTCACGGGCTCATTCTTGCTGCCGCTAAAGGCTGTGCTGCTCAACTTCTTGTCGCTTGGCGCAACCATCGGCTTTTTGTCGTGGGTGTTTATCGGCGGTCACCTAAAGTTCTTGCTCGGTGAGTTTCAGGTCACGGGCACAATCGACACCTCGAGTATCGTGCTCATCGCGGTGCTAACTTTCGGCCTTTCGATGGACTACGAATTGTTCTTGCTGAGCCGAATCAAAGAGCAGCATGAAGCTGGCCTCGACACCACCGAATCGGTTGCTCTTGGTCTGCAGAAGTCGGGCCGAATCATCACGGCGGCTGCACTCGTGCTGGGTGTTTCGTTTATCTCGTTCATCGTGAGCGGGGTCAGCATCATGAAGATGATGGGTCTAGGCATCGCATTTGCCGTGCTACTCGACGCGACAATCATCCGTGCCCTATTGGTGCCGGCGCTAATGCGCCTGTTCGGGCAAGCCAACTGGTGGGCTCCGGCCTGGGCCAAGAAGATCGCCGAACGCGTCGGGCTATCGCACTAGTCTCAATCTAAGGATGACCAACCGATGAACCGGCAACAGTGGCGCAAAAGCAAGGCTAGAAAACGCCTAAACCTAGGGCTAACTCTGGGTCTTTCGGTTCTGCTGTTTGGTTTCGCGATTCAAGTGGTCATTGGTAGTTTTCACACCGTCAACACTCGCACTGGCAAAGCCGGCCCGGGTGCCGACACCGGAAGCCAACAGCTGATGAATGACCCAAACCAAGAGGTCACGGGTGGTTTAGCCAACGTGGGTTCGGTTAGCGGCGTGAACGGTCAAACCAACGGAAACGGCGGTGTGTCTGGCACCGTGGTCAAGGGGTCGAGTGCAAACCCCAAGTCGATCACCAAGTTGGGCGTCACGGTTCTTGCGTTTGACGGCAAGAAGCTGGTGTTCGAATATTTCGGCATCCGCATCACCGGGCACTTAACCACCGAAGCTCAAAGCAAGGTGAAGAAAATCGAACCGGGGCAAATGGCTGTCATCTATGCCAAAGAGGGTCAAGTGTTTGATGGTCTTGAGGCCAGCGACGGCAAGACGGCAGACATCGGTCAGATCGTCCATCTCGAACTGCGCGCCAACTAAAGTTCGCGGCGAATCCGTTCATTCTTTATACCGCTAGATCCAACCCAAACGATTTCGCACCGCGGCAACCTGCAGCTTCTCGTTATCGGCAAGTGGTCGAAGGCTTTCGGCGATCTCCACGAGGTCGCGAGCAGCGGCATCCAAGTCTTTTTGCAACGCGTTTTCGATGCGGCGACCCAGCGACGGGTATTGAATCTCAAACCGGCGAAAGCGGTCGAGGTTGTCCTGCTTGCTTTCGGTGCCAGGCACCGGGGCGTGGGCGTCGCGAATAAGGCCGAGCAGGTTGCGAAGCGCATAGGAGCGGATGAACTGGCCAGCGATCAGCGTTTCACCGCGGCGG